>JAJCXQ010000468.1 GCA_029263355.1 Acidobacteriota bacterium | reverse complement strand
TACGACCACATCCCGCCGCCGCCCGAGGAGCTGTTCCGCTGGATCGAGACGCCGCGCGATGGCCGCGTCGAGCTGTGGCGGACGATCCCGGCCGGCAAGTTCCTGATGGGGAGCCTTCCAAAGGAAGAGGGTGGTTACGACGATGAGCGACCGCGGCACCCGGTGGTGATCCAGTACCCGTTCCGGCTGGCGGCGGTCCCGGTTACGGTGGCGCAGTACCAGGCGTTCGACCCTGAGTATCGGCCCTACCACGGGAGGGAAGTACCGGACAAAGAGTTTGCGCCGGCCGACGACGTCACCTGGCATCAAGCGTTCGCCTTCTGCCGCTGGCTCTCGGCGGCGCTGCCGTGGATGAAGGGAGCGCGGCTGCCGACCGAGGAGGAGTGGGAGTATGCCTGCCGCGCGGCAACCCAGACCCGCTATTGGAGCGGCGATCAGGACGCCGATCTCGATCGGGTTGGTTGGTACGACAAGAACTCCGGTGGTCGCACGCATCGGGTGGGGGAGAAGCGCGCCAACCCCTGGGGGCTTTACGACGTCCACGGCAATGTCTGGGAATGGACCCGAAGTGCGTGGACCAAGGATTACTCCGGGCGCGAAGGCGGTATCAAAATGGACCCCGCCGCGGTTGATCCGGCAGATCTTGCCGCACCCAGCAGCGCGTTGCGCGTCATCCGCGGAGGCGGCTGCTGGGGCGAGGGCGGGGGCATGCGGTCTGCATACCGGGGCGAGGGCGATCCCGGGATCGTGGTCAGGGGCCTGGGCTTCCGCGTCGTGCTTCCGTCCACCCCGAGTGACCTTTGATCTGGAGATCATTGACCATAGAGAGTGTAGGGTTTTCCGGCACGCCCGGCATGGATGTCGGCATTCTGTCTCGCTTGTGAACAAGCTCACCAGGCCTCGGTAAACCCCGCGAAAACGATTGGCGATTTTGAAGTCGCTCGTCGGCCGTTGTGCGAGCTGTCCGAAGTCGTCGCGCGATGGCTGCTGGCGGGATTTGTCGTTGCAGACAGAGCCGCGCGATGGCTGCGGAGGTTGGAGAGGGAGTGCATCAAAAGGTCTCGAGCAACGATCAAGTTAAGTGCGCCCTGGCCGGCGTGCCAGATACCTGTTTGACAGCCGGTGTTTCGGGACGCTGGGGAGAGGTGAATCGGGACTCATGCTTGTAAATCTATCGACGTCGCTGATAGATTCTATCGACATGCTCGATAGATTTCAGCGACGCGGCCGATCGATTCACTAACAACGACGTTCGCCCGAGACATGAGCTACCGCCCGCGACACCTCGAAGGCGTACTGGCTAAGGCGCTGGCGACCTTTCCAGTCGTCGTCCTGACCGGCGCGCGACAGACCGGCAAGAGCACTCTCGCCCGCCGCGTGGGGCGAGACGACGGCCGGCGATACGTCACCCTCGACGATCTCGAGATGCTCGAACGGGCGCGCCAGGAGCCCGATGCCCTGGTGCGCAGCGCTGATCTCCTGACCCTCGACGAAGTCCAGCGGGCGCCCGACCTGCTGCTTGCGGTCAAACGAGCGGTTGACGAGGACCGCCGGCCGGGGCGCTTCCTGCTCACCGGCTCGGCCAACTTCCTGCTGCTCGAGCAGATTTCTGAGACCCTGGCTGGACGCGCTGTCTACCTCACCCTGTGGCCACTGACCCGTCGCGAGCAGCTCGGCCTCGGTCGGGTGGGTGCGTGGGACGAGCTGTTCGTCGCCGAGCCGGTCACCTGGCCCGACATCCTGCGCGACACCTCGGCCGACGCACCGCGTGAGCCCTGGCAAGACCTCGCCCGCCGGGGCGGCTATCCCTTGCCCGCCACCGCCCTCGAAGATCAAGAGGCCCGCGACCTCTGGCTCGATGGCTACATCCAGACCTACCTCGAGCGCGACCTGCGCCAACTCTCGAACGTCGTGTCGCTGATCGACTTCCGCCGGCTGATGCGCGCTGCCTGCCTGCGGCTGGGCAACCTGCTCAACCAAAGCAAGCTCGGGCGTGACGTCGGGCTGGCGCAGTCGTCGGTGCACGGCTACCTGTCGTTGCTCGAAGCCTCGTACCAACTGCTGCGACTGCCACCGTACTCGGTGAATCGCACCAAGCGCCTGGTCAAGACCCCCAAGCTATTCTGGGCCGATGCCGCTCTCGCCCTGCGTCTGGCCGGCGAAGCCGACCCCCGCGGCGCCCACCTCGAGAATCTGGTGTTATGCGACCTGCTGGCCTGGAAGGGCAGCAGGATCGACAGCCCCGAAGTGCTCTATTGGCGTACCACCGGCCAGGACGAGGTCGATCTACTGATCGAATGGCGGGGACGGCTGCTTCCGATCGAGGTCAAAGCAACGACCCGACCCCGAGTGAGCGACATCGCCGGCCTGCGTGCCTTTCGAGCCGAGTACCCCGACATCACGCTGCCCGGCTTGCTGCTGCATGGCGGCGACGACATCGAGTGGCTGGGCGACGGTATCCTCGCCGCCCCTTGGTGGTGGGTGATTTGACGGTCCACCGGCATGCGACGACCGCGGGTGCCACCGAGATCGAAGCCAGGCAGGTCGACAACTCAGCGCAGCATCGAGCTCACCACCGGGGTGAGCTGGTCGGCGATGTGTAAGTTGCCAGCACGAGTAAAGTGACACTCGTCGTAGATCAGCTCACGGGACCGCGGCAACTTCGCAGCCAGGTCGTGAGTGTGGACCCAAGGATCTGTCTCCAGATCCATCACAACCGCGTTGAAGGCCGTCATACCCCGGGCCAGCGACGGAATATCAGGTGGTGTAGCGCCGTGGGCGGCGACTGCCGAGGCGAGGCGGAATCGTTCCGCCTCTGCGGGTTGCGGATCGGCGCTGTACCGTGTTGCCTGGGTGAGGAAGACGATCGGGATTCGATGCGCGCTGGCGACTGCGGCCATCGATCGCAGGTTGCGTTCAAAAACGCGGAGCGCTGGGAAGTCCTCATAACTGTTGATCCGTCGCCCGGCCCCCGGCTGGGGCGGGTTCTCAGCGGTGTAACGCTCACGACGTAGTCGTATCCAATCCCATAAGAAACTGCGTGGCAGATGTCCCGCGACCGGCGGCCGGATCAAATGGCGACCATCGGTGCGAAACCTGGGGTGGAAACCAAACACCAAGTCGTTGATGCCATGCATCACCACGATCAAGGACGGCTCCAAGTCCAGCACCTGGTGCTGTAACCGGGCGAGACTGGTGCTGGTGGTGGCGGCGGACATGCCGGCGTTGAACACCTGTACCGATCGGCTGAGCTCCGCTGCCAGCCGCTGGCCGATCAGCTCTGGGAAGGTTTGTTCGCGAGGGAAGGCGTAGTTCTCAGTCGTCGAGCCGCCGAGGAAGACCAAGGTCAGGCCGCCCGCCGGCAGCAAGTCTTCGATCGACGGACCCCGCATTCCGAGCTCGTTCAGACGCACGGTCATCGGTTCACCGTCAAGGGTTTTGAAGCTGTCGACCAGCCCCGGTTGCGGAATGCGGTAGGCGTAAGGGTCGTAGACCCGGCGGATCGGTGCGGGTTGGTGGAACCATCGCGCCGCACCCTCGGCCAGGACGATCGGCAACAGCACCAGGATCAGCAGCGTCATGCCGCGACCGAGGCGGAGACAGAGGCGATCAAACGCGTTGGGTTCCATGGCGTCATTAGATCATCGGTCGTCGAGAGCAGACCGGCTTATCGAGCGGTTTCGCCGTCTCGATCACCCCGGCGAGACGCCAGCGCTCCCGGCAGGCGGCTTCCTCGAATCCCGTCTCGATCAAGCCGGCGAGACGCCAGCGCTCCCAGCAGGCGGCTTACTCGATATCCTGGGCGGGTGAGCGTGCGTGGTTTTATCTTGCAGCCGACCTATCGAACCGAAGGCGGCAAGCCGGTGATCTACCTCTTCGGTCGACTCGAAACCGGCGAGACGTTTTTGGTGCGCGACGATCGCCAGGTGCCGCATTTCTTCATTACGGCGGCGGACGTCGAGCGCGCTCGCCAGTTGGGGGTGGAGCGGATTGTCCCATCGCGTCGGGTGAACTTTGCTGGCGCGGCGATGGCGCGGGTTGAGCTGCGCAAGCCGAGCGATACACCGCCCCTGCGGGAACGGCTCACCGCCGCCGGTATCAGCTGTTACGAAGCGGACGTGCGTTTTGCAATGCGGCTGCTGATCGACCGCGGTATCCAGGGTTCCCTGACAATTGACGGTGAGTGGGAAGCAGGGGAGCGCATCGGGCGGATCTATCGTAATCCCGAGCTGACACCGGCCGAGTGGTCACCGGAGCTCCAGACGTTGTCGATTGACATCGAGACCGATCCCAAGATTCGGCGCCTGCTGTCGGTCGCCTTGGTGGGCTGTGGGGCGTCGGAGGTGCTGTTGTTTTCGCCAGCGGATTACGAAACACCGCCAGGGGCCACCGGCTTCGCCAACGAGCGTGATCTGCTGCGTGCGTTCTGTCGACGTTTTCGCGAGCTCGATCCCGATATCGTCACCGGTTGGAACGTGGTGGATTTTGACCTTCGGGTGTTGCTCGAAATGGCTCGCCGTTTTGGCCAAGTGCTCGACATCGGGCGCGGCTCGGGTCAGGTCTTCATGCGCGAGTCGCGGAGGGCCTGGAGCAGCAACGAAGTCATCATCCCGGGCCGAGTGGTGGCCGACGGTATCCATCTGCTGCGTGGCGCCTTCATCCAAATGGACAGTTATGCCCTGGACTCGGTCTCCAAGGAGGTGTTGGGGGAGGGTAAGGTGGTGACCGCGGTCCCGGGACGGATGGAGAACCTGCCGTCCGCCGCCCCGGACCGCAACAAGGCCCAGCAGATCCTGGACACTTTCAAGCACGATCGCGAGCGTTTCGTGCGTTACAACTTGACCGACGCGCGGTTGGTGATCGACATCCTGGCCAAGCTGCGGCTGCTCGACCTTGTGATCGAGCGCAGCCGTCTCACCGGGTTGCCGATCGACCGTACGTCGGGGTCGATCGCGGCGTTTGACTTTCTTTATTTGAGCGAGCTCCATCGTCGGAAGATCGTGGCGCCGAGCGTCGACACTGAGGCCGAAGGGGCAAGCTCCGGCCTCGGCGGCTACGTCATGGAGCCGGTCACCGGCCTGCATCACAACGTGCTGGTGTTCGACTTCAAGAGCCTTTATCCGAGCCTGATCCGCACCTTCCAGATCGATCCCCTGGGCTACCTTGCTGGGGCGCGACGACCGGCGACAAAAGCGGGGCCCAAGCCCGCCGCTGAGCTCGCTGACGAGCCGATTATCGCCCCCAATGGCGCCAGGTTTCGTCGTCAACCGGGGGTGCTGACCGAGATGCTGGATCAGCTGTTCCCGCGCCGCGAGGCCGCCAAACAACGGGGCGACGACGTTGGGAGCTACGCCATCAAGATCCTCATGAACTCGTTCTACGGTGTGCTCGGCGCCCGTGGGTGTCGGTTCTATCGGCCGGAGGTAGCGTCGGCAATCACTAGCTTCGGCCAGGAGATTCTGCGCTGGTCGATGCGGCGTATCGAGCATCATGGTCATCGCGTATTGTACGGTGACACCGACAGCGTCTTCGTGCTGTCCGGGGAAGACGACCCGGACACCGCACTCGAAGTTGGGCGCAACCTGGTGACGACTATGAACAGGGATGTCGGCGCCTGGGTCGCCGAGCGCTGGCAGGTGGAGAGCCGTCTCGAGCTCGAGCTCGAGAAGCTCTATCACCAGTTGGTGTTTCCGCCGATGCGCCACGGCAGCGGTGGTGCACGCAAACGTTACGTCGGCCTGGTAGGAGACGGTGACGATGCCGAAGTGATCTTCACCGGCATGGAAGTGGTGCGCCGGGACTGGACGGATCTTGCCAAGAAGGTCCAGCGTGAGCTTTACCAGCGGTTGTTCGCCGGTGACGAGCTTGCAGCGTATCTTTCGCTGGTGGTCCACAATCTGCGCCACGGCCGCCTCGACGATCTGCTGGTCTATCGCAAAGGGCTGCGCAAGAGCCTCGACGACTACACTGCCACCACGCCGCCCCATGTCGCCGCCGCCCGTAAGCTGTCCCATAAGCCGGGTCGGGTAATTTCCTACGTCATGACCCGTCAAGGCGCCGAACCGGCCGAGGAGCGTCGCCACCCCTTCGATCACGAACATTACGTCCAGAAGCAGATCCGTCCGGTGGCGGAACCGGTGCTGGCCATCCTCGGTTTGGACTTCGACAAAGTCATCGGTGACGATGGGCAATTGGAGCTCTTCTAGCTCTGTAGCGGCAGAGTCTTCGCGGCTGGATCTTCGCGGCTGGATCTTCGCAGCAGGCTCTTTGCGGCAGAGTCTTCGCAACAGAGTCTTCGCGGCAGCGTCTTTTTCGCTGACTGGGGAAAAATTTCGGCCAGGGTTGAGGGACTGGGCCGCGGTAGACATTTATCAAGTCAACCTGTCGTCATCCTGCGCCAGGTCCTTCCGATCACCGAGGCGAGAATTGCACGACTCGAGCGAGCTCAAGGACTCCCGACGCTTCGACCTCCGTCAGCGCTTAGGATCTGGCGGAATGGGTGTCGTCTATTCGGCATACGATCGCCAACGCCGCGAGATGGTGGCGTTGAAGGTGCTGCACACCAACGATGCATCAGCGCTTTACCGCTTCAAGAAAGAGTTCCGCTCGCTGGCCGATGTGGTCCACCCCAACCTGGTGAGTCTCTACGAGTTGGTGGCCGAAGACGGCCAGTGGTTCTTCACCATGGAGATCATCGACGGGCTAAGTTTCTTTGAGTTTGTGCGTCCGACCACCTTAGAGCGGTCGGGTGTAGCCGAACCCACGCCATTCGCCACCGCCCAAGACGGCAGCCGGGTGGGAGGTAAGTTGGACCTGGAACGTTTGCGCCAAGCTTTCAGGCAGCTGGTGGAGGCGGTGCAGGCACTCCATGATGCTGGCAAATTACATCGTGATCTTAAACCGTCGAATGTGATGGTCGAGCCCGACGGGCGACTGGTGATTCTGGACTTTGGCCTGGTCACCGAATTGGCGCTCAACCGTCAGACGGCCGACAGTGGGTTGGCGGGCACGGTCGCCTATATGGCGCCCGAGCAGGCCAAGTCCGAAGGCGCAACTCCCGCCGCTGATTGGTATGCGGTTGGTGTGATCCTGTTTCAGGCCCTCACCGGGCGGTTACCTTTTGTCGGCAGTCTCTACGATGTGCTGGTCGGCAAACAGGAAAGCGTCCCGCCGTCGCCGGCCGACCTGGTGTCCGATCTGCCCTCGGATCTCGTTCGGTTGTGTGATCGTCTGCTCGCCGTCGACCCCGAGCGCCGTCCCACCGGACCTGAGATCCTCGACATCCTGGGCCGCGATCTGTCCGAGATCACGACCACCTCGATACCGATTGTTCGTGATGGATTCCTGGCCGGTCGTACCGAGCCGTTGGTGGTTTTGGAGGAAGCGAGCAAACGGGCTGTTGGGGGCGGCACGGCTGGAGGAGGCACTGCTGGGGGAGCAATCGCAGAGGGGGCAGCGACGTCGGTCTACATTCATGGCGCCTCCGGCATGGGCAAGACCTCGCTGATCGAAGCGTTTCTCGATGGCCAGATGCGTCGTCGCAATACCTTGGTGTTGCGCGGATGCTGTTATGAGCGTGAGGCGGTGCCCTATAAGGCCTTGGACGGCGTGGTCGACAGCTTGAGTCGGTACTTGACCTCCCTTGATGAACAGGAGATCAGAGAGCTGTTGCCCAAGCGCAAACATGCCTTTATGCGCCTGTTCCCGGTGCTGCGGCGCATCTTGCCGCTGTCACGGGCACCGCGTCCGCAGCGGGATAGTCCGGATCTATTGATTCTGCGCCAACGCGCCTTCACCGCATTGCGACAGCTGTTGGGACGCATTGCTGCGCGCCGGCCAGTGATTGTCTTTGTGGACGATCTGCAGTGGGCCGACGATGAAAGCGCTGCGCTGTTGGGGAACTTACTGAGTCCCCCCGATGCGCCGTCGCTGTTGCTATTGGCCAGTTTTCGCAGTGAAGAGGTTAAGCATAAACCGTTCCTGGCGGAGCTCCTGTCGCGCACCGGGACCGATGGCTGTCGGCAAGTGAAGGTAGAAGCCTTGACCGACGACGCGGCGCGAGAGCTCGCCACATCGTTGTTGGTGGCCGAGGATGTGAGCGAACCGGTGCTATCAGCGATCGTCAAGGAGGCCCACGGCAGTCCGTTTCTGGTGGAGCAGTTGGCGCGTTTCGTCCAGGTCAATCGCGACGCTCTGTCGACCGGTTTGAGTCTGGTCGAGATGCTGGAAGAGCGGATGCAACAGCTGCCCGCAGGAGCCCGTCAACTGTTGCTCACGCTGGCCGCCGCCAATCGACCGATTGACGCCGCGGTGGCTTACAAGGCAGCGCGTTTGGAGGGTGACGAAAGGTCGTTGGTCGCCAGCCTGCGGGCGGCCAACTTCGTACGCTCGAGCGGCTCGGCGCAACGTATCGAGCTCAATCACGATCGGATTCGCGCCGCCCTGGTGACGCTGTTGGACGTCTACGAAATCCGGCGGATCCATCGTCGCCTTGCTGAGACCCTGGAGACGAAAGGCTTCGATGATCCTGAAGCCCTGTTCGAGCATACCCTCGGGGCCGGTGACGGGTCCGCTGCCGCCCATCACGCGGTCCGGGCTGCCAAGAGGTCTTTTGATGCCCTGGCTTTCGATCCGGCGGCGCGCTTCTATCGCCAGGCCTTGGAGTTGGTCTCGACCGAAGATGATCGCCGCGCCGACCTGCTGCGTGGTTTGGCTCGTTCCCTGGCTAACGCCGGACATTCGTCGGAATCCGCCTCGACCTACTTGGACCTCGCCGTACAGCAGCCTGACGGAGCGCTCGAGGCGCGTTGCCGGGCGGCTGAACAATACCTGTTGGGTGGCTACCTCGATCGCGGTCTGACGGTGGCCCGCACGGTCCTGTCGGCGGTTGGTCTCGAAATGGCCGCCGGGCCACGTCGTGCGCTGATCTCCCTGGTGTTCAACCGGCTGCGACTACGACTTCGTGGACTGCACTTCAAAGAGCGCGATGCCGACGAGATCCCTGAACGGGATCTGGTGCGCATCGACACCTGTTGGGCGGTGACCAATGGGCTGTCGTTGGCCGACGCCGTGCGTGGCACCGATTTCCAGACTCGGCATTTGCTCTTGGCCCTCGAGGCCGGCGAGCCTTACCGGGTCGCCCGGGCGTTGGCCATGGAGGGATCGTTTCTGGCCACCACCGGCAACCTGAAGCGCGCCGAGAGAATCCGTGACCGGGCGATGGAGCTTGCCCGCCAAGTTGATCACCCGCATGCCCTTGGCTTGGCGACGATGCAGGTTGGGATGGTGGCCTATTTCCGCGGTGAGTGGCGCCAGGCTGCCGAGGCTTTGGCGGAGGCCCACCAAATTTTCCGCGATCACTGTCGGGGAGTGGTGTGGGAAATGACCATGTGCCGGCGATTTTCGATCGCCAGCCACACCTACCTCGGCGAGATCTCCGAGCTGCGAAGACGGCTGCCGTTACATTTGGCGGAGACTCACGAGCGCGGCGACACTTACCTCGCCAACGCGGTGCGGGCTAAAACTATGGCCTGGCTGGCGGCGGACGAGTCCGCCTCTGCGCTGCGTCACCTGGAGGCGGAAGAGGCCAAGGAAGCCACCATGGGCTTCACCCTCAGACGCTACAACGAGCTGTTGGCTCGTGTTCAAGCCGACCTCTACTGTGGCCAACCCAGGGCGGCCTGGCAGCGGCTAGAGGAGCGGTGGCCGCAGATCCGGCGGTCACTATTGTTGCGGGTGCGGCTGGCGCGGGTCGAAGCCTTACAAGCCCGGGCGAGAGTCGCCTTGGCCAATGCCGCTCTGGGTGTCGAGAGACGGTACATGGTGCGCATCACCCGACGCTACGCCGCCAAGATCGCGGCCACCGAGATGCCCTGGGCCGACGCGATGTCGTCCTTGTTGCTCGCCGGCGCCGCTCACTGTGAAGGTGACCGGCCACGATGCCGCAAGTTGCTGCGTCGCGCCGCGAGCGGATTCGAAGCGGCAGAGATGGGGCTGTACGCCGCCGTCACTCGCCGCCGCCTCGGCGACGTCCTGGCAGAGGACGAAGGCCACCGTCTGATCGAGGCGGCTGATGCCTGGATGAACGGCCAAGGTATCGCTCGTCCCGACCGTATGACCGCGATGTTGGCGCCGGGTTTCCCGGACTGAGCGCTCACCCTCTGGACGGTTGTGAGCCGCGGCGCCGGGTCCCGGGTTTACCATAGGCCTGCCGCCCGTCGTGGTGACGGTCGCGTACTCTGGGAGATCACCATGTCGAGCCCCACCGTCACTAATGAGACCGTCACTTATGAGAAAGACGGGCGCATCGCCCGTCTGACCCTGAATCGTCCGGAACGCGGCAATGGCATCATTCCCGAGCTGGTTGCAGAGCTGGCGGCCGGCGTCGAGCGTGCCAATGTCGACCCGGAGATCCATGTCATTGCTTTGTCTGGAAATGGTAAAGGCTTCTGCGGTGGCTACGATCTGGTCGCTACCGCCGAGAAGGGCATGAAGCCAGACCCCGGCTCGAGGCCAGACCCCGGCTCGAAGCCAGAAGTTGATCGAGACAGCCCGGTCTCGGGTGCTCCGAACACCTCGGGAGCGTCGGTGACCGATTGGGCCGTCCAGGCTGCCAATCACGATCCGTCCCAGGTCTGGGATCCGATGGTCGACTATGCCTGGATGCGCCGCAACGTCCGGGGTTTCATGAGTCTGTACCACAGCGACAAACCCACCGTCTGCAAAGTCCACGGTTTCTGCGTCGCTGGCGGCACCGACATGGCGTTGTGCTCGGATCTGTTGGTGATCGAGGATACCGCCAAGATAGGCTATCCACCCGCCCGGGTGTGGGGTGTACCCACCACCGCGTTGTGGGCGCAACGCATCGGCATCGAGCGCGCTAAGCGCCTGCTGTTCACCGGTGACTGCCTATCGGGTAAGGAAGCCGCCGAGTGGGGGCTTGCCACCGAAGCGCCCACCGCCGACCAACTCGACGAGCGTTTCGAGATCCTGCTCGGGCGGATCGCCCGCATGCCGGTCAACCAGCTGATGATGATGAAGCTATTGATCCATCAAACCGTGCCGAGTCAGGGTCTCGACGCCTCTCAGACCTTGGGTGTCGTCTTCGACGGCATCGCTCGCCATACCAAGGAAGGTTACGCCTTCCAGCAGCGTGCCGCCGAGGCCGGCTTCAAGCAGGCGGTGCGCGAGCGCGACGAGCCCTTCGGCGACTTCGGACCGTCAACTTTCAAAGGATAGGCTGACGGGCGGGTACCAACGAGTAGACGTTACTTGTTGGGTGTGACGTTCTTCGTTGGCGGCTTGTCGCTATAGGGCTTGTCGCCGTAAGACTCGTCGTCTTCTGAACGCCGACTCTGCCAGCGCGCGACCAGCACCGTCATGATGCCGAGAATGATTTCGTCGACAAAGGGAAACGGGTCGGGGATGAAGAGATCGAGCACAAACAGCGACCCGACGAGGAGCAAGAGCTGCGACGACTTGAGCCGACCGACGAAGCGCTGTAGTGCCAAAATAATACTGCTCGGAGTGTTGGCCATGGGCCTAGTCTATCGCGGTCAAGCACTCGATCAGCTATCCTGGTTCATCATCCCTAGCCTTGGATTGTTGTGCCGGACCTTTCGTGGTTTGAGTTGGAGGTTGTATGAAGAAGTCGAGAGCCTTGTTGCAAGCCGCCAAATACCTGCCGATCTACGTCGTTTGTATCGCTCCTGTCGTCTTGCTGTGGCAGCGTCCCGTCACCTTGACTTTGGTCTACATCGTCGCCAGCGCAGGCGTGTTGCTGTGGCGCCGTAAGTCCACGGATCTGATTTACTTCTTCGTGCCCTGTGTCTTGGGGCCGGTGGGTGAGTTCTTTGCGGTGCGGGCAGGCGCCTGGAAGTATGCAGGAGAGCACCTGATTCCCCTCTGGCTGCCCTTTGCGTGGGGTCTCGCGGGCTTGGCCATGATGAATATCAGTGAGGTCCTGTTGAAGGCACAGGATGCCGAGGTCCCCGGGGCCTCTGATGCAGGCACGGTTCAAGCGAGCAGCGGGTTGGCGATCGAGTGATCCGACAGAGGCCTAGCTTGTGATCTCTACCACCATGTCCAGCTGGATGCTGGCGCCGTAGGGCAACTGCGCCGCGCCGGTCGCGGTTCGCGCGTGTCGTCCCGCCTCGCCGTAGAGGGCAATCAGCAGCTCCGAGGCGCCATCGATGATTTGAGGCTGCGACTTGAACGACTCCGCCGAGTTGACGAATCCTCGCAGTTTTAGAATCGAGGTGATCCGATCGAGGTTGCCGATGTCGGCTTTGATGATTGCCAACAGATCGAGCATCGTGTCCCTGGCGGCCAGTTTGGCGTCCTCTGCGCTCACCTCGGTGTCAACTTTCCCTCGGACGACGCTGACCCGCCCGGAGACGAAGAGCATATTGCCGCATTGTTTGGTCCCCAGGTAGTTTGCCACTGGGGTCTTGGCAGGAGGCAGCGCCAGCCCCATCTCGGCTAGGGCTGTCTCGACACGGCTCATGAGCCGCTCCCGGACGCGAGCCTCTGTTGATTGGACAATGCCATGAAGTCTCGCCAATGCAGCGTCTCCACACCTTTGCCGTCGTGCTGGATGTTGATAGCGATCGCGGCGCCGAGTCGATCCACCGCGATGCCGCGAAATTTGCTGAGCGAACCGATAAGCAAGGGGTTCAGCAACGGCATCACAGTCAGTGTGATCGCTTGGGATAGGCCATAACGATTCGTCGGCGTAAGAATCATTGACGGCTGGAACAGGCTCAAGCGTTCGAAACCGAGCGACTTCAAACCGTCTTCCAACTCACCCTTGGTGCGCAGGTAGAAGGACTTGGATGTCGCGCTGACGCCGACCGAGCTGAGCAGCTCGAAGTGTCGAACTCCGGCCTGCTTGCAGGCTGAGGCAAAATCCAACACCGCATCTCGGTCGATTCGGACGAAGTCGGCTTTACTGACTTTAGACGGCTGGCCCACTCCGAGGGTACAGATCGCGGTTTGGTGACCCTCCAAGAACGCCGTGTACGTTTCCGGTTTGAAAATGTCGATCGAGTGTTGCGCGATGTGCTCTCCGGCCAAACCTTCGACCGGTCGTCTGCCAAGGAGTGACAGTCTTTGGATTCCGGACATCCCCATCAGTGTCTGGACGACCCGTCCACCGACCGCACCGGTCGCGCCGAGCATCACCACCGAGTTTAGTGCTGGCATCGCTGATCCTGTTTCATGGTTGTTCACCAATCTAGCCTATCCTAGGCGCTGCCGCCCCGACCTGAAGCATCCCCCGAATCCATAACCGACTCGTCGGCCTGTCAGAGTCCCACCATGTCGATGAAAGCCAATCAAGGCGTCCGCTACCTGGTGCTGGCGGCGTTCAGCTTCAGCCTGATGACGCTGTTCGCGCGTCTGGCGGGGGAGCACATCCCGAGCCTCGAGATCGTCTTCGTGCGCTCGTTGGTGACGCTGTTCATCACCCTCACTCTGCTGCGCCGGGCCGGACTCGCCGATTGGCGGGGCAACAACCGGTGGCTGCTGTTTCTGCGCGGCGCCTTCGGCTTTGCGGCCTTGACCTGCGTCTACTACTCCGTCACCCACATGCCCCTCGCCGAGGCGACGGTGATTCAATTTCTCAGCCCAATTTTTACCGCTCTGATCGCCTGGGTGTATCTGCGCGAGCAAGCCTCGGCGCGACTGTGGGTGGCGATCATGCTCGGTTTCGCGGGTCTAACCCTGATCACGCGGCCGGCGATCCTCTTTGGCGAGGGCTCGAGTCACCTACCGCCTACGGTCGTGGCGGTGGGGCTTGCGGGAGCGTTTGGGACCGCGTTGGCACACGTGATGGTGCGGCGCCTGGCAAACGACGAACACGAGTTGGTGATCATCCTCTACTTCCCCTTGGTCGCGGTACCCGGCTCCTTGATCGCCGCGGCGCCGGGTTGGGTGTGGCCGTCGGGTTGGGACTGGCTGATGTTGTTGGGGGTGGGTTTGGCAGCACAAGGGGGGCAGATTTACCTCACCCGCGGCATGAAGCACGTGCCCGCGGGGCGCGGCAGCGTGATCCTCTATCTACAGATTCTGTTCGCCACCCTGTGGGGAGTTGTGTTCCTCGGTGAGCACCCCGACCACTGGACAATCGGTGGCTCGCTATTGGTGCTCGGTGGCTCGTTGATCGCGGCGCGTCGACCACGGCTACCGGCCTGAGTTGTAGCCTGGGAATTCTGGCCGCGATCCCTCCCGGGACGGTCGGCAGTGATTCGAGACCGGACGCCGCCGCAGGGGCGACGCCCGGACCCAACCCCGGCTCATGGTTGGCGCCTCGCGCCGGGGAACAAACCAAACAAGAAGATTGTGTCATGAAACTGCAGGAAACGAAACGGTTGTCCTGCTTTCTTGTGTTCGGCGCGATCGTCATCTGTTGTCGAGTCTCTGGTTTGTCTAAAGCTCTGTCAGGCCACCGACGCTCGACGGATGCAGGTCCGGTTCAGGGCGACGCGATAGCTCGCAGTCGCCCCGCCGGAGCCTAGTAGGCTGTGGAGAACTCGGCGCCGCCTCTTGGATCGTCGAGCTCGGCGGACCCATAGCCGCTGGGTCACCTCTCCCGCGAACGGATTTTCGGTGAGCCTTCTAGCGTCGCGGCCGTGCCGAAATCAAGCGGCCATAGATGTCACCGTCGTGCTCGAAAACGATCAGGCACCAGCCCTGCGGCACGCAAGCCACACCGTGGCCATCGGGATGCAAGCCGCCTGTGCCGACATCGAAGGGGCGAGTCTTGCGGACTCGTGACGTGCCATAGGGCATGAACCTACCCCGTAGACGGGTCCCCTCACGACTCGATTCTTCCCAAACGACAAGCGCCTTTTGATCCCGATAGGTCGCGGCGGCAACCTTCACGGCGCCGTTGGCGGAGGTTCGGTGTCGAGCGATCGGGAAGATCTCGCTTCGGGTGCTGAACCACCGCCCGGCCCACGAAATCTTGTTTCGCGGAGCTGACGGCTTGCCACTCAGCAGGCGCCCCTCGGTGATCGCTGGCTGTGAGTCGCCCGGCTCGCGGGTCCAAACGACGAGGGTCAAATCGGTCCCTGGCAACGCTGTGGCGGCCGGCAACACGACACCCCAGGTCTGGCTGATCACGTCGATCGACCGCGGAGCGATATCCCCTGTCGTCGAGACGACTCCGAGCCGGCGAACGGCGGGTGGCCAGAAAGTGATGCTCTCGTCGGTCCAAAAAGTCGTGTAGAGAACGTCGAAACGATCCCGGGCGGGTGAATAGACGATCCTTGGTAGGACCGTCCGTTCGTTGTCGGCGATGTCGACCTCCACCGTGTCAATGATCCGTGGTCTGCCGCGATGCCAAGAGACGAAGTGGCCAAAGACGATCCAGGGACCGTCGACATCGCAGTTCCATTGGCCTTCGGGTCCTTCGTCGGGTCCGTCATGCTCCTGCCAGAGCACCAGCCAATGGCGGGATTCGGGATCAAACGCTAGCGCTGGGCTCGCCGCACCGCAACGCCCTTCGGTGAGCCGAACTGGCTCTGCGGACTGAGTCACTGGTTGGCCATCGTCATCAACCGCGATCAACTGAATGAAGTCGTCTGGCCGGCTCAGGGCTCCGGGGCCGGCTGGCCATTTTTTACCTTCGGTCCATAACACCAGGTAAGCGCCGGTTCCTGGACCGTGGGCGGCGGTCGCGACATCAACGGAATGACCCTCCGGAGCCGCCCACACCGTCGATCGCTGGCCCAGGTGGGGGCGCGTCGTTTGCCGTGCTGGCGGCGACACTACGCGACTCAAGACCTCCTGTTCCAAGTCGTCGGTCCATACCACGAGGAAGTTGCCATCTTCGTGGTTCGCTGCCACCGAGGCATTGATCTCAGGGGTCTCGCGATTGGAGATGACGAAGGTGTGGGTTGGACCCGGCTCAGCCGATCCGGCAGCAGAGGACGTTGGTGTTGTCGCGAGTATTGGCAAACAGGCTGCCAAGAGTAGTGTGATTTGACAGGAACGACGAACGTGGCTCATGACTCCTCCTTCTCCCACGCCACAACAACGACGTTACAGCTGCTCGCGGTAGGGCGAGGGCTCTAGTCCGTATAACAGGCTGGCGCAGTTCATCACTACGCACAACGCCCGACAGCGTGGTGTGCTTGCACCCCTAGCCTCACCCGACCGGGTGGGCTGTGCTACCGGTTTGGGGATTGCTGCTTCGCGTTGCGGAGTGGCCTACCCGGAAGGGCGGATTCATGGCGCGGTGAACTACCCCGGCGGAGGTCCCGGCGAACTCTGGGACCGGGGAACATAGGGAGCGACGGTGTGACTAGGAGGCCCTTATGATCGTCGACAACTGGCCTTGTTACCGGCTCCTCTTGTTTGTCGCGCTCATCGTGAGTGTGACGGTGCCTGCCGCACGAGCAGAGGAGGAGGTTGCTGAAGGCGTCCGCCGTGGCGCACTAGCGTATCGGGTTTATTGCCAAAGCTGTCACGGTGTCGAGGGCCAAGGTGATGGCCCGGTAGCTGCCGACTTAAAGCATCAACCGCCGGACCTGTCGCGGCTGGCAAGGCGGGCTGGCGGCGAGTTCCCGGCGGTCGAAGTGCGGCACAAGATTGATGGTCGTGATCCAGTGGCCAGCCATGGGCCGAGCGACATGCCGGTGTGGGGAATGACTTTTGAATTGCGGGGTGACGTCGACCCTCGCCAGCAGGATCAGCGGATCAACGATTTGGTGGAGTATCTGCGTAGTTTGCAGCGATCCTCGGAGGTCGATCGGGTTGATCAGGATCCGTGCCCGGACGCGGGCTCCAGCTGATCCATCAACCCCATGAAGTCACGCCAACGCAGCGTTTCCACACCTTGCCCGCCCTGATTTAGATTCAAGGAATCGCGGCGCCGAGGTGCCCAGGCCGCCTCCGGCAGCTGCTCGGTTGCGGTGAGCGCGGCGCGCAAGAAGTAGTCGGCGAGGATCCTGCTGCTCGGAGAAGTGGTGCCGCTCGGAGAAGTGGAGCCGCTCGGAGAAGTGGTGCCTGGCACCACTCCCGAAGGTGCACGAGATACCCAGACGGCACGACGGGCCTTCCTTTTGACGGGAATCCCCATCGAATGGCCACTGTTGCCGTCGGCAGCACGCTGGTGGGAAGGATTGCCCGCATCCTCATACCGGAGCTTGCCGACTTCCTTTGATTCGTACGACACCTCATTTGGAGCGGCGCTCAGCCCACGCATGACTTGAATTGGCCGCAACAGAGAGCTTGCGTTTCGCGGGTGTTCCAGGCTACGTTTCTCCTGAGATGATGTCTGATTCCAAGCAAACTTCGTCCTATCCCCGGGTTTTCATCAGTTACAGTCACGACTCGCCGGAGCACAAGGCGAGCGTTCTCGAGCTGGCGAACCGCCTCCGGGAAGATGGCGTCGATGCCCAGATCGACCAATACGAAGTAGCTCCGCCCAATGGGTGGGCAAGCTGGACTGAGCGTCAGATGCGGGAATCGGACTTTGTCATCGTGGTCTGCACCCAAAGCTACGTTGAAAAGATGACTCAGCAAATGCCTGCTGGTGAGGGGAAGGGTGTGAAGTGGGAAGGGGCGCTCTTGGCGAATGAGATCTATTTTGCTGAAGAAAACCGAAAGTACGTTCCCGTTCTGTTTTTAGATTCCGAGCGGGATCATGTTCCACTCCGATTGCAAAGTTCTACATGTCATGTCCTAAGTCATGAAGGTGGATACGATCGCCTCTTCTGCCATCTCATAGGTAGGCCAGTCATCGAGAAACCTCCCTTAGGACCTATTGTGGGCAGTAATCATCCGTCGGCTAATCCGCAACAGATCTTGGAAGAAGCCTATCGTCAGAAAGCCACCTTGCAGGACGATGGGGCGGCCGATGGGGCAGATATTCAAGAAATCCAGCGAGAGATTCTACAGCTGCGGAGGCGGCTGCGAGAAGGTGTGCAGGTTGAGGTTGGACAGTACCTTCAAGGCAAGCGTTTTAATGTCGTTGATCGTATAGGGCAAGGGGGGTTTGCGACGGTCTGGAAGGCCTATGATCGGGACAGGAAGCAGAATGTTGCGCTCAAGGTCTTGCATGGCCAATATGCCCAAGATCGTACGCGGCTCGAGAGGTTCTTTCGGGGAGCCAAGCGGATGAATGACTTAAACCATCCAGGCATCGTCCAGGTTTTTGACGAGCGGATAGAAAACGACGGCCTTTGTTTTTTTTCAATGAAGTACTGTGCCGGCGGCGATCTGCGAAAAGCGGTACTGTCTGGAGGGCTATCTCCAGCGAAAGCAATCAAACTGATCATCGAGATAGGGCAAGCCTTGCAGTTCGCCCATGAACAGCAATCGATTCATCGCGATGTGAAGCCGGCAAACATTCTACTTGATAGAGGTGGCCAGGCCTGTCTGACGGATTTTGACCTGGTGAGAACACTGGACTCCACTGGTGGAACCCGTACCGGTATGTTAGGCACGGTGGTCTATGCTGCGCCGGAGATGATGAGCGAGGCGAATAGGGCTACGATTCACGCCGATATTTATGGTCTTGGCATGACGGCGGTCTTCGCCCTCACTGGGGCGGATCTCGGATTCGATGTCGTCCGTAATGCAGAGGTCATTGTGGGGACACTGAATACGACCGATGGAATCAAAGAGGCTCTTCTTCGGGCAATTTCCTGGGAGCCCCACGAAAGGTTCCCTTCCATCGCAGCATTTTGTACGGCTCTCGAGGAGACAGTGCGGCGGTCGCAACCTCCCCCTCCAGAGCCGAGACCTAAAAGATCTTCAAGCGTAACGAAATGGCTGGAGGCCAAGAGGATTATTGGATCGGTGATCGAGCTTGATAAAACCTCAAGGAAATGTTTTCTTGATCAAGAATGTGGAATTGGTACGTCTCTTCGCAGAGAAGTGGATAGTCTACTGGAAGGCCTTGACTCTACTGCGCTGCTTACAGAAGACGAGGTCTCGCTGGGCTCGATGGTGGGGCGTAGAGTCGGAGCTTATCGGATGGTCCGTCTGATCGGCCGCGGAGGAATGGGTGAAGTCTACTTGGCAGAGCGAGCAGATGATATTTACGATCAGCGAGTCGCCATCAAGATTCTCTCACACGGAATAAATAGTCCCGAGACTGTGAGGCGTTTCAGGGTTGAACGCCAGGTTCTTGCCGATCTCGAACATCCAAGCATAGCGAGGTTGCTGGACGGGGGTGTTACTGAAGACGGCAGGCCCTTCCTTGTAATGGAGTTTGTAGATGGATTGCCGATTGACATCTTCTGTGAAGAGCAACGTTTAGACGTTAGGCGTCGGATCGAGCTCTTTCGTCAGGTGTGCTCGGCGGTACAGGTTGCTCACCAGAATTTGATTGTTCATCGAGATCTCAAGCCGGGCAACATGTTGGTGTCAGTGGAGGGTACGCCAAAGCTGCTCGACTTCGGTATCGCAAAGATCATCGAGCCGGATCTGTTTACCCAGACAGTTCTACCTACTCGCACCTCTATGGCGCCCATGACGCCTGCATACGCCAGCCCGGAACAAGTATCTGGGAGAGCCTTGACCACAAGCACGGACGTCTATTCCCTTGGGGTTGTTCTATATCAGTTGCTGACCGGCGTCCAGCCGGTGTCCTTTTCAGGCGTCGCCCTGCAGGAACAGATTCGAAGAGTCCTTGAAGTCGAGCCAGAGCTGCCCAGCTCGGTGGCGGATCCTCCGATACGAAGAAGACTGGTCGGAGATCTCGATAGGATTGTCTTGATGGCTCTGCGAAAGGAGCCCGAACGTCGATATTCGTCTGTAGAGCAATTGTCGGACGACCTGCAGCGTTTCCTCGACGGCAAACCGGTAAGTGCCCGCCCAGCAACTTTCGTCTACCGAGCAAACAAATACCTGAACAGGAATAAGCTAAGGTTGACGATGGCGCTCCTGCTGTTGAGCAACCTGATCATGGCTCTGGTCCTGCTGGGTTTCGTGATTTGAGCTAGAGAGGTTGGGTTGCGACGCGGCCTCCTCCTTTTGGGGCGAGATCGGCCTGCTGGCTCGCCTGCCGATCTACTCAGGCGCAGCGATGAGCCTGAGGCGGCTGGCACAACTACTCCCGGCCGCGTCGCTTCTCGTGCCGCCTGGGCAGGTCGTGTTGCCGAAGATCACCCCCAAAAGACGTGCCGACACAAACCTCTTCGCGCCGGCCACTTTCGCGCCCTCTCCTTCGACATAAGCCGATTCTGCCAGCGCGCAGGGGCTGTCAAGGCCGCTAAGCGACGAGTCTGGGAGGAGTGCAGGCGCCGAAGAGTAGCCTTGACGGCCTCGAGCACCGGCACAGAGTCCCCTCAGCAGAATAGATGCCTGGCAGATAGCGCCGGTTAAAACCGGCAGAGTGCAGGAGGTGAAAGTCCTCTATAACGAAAGGAGTAGCGATCCAGGTTAGCCCCGAGTCATGCGTCCCTCGCCGTAAGGCGCTGGACGAAGCGTTGACAGGGGGTGTACGAGCAGGGCTATTGAGCCGCGAAAACATTGAAGCCTCGGACGTCCACGTCGTTGCCAGCTGCGGGGACAACACCGACTGTTGCGTTATCGCGAGGGGCAGTTGGGTCCGGCGCGGTCGTAGAACCTTCGCGCGTACACAAGCATTCTGCGCGGGAACCGGGAGATCCCGTAACCGACCCTGACCGATGGTGGCAGGGTCCGCGTTGAAAACCGAGAGGGTACGACAGCGATGAACGGAAGCGGGAAGTCGGACAAGCCCATAGTACCTAGGAAACCCTCGAACAAAGCCGCGGGTGCGCCTGAGGTGACGGAGAGGGTGGAGGAAAGGGGCTTGGCCAAAGGGAATCCGCGACAGCCTCCCCAGACCCGGACACAGCGCCGGAAGGCTTTGATGTTGAAGCTGGAGCGGATACGGCAGGTAGCGACACAGAGAAAGAGAGAGCGGTTCACCTCGCTTTGGCACCATGTCTATAGCCTGGACCGATTGCATCAGGCTTACTTCGAACTCAATCGTTCGAGTGCTCCTGGTGTGGACCGGGTGACGTGGCAGCAGTACGGAAAGAATCTGGAGGGCAACCTCGCAGACCTCGCCGGACGGCTAAAACGCGGAGCGTACCGACCCCGACCGGTGAAACGGACATACCTTCCCAAAGGGGATGGAAGAATGCGGCCAATCGGGATACCTGCGCTGGAAGACAAGGTCGTCCAGCGTGCGTTCACCCAGGTCGTAGGCGCCGTCTACGAAGCCGATTTCCTGGGGTTCTCCTACGGGTGCAGACCGGGTCGCAGCCAGCACAATGCGCTGGATGCGTTATCGGTGGCGCTCGCATCAAGAAAGGTGAACTGGGTGTTGGATGCGGACATTCGTGGATTCTTCGACACCATCGACCACGAAGCGATCCTGCAATTTCTCCAACGCCGCGTCGCGGACCCGCGTGTGCTGCGCCAGGTCAGACAATGGCTCAAGGCGGGCGTGCTCGAAAAGGGAGAGAAAAGCGTACCGGAGGCTGGAACACCGCAGGGGGGAAGTGTTTCCCCGTTGTTGGCCAACATCTACCTCCACCACGTCATCGATCTCTGGGTGGCTCGCTGGCGGCAAAGCCACGCACGCGGAGAGGTAATCATCGTGCGGTACGTGGATGATTTCGTGGTGGGGTTTCAAAATCGTGACGACGCCGAAAGGTTTCTCAGCGAGTTGCGGGCGCGGCTGCGCCTCTACAGTTTGGAACTCCATGCCGAAAAGACCCGTCTCATCGAGTTTGGCCGCTTCGCGGCCGAGACGCGAAGACGGCGGGGCGACGGCAAACCCGATACGTTCAACTTCCTGGGTTTCAAGCACTTGTGCAGCAAGACCCGCAACGGGAAGTTCATTGTCCGCAGACACACGATCCGTCAACGGCTGACGGCGAAGCTGAAGGCGATCAAGATCGAACTGAAGCGACGACGACATCAGAAGCTGGCGGAGCAAAAACGGTGGCTCAGCTCGGTGCTGAGAGGGCACTACCAATACTATGGCGTGCCGCTCAATATCCAGGCTCTGAGCGTCTTTTATCGGCAGGTGCGTATTCCGACGATTCCGACCACCCATTCCGACGCAAAGCGACCAGTAGCCTGAGCGAGTCGATGTGGGGGCCCTCCTCGGGTTAAAAGTGGTCGGCTTGCGCCGCCGTTTGGGGCATCATCTTAGTGTACGTGGTCGA
>JAJCXQ010000467.1 GCA_029263355.1 Acidobacteriota bacterium | reverse complement strand
CTGTCGACCCCGGATGGACGCCGACTCGAAGGGGCTCTCGCCGAGCTCGACTTCATGGTCTCGATCGACTTCTACATCAACGAAACCACCCGCCACGCCGACCTCATCTTGCCGCCGACCAGCACCCTGGAACATGATCACTATGACGTCGTCTTCCACACTCTGGCGATCCGCAACACGTCACGCTATTCTCAGCCGCTGTTCGAGCCGGAGGAGGATACTCGCCATGACTGGCAGATCTTGCACGAGCTCCGGACCCGTCTCGAAGACGACGCGGCGCGTCTCGAGCGCGGGCCCAAACCCGAGCTCGGACCCGCTCATGCCCTTGATCTCGGTTTGCGAGCGGGACCCTATGGCGACCTGGCCGGAACCGACGGCCTGTCTCTGGCAGCTCTCGAGGCCGCGCCCCATGGCATCGACCTCGGGGCGCTCGAACCTTGCCTGCCAGAGCGTCTGAAGACTCCCGACCAAAAGATCGATCTCTCACCCGGACTCATCGTAGAAGACACGAAGCGCCTCAGCGACCGCTTGGCCGAGCTGAGCACACCTGCAGCGATGGTGATGATCGGACGCCGCCAGGTTCGCAGCAACAACTCGTGGATGCACAACTATCCGCGACTGATGCGCGGCAAGGATCGCTGCACTCTGTTGATGCACCCCAAGGACGCCGAACGGCTCGGCGTGGCCAACGCCGATCGGGTCACGGTGACGTCCCGTGTGGGCTCGATCACCGCTCCCCTCGAGCTCACCGACAGCATCATGCAAGGCGTTGTCAGCCTGCCTCATGGTTGGGGTCACGACCGCAGCGGTACCCGGTTGACGACCGCCAGCGGCAGCCCTGGAGTCAGTCTCAATGACATTACGGACACCTCTCGGATCGATGTGGTGAGCGGTAACGCGTCTGTCAACGGACTACCGGTCGAGATTCACGCCACAGCAGCCGCCGTCGTGGCACCTGTGGCAAGCCAAACCGCAGCGGGATAGCTGTTCACGCCCCGGAGACCACATGGCAAGCTCTCGGCCCAAAGGTAACGTCATCCTTGTAATCCTGCTTTTGCTCAGTTGCTGTGTTTTTGGCATCGCAGCCGAGCAGCCCAGCGCCAGGGAGCAATGGCTTGCAGCTCACCAGAAACCTGATGCCAAACGTTACTTCGGCGACCCGATTAATCTATCGCTCAAGGATGCGGACTTGGCTGAAGTGCTGCGCAGTTTCGCCGAGATCGGCGGATTCAACCTTGTCCTTCAACCTGGAATTCAAGGAAAGGTCACTGTAGAGCTCAGGAACGTGCCCTGGGATCAGGCACTGGAGCAAATTCTCAAGATCAACAACCTCGGCATGGACATCAGCGGCAGCCGCGCTAGAGTCGGCGCGGGCATAACTCGGCAAGGCGATCTTCAGGCTCTGGCTCCGGTCACGGTCCGTCTCGAGCTACAGCACGCCGACCCTCATTTAGTATCCCGGGTTCTGAGCCCGGCGGCGGAGCTCGCACCAGCCGACCGGATCCAGGCTAGCGTTCACGGACGCATCTTGACGCTCCGCGCATCCCGCCCATCACTCCTCCAAGTCAGCCGTTTCCTGACCGAAATCGACACTCCGACGGCCGTAGAGTTGTTGACGGGAACGGACGCAACAGGCCGCGAGCGCCTATACCGTGAGCTGTGGAGCCACATTCGACAAAAACTTCGCACCGAGTGACACTCTATGCGTCCGATCTCCCACCCCAAAAGGCCATCCTCTGCTAGCCTCTAACGATGAAAAAATTGAAGTCGATTGTCTTTTTCGGCAGCCACGAGCTTGCGGTACCGGCGCTCGACACCCTGAGCGGCCTCGATCTCCTGCCTAAACTGATCGTCACGCGGCCCAAGGCTGGTGTTGACGTGGACAGCGACGAGCCGCCGCCGCATCCGGTGATCGACTGGGCTCGAGAGCATGGCATTGAGGCGGTACGTTCCAGGCGGGTCCTGGAACCCGAGCTGCAAGAACAAATTACGGCCCTGAGCCCCGACCTTCTGGTGGTCGTGGACTACGGGCGCCCCCTACCCTCGGAAGTACTCGAGGCATCCCCGTTGGGCGCGATCGAAGTTCATCCCAGCTTACTGCCTAAGCTGCGCGGCGAACATGCTTTGCGTTACGCCTTGGCGACGGGAGAGAAGAAGACCGGAGTCAGCGTCATCGATGTCAATGATGATCCTTGGGCTGGCCCCGTCCTCATGCAAGAAGAATTAGAGCCCGTCGCGGGCGAGACGTTTTACGACCTGCTGCCGCGGGCCGCCACGCTGTCCAATAGCCTGCTGACCAAGATTCTCAAGAAACTCGACACCGGCAAGGGCAAAGGCAAAGGTAAGGTGCAAGACGAGAAGAATGCGAATGAGATCCCACCGCTCGGCAGCCTCCATCGCAAAGTGCCATGGTCGCTGACAGCGGTGCAGGTCTGTAATCGCTTGCGCGCCTACCCCAAGCTAGGCCTGATCGCATACTGCAAGTACCGTCCGGTCGAAGTCCTCACAGCCCGCGCGATGGATTGGATCGACGCACCCTATGGATCCTCGGGAACCTATCTCGGTTTGCGACAAGGTAAGCTGGCGATTCTCTGCGGCGGCTCGACAATCCTCGGCCTCGAGCGCCTTCGTCGACCCGGAGGCGAGGTGCAGTCGGCGTCCAATTTTGCCCACACCGAGCGGCTGCAAGTTGGCGACACCCTCGCATAACCTGGAGTCCAACGCGGTGACCGACCCCAGCGTCGCAGCCATTGTTCTCAACTACAACGGGAAGGACATCACGCTCCAGGCGATCGCAAGCCTGGCCAAGATGTCCTATCCCAACGTCGACATTCTGCATATCGACAACGGGTCGAGCGATGGCTCGACGGAAGCGATCACCGCAGCGTTCCCCGACGTCGAGACCGTCCGTACGGAGCAAAATATCGGTCCTGCTGGGGGCCTCAATCTCGGCATGAAGGCGGCGATGGAGGCAGGCTACGACTACCTGCTGTTTCTCAACAACGACATCGAGGCCGACCCTGCCATGCTCTCGGAGCTGGTGCGATCCGCCGAAAGCTCACCGGACATCGGCTGCGTGGGTCCCAAGACCTATTACTTTTGGGATCGTAACCGCATTTGGTCAGCGGGCGGCATCTTGCGATTTCGCGAGGCCGCAACCCGCGAGCGCGGCATGGGCAAGATCGACGAGGGGCAATACGACCTTGAGCAAGATGTCGACTTCATCAGTGGTTGCGCCATCCTGATCCGCCGCAATGTCTTACAGGAGATCGGCTACTGGGATCCACAATTCCAGCTCGCGGGCGAAGATGCCGATCTCTGCATGCGTCTCAAGCAACGAGGCTATCGCTGTGTTTATGTCCCGAAGGCGAAGTTGTGGCACATGGTCTCGCACACCGCAGGCTCCTATGTCGCCCGCCGCACCTTCGGTACCGGTCGTAGCACCGCGCTGTTCGTACGTCGTTATGGCGGGCTCAAGGATTGGCTGACGTTTCTGCCGGTGATGGGTGCCGCTTTGCCCTTGGCTTTCCTGCGTGAGCTTCCCAAGGGTAATCAGGGAGCGGTATGGGCCAAGGCCAAGGGGGTGCTGGCCGGACTTCGAGCCCCACTTCAACCGCCACCAGGAATCGACGATACTGTCCGGGCGTTGACGCCACCGTCAGAGCGTTGACGCCCCCGCCGGGGTGTTGGAGCCACCGACCCCAGGGGAAGCCGAGCGTTCGGGCATGTCTCGGCCGATCCGTCCCCGCGCCCTCCTCTGACGCAAGGACTGCCGGCGGTATTCGCCCGATTACTCCTCAGAGGCAGCCGATGGTCATCAGACTACGTGACTTGTCTATTCCTGTTTATCCGGATATATTTCCGGTAACGTCGGAGTGGGGTTCACATCATGACAGTTGCTCAGAAAAAAGCAGTTCAAGACCACCGCCAGCGACTCAGAGAACGAGGCCTCGTCCGCTTGGAAGTGCAGGCCTCCGAGATCGACAAAGCGCTGATCCGAAGAGTCGCCAGCCTCCTCCGGGGCGATCCCGCTCGGGCAGCCGAGGTCCGCATGAGGCTACAGCAGGCCATCGGCGAGGAGCCGAAGCCAGGGCTCAAGGCTCTGCTGGCCTCGGCGCCGCTTGAAGGTATCGACCTGACTCGCGGCCGAGACCTGGGCCGAGACGTCGAGCTATGAGATGCCTGATCGACACCAACATCATCTCCGAAGTTCGCAAGGGAGATCGCTGCGACCCGAACGTCGCCCGGTGGTGGCAGACGCTCAACGATGAAGACCTCTATCTCAGCGTTCTCGTTCTCGGTGAGATCCGCAAGGGAATCGAGCGGGTGCGGCCCAGGGATCCGAGTCAGGCTGAAGCCATTGAGCGTTGGCTCGACGTCGTGCGAGCCGAGTTCGCAGGTCGTATTCTGCCGGTCGATCAAGCTGTCGCCGACGAGTGGGGCCGCATGAACGCTCCGACACCGGTTGCGGTCCACGATGGACTGCTGGCGGCAACCGCCAAAGTGAAAGGATTGACTCTGGCGACCCGAAACGTCTCGGACGTCGAGAGAACCGGCGTCAGCTTAGTCAATCCGTTCGAGCTCGGTGCATAAAGATCAATGAGCAAAAGGGCCGGCGCGAGCGCCGGCGAAGGGTGGAATCCGCTTCCCTGGTTGGCAGCGTGCTCGTAGGGCGGCACCGTATGGGCTTCAGACCGTGCGACCTAATCCTCACGCCCGACGACGACCACTAGCTCGCCTTTGACCGAGGGCCGTTTGGAAAGGTTGGCGTGAATCTCCGACAGCGGTCCCCGCAGCACCTCTTCATGCAGCTTGGTGAGCTCACGGCCCACCGCCGCTGGACGATCGCCGAGCTCAGCGAGGGCATCTGCCAGGCAAGAGACGATGCGATGCGGCGATTCGAAGAACACCAGCGTATGCTCGAGCTCTTTGAATCGACGGAAGAATTGCCGACGGCGTTTGACGCCTTTGGCGGGGGGAAAACCCAGGAAGGTAAAGGGATACGGCGGCAACGCCGACACCACCAACGCCGCCAGGATCGCCGACGGGCCCGGGATCGGCTCGATGCGAATGCCCCGCGCCGCAGCCTCGCGCACCAAGAGGAAACCCGGATCGTTGACCAACGGGGTGCCGGCGTCACTCAGGACCGCCACGGTCATCCCCTCCTCCAAAGCTTCGACAAGTTGCGGCAGCCGACGACGCTCGTTGTGATCGTGCATCGACAACATCCGCTTCTTGAGGCCGAGGTGCGCCAGCAGCCGACCGCTGTGGCGGGTATCTTCACAGGCCACGAGATCCGCCTTCTCGATCGCCGCTCGCACCCGCGGCGAGACATCGTCGAGATTACCGATCGGCGTGCTGACAATCACCAATTTTCCGCTCATGAGAACATCTCCGCGGCCTCTTTCGGTCGTAAAAACTCGAGGTGGGGCACAGGCGAGCTACAATCTTTGCGGAGGCTACCGAACACCTACCCCGTCCGGCACCCAGTTTATGCCGAGATCCAATCTATCCACACACCTATTGCATCTTGGCAGCGCCATCCTGCTGGTCGTGATGCTCGCGGCATGGCCAGCTGGTGCGGAGATTCTCGTCGACCGGGTGGTCGCGGTGGTTGACGAAGAGTCCATCCTGCTGTCGGACATTCGGCGGGTGATTGGGCTCGAGCTGGTCGAGGCCCTTCCTGACGAAACCGACGCACAGCAGCAACGGCGGGTGCTCGACGGCTTGATCGAACACTGTATGCGGCTACGTGAGGTCGAGCGCCACGACTTTAGTCAACTGCCAACCGACGAGATTGATCTCCAAGTGGAACGCATTCGCGCCAAGTTCGACAGTGAGGCTGAGCTGCAAGAGCGTTTACAAAGCCTGGGGCTCGACGATGAAGGGCTCCGACTGCTGGTCACCCGCCAGCTGAGAGTGCTGGTTTATGTCGAGAAACGCCTCGGCCCTCGAGTCTTCATCAATCCCGACGATATCCGCGCCTACTACGACGACGTGCTGTCCGCCGAGATGACCCGCCGCGGTCTCGAAACACCGCCACTCAACACCGTGCGCGACCATATTCGCGCCGTGTTGCACGAGCGCGAGCTCAACAAGCAAATTGAAGCCTGGACCGAAGAGCTGCGACTGGAGGCTGACATCACCGACTACCTCCACCGTCGCAACACCGAGCTACCGCCGGTCCTGAAACGCATCGAGCTCGATCGTTAGGCTAGACTCCGTCCAGAACAGCGATTTGAGGCCATCGAGGTCGCGCTGGTGGAGCGAGCACGGGGCGAGTATGTTTGAGCAGAACACAGGTAGCTGGCCCACAAAGCCAAGGCGAGCTACGCAGCTCCGCGCGCAGCCCACCAGTGCGACCGGCCTAGAGTCATTGGATCTAGGCTCGACCTACTCGCCAGGATCCCGGGTCGCCGAGCGCACTGAGGGCTCGGCGTCCGGCTGGTCTGCCAGCCGCTCGGGATAAAGCTCGCGGTAATGTGAGCGACTGGTCAGCACTTTGGTCAGGTAACCCCGGGTCTCGCGGAAACCCACCTTGCTGAGGTACTCCTCCGGTTCGTCGCTCTTGCAGTACTTTCGCCACAATGCGGATTGCGGCTCGCCCGCGTTGTAACCCGCGATCACTTGCGGTACCGAGCCGTCGAATTCGTCGGATAGCTCTTGGAGGTAGGCCGCTCCCAAGGCGATCGAGATCTCGGGCTTTTCGAGATCGAGGGGCTCGAGGCGCCCGAGGCCGAACCTGTTGGCCACCCCCCGTGCGGTCGGCAGAATGAACTGCGTCAAGCCGCGGGCCGAGGCGCCTGAGAACGCGGTTGGGTCGAAACGACTCTCTTCACGGATGATGGCGGCCAACAAGTGAGGATCGACACCCCGCTTCTCAGACTCGGTGAGGATCAGATAGCTGTAGCCAAATGGAAACAGCAGCCGACGGTAGGATACCGGTAGCAGTTGCGGCGGCACCGGGTCGGGAATCCGCTTGCCGAGGATCTCGGCGATGTAAAGCGCGCGCTTGGTGTCACCCGACTGCGCCAGCACGATGCTGCCTGTAAATGCGAGTTGCGGCTGGGCGACAGGAAAGTGCTGCAACACCACCGAGCCGCCCTCTTCGAAGATGCCGAGGGCGAGCAGCATCTCTTCGGGTTGATTCAAGGCAGCCTGCCATAGCGGCCAATCCGCGGTTGGCTCCCGGGTCAGCCGCAGGAAGGGGATCGCCGCTTGGTCAGCCCACAATCTCTGTTCGAGCTTTTGCCGTGCTCGACGCCCTTCAGAGTGCTTCTCACCGAGCAACAGCCACGCGGCGTAGAGGTCGTCGAGCTGATCCGAGCTGGCGAGCCGAGCCGCCGCGCCTCGAGCCACCTGCGCCAAACTGCCGGAGGTCAGACGCGCCAAGGCAGCCGTGCCAAAAGGATTGTAGGGATCTTCCTCCACCGCGTCGATGTAGTGACTCACTGCTTGTAACGGCTGACGCTTGCCCTCTTCCAGACGACCGCGCCAATAGGCGATCTCCTGAGACGGCGCCTTACCGATCTGGGCGACGCGATCCAGCCAGGCTGCGGCGCGATCGGTCCGCCCTTGGACCAGATCGGAACTGGTCAGAAACAATAATGCCCGCGAGGCGACGCTGGTACGCCGATGCCGGATCAGCGACTCGACTGCAGCCAGGGCTGTAGCTTCATTACCGGCCAGCCACTCGAGCCGCATCTTGCCGACCAAGGCGCCGTCCGTCCAGCGCCCCCCGGGATCAAGACGATAGGCCTGGTCGAAGCCCTTGGCTGCCTGTTCCCAATCATTGGCCAATTCCAGGGAACGAGCGCGCTGATAGGTTACTTGCGCCTGCAGGGTAGAGCTCGTGGTCGTTTTCGCCAACGCACCGAACGCAGCGGCGGAGGCAGTGTAGCGCTCCTGCCAGAAGTGGCTACGGGCCAAGGCATAGCGGCATTCGAAAGCTTCGCGCGCGCTGATGTTGGTGGCGCTCGGTAGTAGTACTTTTGCCCGCGCTAAATGCTGAATAGCGATCGAAAACTCGCGGTGCTCATAGAAACTCAAACCGATGAGCAAATGGGTTCGGGCGTCCTTCTCCTCCGGCAGCCAAGACGCGATCTGGGACGCTGCGCCCAACGCGATGTCATCGCTTCGACTCTCCTCCAGCAACCCGAGGAGCCGCTGCTCGGCCCGTACCCGGTCCCCGCCCCGCGCCGTACACTCGGCGCGGATCAAGTTGAGGCGGCGGCGGTCGCCACGCCGAAAACGCTGCGCGTTCAATCCACCCAGCAAACGACAATCCCCACCCTCTGAGATGGCGCGATGCAGAAGTCGCATCGCGGACCCCTGAAGAGCCCGTGGAGGTCCGCTGCCGAGGAGTGTCGCAACCAGCCCGGCCGCCACCTCAGGATGCCCTAACTCGTATTGCTCGCGGGCCAGGCGATAGCGGCTATAGGCTTCGAGGGCTGGGGTGGCGCCCATACTGGTAGCGAACGCCTGCTGGGCCTCCTGGCGTCGTTCGAGAAGCAGCAGCAGATGACCTCTCAGATACTCGAGGCCTAGGCGACGAGCCGACTCGGGATCCTCCGCCAGGACCCTCTCGACCGCGGTCAACGCATCTTGATGGTTGCGCTCGACCTGCCTTTCGACCAGTTTGATCCGCAGATCACTGGCCTGCGCAGAGCGCGCTGTGCCGATCGTCAACAACAAAGCGAGGGTCGGAAAGACTGCAGCCAACCAGGCCGCCCCCATCAGGGACGAGCCGGGGCTACGGGCCCAGCCGGACCGCTGGCGCGCCCGAAGCTGCAACGCCGCTGGTCGTGACAAATAGGGGTCAGTTGATCCGTTCCACACAAGCACCGAGCATTTGCAATTTTGATTCCATTCGTTCATAACCGCGATCAAGATGGTAGATGCGGTGGACGAGGGTCTCGCCGCGAGCCACCAACCCGGCCAACACCAGACAAGCCGACGCCCTGAGATCGGTCGCCATCACCGAGGTGCCGGAGAGCTCCGACGGGCCATGGATACGTGCATAGGTGCCGTCGATCCGAATGTCTGCCCCCATTCGCACCAGCTCCGGGACGTGTTGGAAACGATTCTCGAACACGGTTTCCGAAACCGTCGACACGCCTTCGGCTTGGGTCATCAACGTCATGTACTGCGCTTGCAGATCCGTCGGGAAGCCAGGAAAAGGCTCCGTGATCATACCGCGGGGCTTGAGTGGCCCCTCGTTGCGTACCCGGATCCGATCCTTGCTGACATCCACCTGGGCGCCTATTTCGTCCAGCTTCTCCAACAAAGGTGCCAGATCGGCAGATCGTGCCCCCTCGACGGTTACGTCGCCGCGGGTAAGGGCAGCGCCAATCAAGTAGGTGCCATCCTGGATCCGATCGGGAATGATCGTGTGGTTGGCGCCACCGAGACGGTCCTGCCCTTCGATGGTGATCGTCGACTCACCAGCACCCTCGATCACTGCCCCCATTGCGGTCAGCAAACGAGCCAGATCGATGATCTCCGGCTCGCGAGCACAGTTTTCCAGCACCGTCGTGCCTTGGGCCATCGAGGCCGCCATCAGCAGATTCTCCGTGCCGCCGACGGTGGGATTCAAGAAGCGATGACGACACCCTCGTAGGCGCCCCCGCGCCTCGACATAACCATGTTCGATGGTGACCTCGGCCCCCAGGGCTTCCAGCGCGGTGAGATGCAAATCTATTGGTCGCACCCCGATCGCGCACCCCCCGGGCAACGAAACCCGAGCATGACCGCGTCGCGCCAACAACGGTCCGAGCACCAGCACACTGGCGCGCATCGTCTTGACCAGATCGTAGGGCGCTTCATCGGGATTGGCGCAGCCGGTGGGTCGCAGAATCACCGCATCCCCGAGACGTTCGTTCTCTACCCCGAGGTGCTCGAGCAGGCGCAACATCGTACGGATATCCTGAACCGCTGGTACGTTGTGCAATTCGACCTCGGAATCCGCAAGCAGACAAGCCGCCAAAACCGGCAGCGCGGCGTTCTTGGCGCCACTGATCGGGATCGTTCCTTGGAGACGGGTAGGACCTTGGATCCGGAGCTTCTGCATGATTCTAGGGTTCCCTAACGGATACAATTCAAGGGATAGGCGACAGATACGACCGACGATCTACACCGTCGAGATCCGAGGGAGGCGTCACACCGACCAGATGCGCCACAGTCGGCGCCACGTCAACGGTAAAAACCGGTTCCTCGACCTTTGCCGGCTCGACTCCCGGCAGCCGCAATAACCATGGCACGTGACGATCGTAATCGTAGGGCGAACCATGAGTGGCGATGCTGCGTCGGGACCGCAAGGTGTAGGGCTCGAGTTGCACCAACACATCGGCGCTGCGATCGGGGAAAAAACTGTTGCTGTAGAGCCGTTGCATCGCGTCGTCGCCAGCGTAACCTTCGAGCTCAGAGCGCGTCCAAGCTCGCACCACGCCGGGACACGTTTCGATTCCCTTGCGGGTTTCAGCTTCGATTTCCGCCGGGTCGACTCCCGCCGCTGCCGCCGCCACGCGATCGAGGTAAAACTCTTGCAGGAACCAATTCTGGTCTCCGAACTTGGCCCGCAGCTGCGCATCAACCTGCTGGAAACAGGCGATTTCCGCGGCGCCGAAGCGACGTGCCGCTCGCCCTTTAGCCAACGCAACCTCCGGTACCGGCATGACCCCGTGGTCGGCGCTCAATGAGATCAGCGTGTTGTCGAGGCCAACCCGTTGATCGATGGCGACGAGCAGCTCTCCCAAAGTACGGTCAAGACGCAACAGCGTATCCAGCACTTCTGGGCTGTCGGGGCCATAACCATGTCCTACTTTGTCGAGCGCCGAAAAGGCGAGACCCAGGAAATCGGGGCTGGCATCCTGCCCGAGCTGCTCGCCGTCGATCAGCGCGACTGCAAAATCCGCCAAGTAGGCGTCACCAAACGGAGTGTCACCGAAGAGCACGTCGTAAAAATTGGCGTCCGGCGTCGGCGTTGCTCTGCCGAGAGGGTGAGGGAAAGAATCCGCAATAGGCCTAAACTCGAGAGGCTCGAGGCCGTAGGCGGCGGCGTGGGTCATCACCTCGGGTAACGGCTCCCAAGTCTGGCCGAAGTAGCGATCCGGAAAATGCTCTTGATGATAGGCGGTGAGCCAGGCGGGCTCCTCAGCTGGGTAATATTCGGAGCTGGTGAAACGTCCAGTTTCGTCGTCCGACCAGAAGGCTCCGTCCGGCTGCTTGCCACCGGTGAGTACCGCGCCGCGGTCCTTGCCGCTGGCGACGAAGACTTTGGATTCGGGATATCGCAGCTGCAACCAATCGCCGAGCGCCGTCACTTCCAACATTTCCGGCCCCGGCTCGTCACCCACCGCCGCAATCTCTTCCATCGCTTCGCGATCGAACCACCAGTTGTTGACGATGCCATGTCGTGACGGGTGAACACCGGTCGCCAAGGTCGCATGCCCGGGCGCCGTGGTCGTGAAGGCGTGGTCGTGGCGCATTTCGGTGAACACCACCGATTCGTCGAGCAGACGCGCCAGACCGTGCTTCAGCAGCGGGCGAAAACGCTCCAGATAGTCCGCTCGCGCTTGATCGATCACCAGGAAGAGGATCAAGCGCGGCGCGCCCACCGGTGGCGGCGCGACGCTCGTGGTGGTCGGTTCGGTCGCCGCAAGCGCCGTAGGCGACTGTGGAGCCTCTGGCGACCCTGGCGGCGGTTCCGACGAGCAGCCGGCAAACCAGAAAGCCGCCAGCAGCGTCAAGCCGAGCAGCCGACTGCCAAATTGCTGGGGGCGAGGTCGGGTGGACGAAGGGGCCTTCATGCGGGATTTATAGCACCCAACACGCTCGAATCCCAGCCTCGACGAGATCCGCCAGCGTTGCGGTTGGGCAACGGACCGAATTAGTGACGTCATTTGTCCCAGGCCGAGCGCACAGAGCAAGGCTGGAAAACAAGCATAGGCGATGGCTAGCCTCACAGTTGATGGCGTTCCTGCGCGGGGTTGACTTCCCGCATGCCTGCCTCAATGCTTCCGCCTAGCAGGCTACCAAACGAAGAAGGAAGCGATCCCAAGCATGCCGAAGCCTATCGGGACCCGGGCCCAACTCCACCGACTCGAAGAACTGATCAGCCGATCCGAGTGCTCCCTCGACGACTTGCGTGAGCTGGCAGATCCAGACCCTCTCGCGCTGCTCTTCGAGATCGAGCTGCGAACGCTGCTGCGCACCCCACGGAGCCACACCAGCACAGCGCCAACCCCGGCCCGTTTGTTAGCGACGGCCCAACGAGCTGCAGCGGCCGGCTTACTGCCGCTGGCCACCCCGACAGCGCTGCGAACGTTCCTTGATCGGCTCCAAAGCCGCCTGCGCGAGGCCGGGGCATGGGCCCACGATCACCCCGTGGATTGGCAGCCCTTACCGAAACCCACGGACTTGGAACAGCAGTGGAATTTGCTATCGACGAGCACCGACCGGTTACCGCCACCTGATCGGCTAGTGAACACTTTTGCCGATACATGTTGGCTGGCCCTGCCAGAGCTGCTGGACAAGACGGCCTGCCGCGATCTCCATCGCCAACTCGAAGCCGCCCACCGCCAGGGTGTTCTCCCCCTCGAGCGCGCCGGCGTTGGAGCCGGAGAACGGGTCTCGGCCAGCCGCAGCGATGCGGTGCTGTACCTCACCGGCCGCGAGCCCGAGTTGTTGAGCGCCGCTCCAACGGCCGCGGCCTGGATCCAATGGTGCCTGGCTCATCTCGGCGATCGGCTGACAGCGGCACTCCCAGCTCGGGCAATCTTTCCTCCAGCCAAGGCAATGCTGGCCCGCTACCCCGCCCCCTCCGTCGGCTACCACCCGCACCTCGACAACCCCGGCGGCGACCATGACAACGGTCGCACTTTGACACTCGTCCTGTATCTCAACAGCCCGGAGGAGCCTTGCAACGGCGGTGAGATCACCCTATGGAACGTTGGCCAACCGACAAGCAATCCGCCAACTGAGGTCTTCCCGGCCCAAGGCGGCTCGGCGGTGTTGTTCGACTCCCGCGCCATCCCTCATCAAGTGCGCCCCTTGCACCCAGGACCGGCACGTTGGGCATTAACCCTTTGGTTCAACGACACGCCTCAGCAGGCTCCCGCACCGCCGCTGCCAAGCCTCACCCTGGCCGATGTTCTATTACCGATCCCAGCACCGCATTTACCCCCTGCGACGGTACTCTTTCACGAGCTCGACGACGCCACTCCCGCCGGCAACATCACCGTGCGACACACACCGCAGACGAAGCCCCGGGTCGGCATCGTCAGCACCGTCTATTGTGCCAGTCACGCACTCGCAACTTGGTGCCATCACCACCTCACCCTCGGCGTCGACCACCTCGTCTTGATCTTCGATCACCTCGACGAGCCCGCCGAGGCTGAGCTCGCCGGTCGCCTCGCTGAGCGATTTCCCGCAAGTCGCCTGACCGTGTGGGCCGGTTCGATGGTGGCCAAAGACCATTGGCCGAACCTGGACGAATCCTTGCTCCTGGCCCTCGAGAACGTCGCCCGTTCCGGCTCCTCGAACCATGCCATCGCTGCCCGCCAGGCGCTCAACGCGAGCGCGGTCCTCGAGGCAGCCCGCGGCGACGCCTTCGGAGGCGCGCCTCTCGATTGGCTGCTCCACCTCGATGCCGACGAGCTTTTTGTCCTCGAAGGTGCGGGCCGAGGCGGCGCCACCCTCAGCGAACATTTTGCCGCCGCGTCCCACGCCGGCCTCAGCTGCCTGCGTTACGTCAACCACGAGTTGCTGCACCAGCCCGGTACGAAAACACGCTTCAAGCTCAACCCGCGGGTCGCCGCGTCCAAGCTGGGTGCTGTCGGGTGGTCCAAATTGGCCGAGTATCTGAAGATGGCCCAGACCGATCAACGTCCATACTTCACCGGTTACTTCAACGGCAAATCCGCCGTCGCCGTCGACGCTGCCGCGGGCGCTGCTGGAGTCCACGGTTGGTCTTTGAAGACGCCGGACGGCTCCTGCTGCTTCCTCGCCGGCCCCTGCGTACTGCATTTCCATCTCGCCTCTCGAGCCGCCTTCCGTGCAAAATACCTCGCGGTCAGCGCCGCCAGCAACCCGCCGGGACCGCTCCTCTTCGAGCCCTCGCCCCTCGAGACCTCGACTCGCGAGGAGATCCTGACCCTGCAACAAGCTGGTGCGGACCCCGAAACCCTAGCCCAGCGTCTAGACCACTTGCACGCCCGCATGACGACCTTTTCCGACACCGAGATCGAGCTCCTGGACGAAGCCGGCTTGATCCTGAGCCCGAACCTGGAGCGTGCGCTGCCCAGCGCCGACGATGACCTGTCGCCAGCGCCTCACCACAGACCTGCGCCCTTGGGCAGCCGTTGAACCGAGACCCCCTTCCTTTGGAGACCCCATGACCGACTCAGCCACACCACTCCAGAATCAAAACCTCTGCATCGTCGGAGCTCCCATGGACCTCGGTCAATCGCGCCGCGGCGTCGACATGGGACCCAGCGCCCTGCGTTACGCCGGCCTCCTGCGTCGCCTCAAGGCCCTCGGTTTCCAGGTGAAAGACTGCGGCAACGTCGAAATCCCGGTCCGCGACACCCTGGTCCGCGAAACCCTGTCGCGAGCCGGCGGCTTGGACTTCCTGCCCGCGGTTGTCGAGGCTTGCGAAGCGATCTACCAAAAAGGCGTTGACGCCATCGCCAACGGCGACCTGCCGATCTTCCTGGGCGGCGACCACTCCACCGCCATGGGCACCGTCGGCGCCGCCTCCCACGAGCGCCGCACCGGTGTGTTGTGGATCGACGCCCACGGCGATTTCAACACCCCCGACACCTCCCCCAGCGGCAACATCCACGGCATGCCGCTGGCCGCCCTCACCGGCAACGGTGTCCCCGAGATGGTGGATCTCGGGCGACCCGGCCCCAAGATACCCGCTCAAGACGTCATGTTGATCGGCATCCGCGACCTCGACACCGAAGAGGCCGACATGCTGCGTAACAGCGGCGCTGGCGTATACACCATGCGCGAGATCGACGACCGTGGCATCGGTCCCGTCGCCCGCGAAGCCGTCAAGCGTCTGGAGCATCTGCCCCGCGTCCACGTCAGCCTCGACCTCGACGCCCTCGACCCGCGCGAAGCTCCCGGCGTCGGCACCCCCGTCAGTGGCGGTCTGACCTACCGTGAAGCCCATCTGTTGATGGAGATCGTCGCCGAATCCATCACCGTTGGCTCCATCGACATCGTCGAGGTCAACCCTATTCTCGACCATAGCAACCGAACCGCGGAGCTGGCGATCGAGCTGCTGTTGTCGTTGTTGGGGAAGAAGATTATTTGAGGTCGACGAGGCTTCGCGCCCGTGGCAGCGAACAGAGCTCCTGTAAGTCCACCTAGGAAGGTGGAGCGGCATTTTGGCCGGCCCGCTGCCGCTCTTTGTGCGTTCGCGGATAGAGATTCTGGAGACTCTTCCAGAACAGCTCACGCACGGCAGCAACTCCATCGTGATAGTCCTCGAAGAACCCGGCTTCGCCCCACTCGGCGGGATATGCATAGCGCTCGCCGTTGTCACCGCGCTTGGTCTGCCAGAAAGATGGTTCGGCAGCATCGACAATCCAGAAGCACTCCGGCTCATAGAGCACGGGGTCGTTCGGAGCGTTGGGAGTGTCCTCGTCGGTAAGCACACGATACGAGTCCGCCTCGACGCCGAGGACTTCGTACACCCGCCCCACGGTCAGATATACACGGCGGCCATCCGGGGTCACAGCATCGATCGGCGTTACGAGCATCTGTTATCCAACTAACGCGCCGATGAGGGACGACGGAGCGAGCAACGCGGACGAGTCCGCTCCATTGGAGGTTTACGCATGAGCCTCGATCCGAACCACTTCAAAGCGCCGCGCTCCACTCGGACGTTCATTTTGAGGTTTCGTAGCATCGTCTCGACAGCCAAAGGCGCGATCCTGAGTTTATGGTAGCTGCTTACCTTCACTTGCCATTGTTCGCCATCGCACTCATGGACTATATCCTAGCCGTTCATGTAGCTCGGCGTCTCTCCAGAAAGCAGGTCAAGATCCGGTTCCAGCCAGCCAGCCCAGTCAGCCCAGTCATGGCATGGCTTTCCGAGTGCCGGCCACTTCGGCCCAGCGGCCAGCCCGGCCCAGCGGCCAGGTTCGGCCCGGCCAGGATCAGCGGCCAGCCCGGCCCAGCGGCCAAGTTCGGCCCGGCCAGGATCGGCCCGGCCAGGTTGAGTGCCGAGGTCAGAGCATCAAGTCCGATGACTTTATCGGTCCCACTCGACAGATCGGGCGACTGTTTTACGTCTTCTATAGGGGTGTAGGCATCAAGCGCATTCGCGGGTGATCACCGCGGGCGCCCGATGCCTCGAGAAACCGGCTTCCACGGCGTGCGAAGCCATCGTGGCGTGTGGCCACGATCGGCTTTCGCTTCTCCGTGCTGCCGACTTTCGGGAGAAACACTAATGTCTCGAGGGCCCCGTTACGTCCCACCTGGATGGAGCGTCGAAGTCTCCACCTCCACTGTCTGCGGGTTCTACATGTTGCCCGTCACCAGCCAATTTCGGCGAATCTTCGTCGGTATTCTTGGTCGCGCCCAGGAAGAACATCCTGTCAAAATTCATGCTGTCGTCGCGACAAGCAGCCACTACCACATGATCCTGACTCCTGAGGACGCCGAACAGCTCGCGGGGTTCATGGGGTTCGTCAACGGCAACCTGGCCCGCGAAGCGGGTCGCCTCATCGGTTGGCGGGGTTCTTTTTGGCGGGAAAGATACCACCTGATCCCAATCAGCCCTGAGTCCGAAGCACTCATCGGACGCCTGCGCTACGTGCTCAGCAACACCATCAAAGAATTCTTGGTCGCAAGCGTTCGCCAATGGGAAGGCGTTCACTCCGCCGAGGCTCTGATGGACGGAAAACCAATGCAAGGCATCTGGTATGCCCGTTCTGAAGAGTACGAAGCCCGCCGCCAAGCAGCGCGACGCGCCGCCCGCCGCGGCACTGCGGTTGAAGAGGTCGACCGCAGCGCCTTCATGCAACACTACGACGTCAAGCTCGCACCGCTCCCCTGCTGGCAGAACGACTCTCTCGCCATGCGTCGCGAGCGTGTCACTGAGATGGTCTTGGAAATCGAGGCCGAGGCAGCGATGCAACGCGCCGAGCTAGGCATCGAGTCCATTGGGATGGAAGCCCTTCGCAACCAGGATCCGTTCGCCCGATCTGTTCGCCAGAAGCGCAGCCCCAAACCGCTATGCCACGCTGCCAGCAAGGAAATGCGCGAGCGCGTGAAACAAGCATACCGAGTCTTCGTCGAGATGTTTCGGGAGGCGTCACTCTTGGTAAAGCTCGGTCGAGTCACCGAAGCGATCTTCCCCAAGCACAGCTTCCCGCCGAATTTGTCTTTCGTCCGCGTCGGTGAGGTGATCGATCCACTCGCTGATGCGGGCGGCCTGCTCAGCTGGTTGACGTGGACACCCACGACCAGCTGAGCTAATCGAGTGGTCAAGTCATAAGACCTCTCGAGCCGGTAGGGCGCAAGTGTGATCTTGATACCTGCGCTCGACAGGTGAACTGTGTCCACTCGTTATCTCAAATCTAGAGGAGTCAAAGATTCTAGAGAGAACGTCGTAGGAGACAGCCTCGGCCGTTGGTAAATCATAGCGAAACGACTCGGGAAAGTGCTGCTACACCAGATTTGACACTGGTATCGATAGCGAACCTCTTCGATCGTTCCCGTAGCCGAAGTCCCTAGCCGAAGTCCCCGGCACCTAAATAGCCTAAATAGCTCGGCACAAGTCCCTCCCTAGCCGAAGTCCCCGGCACCTAAATAGCCTGCACCTGAGTCCCTAGCCGAAGTCCCCGGCACCTAAATAGCCTAGTCCCCGGCACCTAAATAGCTCGCACAAATACCCATTGAGTCGGGTGCCCTGTTTGCCAAATGCGAGTTGGACTCTTGCGGAGAAATCAATCAGGTCTGGTCCAGACAGATCTCGCGTGGATAACCAGGTTGAACGCAGCCTTCAGGCTTGCCTTTCAAAGCCCGAGGCGACACAATACACATCAGGAGGTGTATTGACGTGCGCACAAACATCGATCTCGATGATCAACTGGTGGCCGAAGCCTTGAGTTACGCCGATGTTCGTACCAAAAAGGATCTGGTCCATCTGGCGCTGCGTGAGTTCGTCGCCCGCCATCGACGCCGCGACGTACGAGAGCTTGTCGGTACCGTCGGCATTCGGCCCGACTACGACCACAAAGCGCTGCGGGCCGGAGAGGCCTGATTGTTTCTGGTCGACACCTCGGTCTGGATCGACTACCTGCGCCAGCGCGATACCCGCCCCGCCATCTGGTTCCAGGAGATACTCGACCACGGTTATCCCTTCGGTCTTACCGGCATCATCTTGCAGGAGATCCTCCAGGGAGCCGACTCGAAAGCTAGCTACCAACGGCTCGAGACCTACCTGAGCACCCAGGTCTTCTATCACCTGAACGATCCGATCGAGAGCCACGCGGCGGCCGCCCACCTCTATTTCCGCTGCCGAAGGGCCGGCGTCACTTTGCGCTCGACCGTCGATTGTTTGATCGCCCAAGTGGCGATCGAGCACGAGCTGCTGATCGTACACAACGACCGCGATTTCGACTTACTGGCGAGCGTCGTACCTGAGGTCCGTCTGTATGAGGGCAGCCTATCGGAAACTCGGGCGGATTCGATCAACGAACCTTCGCCCAGGTACGGCTGAAGAGATGTCCCGCTAGCTGTTGAAATTTAGGAGCGTCGACTCCACGGGAATCGCCTCCTATAATCTCCGTCTTTTACCCCGAAGGGTGCGTGAGCCGCCATACGCGCTGCAGACGGTCCGGAACCTCCTGGGCAAAACTTTTATAGGCTATTTCGGTCGGATCGTTCAAGAAACAGGGTTTTCAGGCGACTCGGTCAAAATGATCAAAGATTTGACACAGGAGGAGTCCGAGACGGCATTGCGGGATCTGTTGGCCCAGCGCACATCTGCGGCAGGATAAGGACTCCTGTCTCAATCCCATGCGATGAAATCGAGCCGCTCGACGCCGGCTCGCGGCATGAGTTCCATCTCGAGCCAGTTCTGAAAACCGTCGGAGACGCTACGACACGGGGGCAGGTAGATCCCCTCCTGCGCAAAGAAGCAATCCACGGATTCGGGATCGCCCGACAGTCCCTCCGGCTCGGCCCGCCTCCGGGACTCGAAAGAGATCAAGGCTCCGCCGTACTCGCACTCGAACGCCTCTTCTAGGGCGCCTTGTTCGTAGACCCGGAAGCCAAGAGTCCCAGAGGTGTCGCTGGCAACGAATGAGATCGCCCGCGTGTGGAGCACCCCCGAAAGAGCGGCGGCGGCCTCTACGGCAGCAGTCGCTTCGTCAACACCGGTCCAGCCCAGCGCCCGGAGGTACAACGTCCAGCCATGCCTTGCTAGCTGCAGAATCCACGCATAGGTGGAAGCTGCTGCGACGTATTGTTCGGCCACGTCGCGTTGCCAACGCTGGGGTCGGACGGTGTCGTTCAACGCGCGCGCAGCATCGTCACAGTGGGCCTTCACCGCCATCAGCGCCCATTCAGAATCGCCCCGACGCGCGTATCTCAAGAAATCCAGGGCTCCTCGCGCGTTTCGGCTGTCGCCGGGCGGTGGCGAACCCACGATCCGGAGGCCGGTAGCGGCGGCGGGCGCCAGGGCGTCGCGAGCCCCGGACTTGGCCGCCTTCCTCAAGAGGCTCTTGATCTCTTTCGAATACATTCCCCGAGCTGCTGTCGCCGCGGTCTGGCCGCCGCTGCCGCTTGCCGTCGGATCGGCACCCGCCGCGAGCAACACGCCCACGATCTCGGGATCGCCCCACTCCGCCGCGTGCATCAGAGCAGTTTGCCCGGCCCTGTTGCGGTGCTCCACGTCGGCCCCTGCCGCAAGCAGCCGCTCAACGATCTCACGGTAGCCTTCGCGAGCTGCCTCCATAAAGGCGGTCGAGTGATTGGCCTTGGTCGGGACATCGATGTCGACACCCGCGTCGATTAGCGCCTCGACCACCTGGAGGAGACCGCTCTCCGCGGCGGCGCTGAGGAGCGTGTGTCCTTCCAGAACTGCTTTTGGGTTCGCGAGCGCAGCGACTGGAGCGACCGGGGCAGCCGTAGCGATCAACTCGCAAACACGCTCGATTCGTCGCCGCCGTTCTTCGCCAACGGACCTGCCGGAGTCGGAGCCAGCAAGCCTCGGGGAACGTTCCTTCGCCCCTTCGTTGCCAGCACTCATCCGTCCCTCAGCGAAACGCGCCGCCTGGTCCGAGAACCGCTCGGCCTCGGCGGCCGATTTCGCGGCACCGGCTTCGAGCAGCCGCAGCACGATACGATCGTGCTCACCGTAGACGGCAGCTTCGAGTGGGGTCACCGCGGCGTTTTCGGGCCTCACCTCGGCTCCGTGAGCCAGCAGAAAGTCGACCACATCGAGGTGGCCCGATCTGGCGGCCGCCGTCAGCGGCGAAACGAATCCCCTGGTCTTCTCGTTGACGTCTGCTCCCCGTTCGAGGAAGAGGCGCACCAGCTCGAGATTTCCTCTCAAAGCCGCCGCAGTGAGCGTCGCGGGTGGCTGCCGCTGGCTTTTTTCCAGCGACGACGGCCGTAGATCCCGCAGCAGCGACCAGAGCTCCTGTAAATCCACCATGCTGGATCTCCATGCGGTTTACTGAGAGAAAGGGTGAACAGCTCCTGGCATTGTCGCTCGCCCGCTGAGACCGTTTCGGCCAGTGTTCCCTCTTGCTCTTGCGGAAAGCAACGAATATCTGCTTTGCACGTAACGGCCAGCATGAGGCGCGTGGCTTGCCGCGTCGCTCTCAAGGCACATGTTAGCGGCTGTCGCTACGACAACATGGTGTCTAAGACTAACGAATTCACTCTTCGAGATTCGGCAATGTCTTAGGAGGGCCAGGGACGCGGATTCCGAGTGCGATTCCGAGTGCCGATTCCGAGTGCCGGCCACTTCGGCCCGGCCCGATTCCCGATTCCGAGTGCCGGCCACTTCGGCCCGGCCAGGGTGCGGCCACTTCGGCCCAGCCAGGGTTAGTGCCCAGCCAGGGTCAGCGCCCAGGTCAGAGCATCAAGTCAGATGACTTTATCGGTCCCGCTCGACAGATCGGGCGACTGTTTTACGTCTTCTATAGGGGTGTAGGCATCAAGCGCATTCGCGGGTGATCCACCGCGGGCGCCCGATGCCTCGAGAAACCGGCTTCCACGGCGTGCGAAGCCATTGTGGCGTGTGGCCACGATCGGCTTTCGCTTCTCCGTGCTGCCGTCTTTCGGGAGAAACACCAATGTCTCGAGGGCCCCGTTACGTCCCACCTGGATGGAGCGTCGAAGTCTCCACCTCTACCGTCTGCGGTTTCTTCATGTTGCCCGTCACCAGCCAATTTCGGCGAATCTTCGTCGGTATTCTTGGTCGCGCCCAGGAAGAACACCCTGTCAAGATTCATGCTGTCGTCGCGACGAGCAGCCACTACCACATGATTCTGACTCCTGAGGACTCCCAACAGCTCGCGGGGTTCATGGAGTTCGTCAACGGCAACCTGGCCCGCGAAACCGCTCGAATCATCGGCTGGAGGGGCTCGTTCTGGCGCGAACGTTACCATCTCATCCCCATTAGCCCCGAGTCTGAAGCCCTCATCGGTCGCCTGCGCTACGTCCTCAGCAACACCGTCAAAGAATTCTTGGTCGAGAACGTCAGGCAGTGGGAGGGCGTCCACTGCGCCGAGGCGCTGATGGATGGCAAGTCCATGCAAGGCATCTGGTATGCCCGCTCGGAAGAGTACGAGGCCCGACGCCAGGCGAGGCGTAAAGCTGCTCGCCGAGGCACTGCCGCCTGCGAGATTGATCGCGGTGCCTTCATGCAGCACTACGATGTCAAACTTGCTCCGCTCCCCTGCTGGCAGAACGACTCTCTCGCCATGCGTCGCCAGCGTGTCACTGAGATGGTCTTGGAAATCGAGGCCGAGGCAGCGATGCAACGCGCCGAGCTGGGCATCGAGGCTATTGGGATGGAAGCCCTTCGCAACCAGGATCCGTTCGCCCGATCTGTTCGCCAGAAACGCAGCCCCAAACCACTATGCCACGCTGCCAGCAAGGAAGTGCGCGAACGCGTGAAGCAGGCATACCGAGTCTTCGTCGAGATGTTCCGGGAGGCGTCGCTCTTGGTAAAGCTCGGTCGAGTCGCCGAAGCGATCTTCCCCAAGCACAGCTTCCCGCCGAATTTACCCTTCGTCCGCATCGGTGAGGTGATCGATCCGCTCGCTGATGCGGGCGGCCTGCTTCGCTGGTCGAGATGGACACCCGCGACCAGCTGAGCTAATCGAGCGGTCAACTACAAGACCTCTCGAGCCGGTAAAGCGCAAGTGTGATCTTGATATCTGCGCTCGACAGGTGAACTGTGTCCACTCGTTATCTCAAATCTAGAGGAGTCAAAGATTCTAAAGAGAACGTTGTAGGAGACGGCCTCGGCCGTTCGTGAATCCTGGCGAAACGACTCGGGAATGTTCATCTACACCAGATTTGAGACTGGTATCGATAGAGAAGGCTCTTCGATAGTTCCCGTGGCCGAAGTCCCCGGCACCTAAATACCCCCGGCTGCGCGAGCCTTCGCCAAGCGGCGACAGAGCTGGAGCAAGCAGCCAGCCGACTGAACCAAGATGCACCTCCGGGCAACTCATGATTTGCGCCGACTAGCCGAAACCCACGATCTCGCTGAGGCGGGAGGGGATTCCCTTCCCGCCAAGGACGGCCTCGCGACAGAGCCCGCCGCTGCCGATTTTCGGATCACCAATCAGCTTGCGAGAGGGCTCGACGCGCGACTGGCCCGTTTCGAGCACCCAGCTGAGGGCTCGGCGGGCGACACTGCCCGTTGCAAGCACCCTTCTGAGGGCTCGTCGATTTCTACAACCCGTTCCAAGGACCCTACTAAGCGTTCTGCCGCCGACAAGGCCCGTTCCAGGGCGGAAAGCAGCAGCGGCTCCATCTGCGAATCGTGTGCTGATCGCGTGAGCCCTCGATTTGCACCGGCCACGACGACCTCACCGCGTCTTCCGCGAGAGATCGCAGAATATCGACCCCTCTCCGGTGAGGAGGATGATCTCAGCGGGAATATCGACCCCTCTCCGGTGAGGAGGACGATCTCAGCGGAAAATCGACACCTTACGCCGTGATCTCGAGGTTTCCGAAACGACTCCAGAGGATCACGGATGCCCCTAGCGAGTACGGTCTCGGACAGCCACCAGGTACGATCACGCCAGTCCTGGAAAAAATTTCCCCGGTAAGTGCAACATTCTGGGGCTCCGTGGTGTCTTTATAAGTAGAGGGTCACGAAAAACTGCAAACCCAGTTGACCTTCGGCGGCGCGTTACCCGCCCGTGGCCGGCGCGTTGCCGGCCCGGCGATCCGTAGAGCTCGCCCGGCAGGGGATTGTCCTGACCGGCAACGCGGGACGCGTCACAATCCGTCACAAGGTCGAGGCAGGCTGCGCCTGTTGCGGTCCACCCTCGCCCACAACTCGAGGAGGCACGAACCATGCCAGCCATCGCAACGAAACTCGTAATCGAGTCCGCGTCACACCTCGGCATCCTGATCGACGCCCACGCCCGAGACATCGGTCGCCAGCTCGGCGACTGGTTGCGCTCCCAACTGCGGGACGACGAGACCCTACCCGATTTCACCCTGGTTCTGGAGCTGCCGGCACGACGGATCCGACAGATCCGGCAGTATCTGTGCGAGTGCCACAACGAGCTCGACGAAGCCCAGAGCAAAGAATACGAGGCCCGGTTCTGGCGCGATCAGACGGCGTCGGCGCTGCGTCGCAAGCTGGTCCAGGTCCGCCGGCTGCTGACCTCGGTGCTCGGTTCGCAGCGCACCGCGAAGCTGCTCGGCATCAAGGGCCGGACGGCCCACGACTCGCAACACCCGCTGCTGCTGTCGCAGGCCGACGCCTTCCTGAAGCTACTGCGCGATCCGCAGCGGCTGGCGATCAAACCCGCTCTCCACTATTTCGATCCCGCCGCCGTTGCCGCCGACATCGCGCCGCACGCCGACGCTTGCCGCCAGGCCTGCGGCCAGCTCGACGAGATGTGCGAGGCCAGCGCTTACCGACGCGCAGCCCGGAACAGCGCGCAGACTGAGCTCGAGTGCGCCGTCCAAAGCCTCGCCAGCGTCCTCAGCGGATTCCTGCTGCTGACCGGCCGTACGGACCTGGCCAAGAAGCTCTACCCCATCCAACATCCCGGCAAGGGACCACGTCCGGGACGCTCGAGCTGACTGCCGAGCCCCGCACGGCGCGGACGGAGCGCGATCGATCCGAATAGCGGTTGGCGATGGCTCGTACAGTTTCCAGACGTTCTGTCGATCAAATACCCACCAGGAGCGTACGAACATGACGGAAGAGACGAGCATACCCGACGCCAACGAGCCTGAAGATCCGCAGCCGGACCGTCCTTCGAAACAAGCAGAACCCTCCAGAAATTCATCGGCCATCGGTGTCGGTATCGCACTGGGAGTGGCCTTTGGTGTCGTGTTCGACAACCTGGCGGTCGGGATAGCAATCGGGGTCGCTTTGGGCGCCGCCTTCTCTCGCCGCAAGTAGGGTCTCGCCATGGACAAGGTCTCACCATGAACAAGGTCTCACTATGAACAAGGTCTCACCATGAACGAGGCTTGTGGAGAGTGGGGCTCATGGTCTGATACGGTCGCGCGGCAGAAGCTCGAACGCATCGACGGACTGACACCCTAGACCAGCCAGGAGCCTTCAGATGGGCAAAGTGTTCGATAGCATCGACGGCAAAGTCAAAGATTTTATTCAAGCTCAACACCTCTTCTTCGTCGCCACCGCCCCGCTCGCAGGCGACGGTTTGGTCAACCTCTCCCCCAAGGGGCTCGACAGTTTCAAGATCCTCGGTCCAACCACCGTCGCTTATCTCGACCTGGTGGGCAGCGGCATCGAGACCGTCGCCCATCTGCGGGAGAACGGGCGCATCGTGATCATGTTTTGCGCTTTCGACGGCCCCCCCAAGATCATTCGCTTGCATGGACGCGGCGAAACCATCGAACCCGGCCACCCGGAGTACGAAGGACTCGTGGCACAATTCCCGACCTACGAAGGGACACGATCGGTGATCCGAGTCGAATGTACACGGATCTCGGATTCGTGCGGCTTCGGCGTGCCGTTGATGGCGTTTCAGGGTAATCGCACCCAGTTACCGGCCTCCGCTGAGCGCAAGGGCCCGGAAAAGATGGAGGAGTACAAACGTCTCAAGAACTCCACCAGCCTCGACGGTCTGCCGGGCTTAGCGAATCTCGGCTAACCCCCTAGCCGCGCCCGTACCGTGAGCTCTTTGCCGACCCGGCAGCTGACGTCACGCTGCCACCGGGGGAAACCTTGCTTCTCGACCACGATCGAGATCTGCTGACCCTCGTCACACGGGACGTTGGCGAATAGCGGCGTCGAGCCACGCTCGGCGCCGTTCACAGACACCGTTGCTCCGCTGGGCTCGGAGGCTACCCGCACCATAAAACCTTTGGCTGAGGACGGTTGCCACAACCGCGGCAGGCCGAGTCGCTGAACCGCCGGGGCGATATCGGGCCCTAGGGTCCTGGTCAGCGGACGCCAAAACACGGCCACAGCCAAAACCACCAGCGAGAGGCCTGCGACGACCCGCAAACAGCCCGCGGCACGGTATCTTGCGACGGAATACGTCTTCACGCGTTACACCTTGTCACGCATTGCACCTTGTCACGCATTGCACCTCGTCACGTGTTGCACCTCGGCTCGCTGTTCAACCGACCACCCTCAAAGCCTCGTCAAGGCTGATGGTGCCAGCCACCGCTTCCAGAATGGCGGCGCGAAACAACGGTGTCATGCCTTCCTCCACCGCGATTTCGGCGATCTTCGGGGTCGCGACTTTGTCGGTCACCAGGTCTCGTAGTCGCGGGGTCATCCGCAACAGCTCAAAAATTGCCGTCACCCCAGCCAGTCCGGTGTCACCACAGGCCCCACAACCCGGGGCGGTAAAAAACGACAGGCTCTCAGCAGCGGTGGCGTTGATCCCAGCTTGAATCATCCGATTCATGGTCTTGCGATCACTCTCGACCGGCTGACGACACTCGGTGCAGAGCCGACGCACCAACCGCTGCGACACCGCAGCGAGCACCGACGACGAGGCCAAGAAGGGCTCGACCCCCATATCGATCAACCGATTGAACACCCCCGCGGTGGAGTCGGAGTGTAAGGTCGTCAGGATCAGATGACCGCTGAGCCCTGCCTCGACCGCGGTGTGGGCGGTCTCCTGATCGCGAATCTCACCAACCATCATCACGTTGGGATCTTGCCGCAATACCGCCCGCAGCGTCTGGCCAAACGACAGTCCGACCGCATGATCGACCTGGGTCTGACTCAGAAACGGTAGATCGATCTCGATCGGATCTTCAATCGTCGCGATCGAGGTGGTGTCGCCGCGGTTCAGATTGATGTAGGAGAGGGCACTGTACAAAGTGGTGGTTTTACCGCAGCCGGTTGGTCCGGTGAGGATGACCAGGCCCTGGGGCTGTGCCAACAGCTCCTCGAAGTCCAACCGTAGCGACTCCGGCATCCCCAGCTGAGTCAAATCGATCAGGCCATCGCCAGTCCGCGCCAACCGCATCACGACCTTCTCCCCGTGATACGTGGGTAACACCGACACCCGCACGTCGACAGCTCCTTTGGGAGTATCGATCGGGAAGCGTCCATCCTGGGGTAGATCGGTCTGGTACGTCGTCAGCCCCGCCAGGATCTTGATCCGACGCACGACCAGGTCGTGATGAGCCGACGGCGCCGTCAGCAGTTCGGACAACTCACCACGCACCCGCCAAGCGACGCGGGTGTGGATATCCTGGGGTTGGATGTGTACATCGCTGGCGCCGGCGGCAATCGCCGAACTCAGCAACTCATCGACAAAAGCCGGCGCGTTCGGCCGACGCCGCAGATGGCGCCCGAGGTCGAGAGCCGCAACGTCCGAAACGGCAAACACCGGTGCTGGCATCCTCTCCGACACCACCTCGACCAAGTCCACCTTCGGCCCCCCGGTGGGAATCCGAGAACCTCGCTCCAGTAATCGCGCCCCGATCGTCGCCGTGAGCGCCAGTCCAGCGGCGACCTGAACGACCCGAGACGCCAATGCGAGCGAGACCAGATTGTGGATGGCCGTCCAGGCAGCGGATAGATCTGCGGGACGCCAGAATAGATACATGCAGACCAACCCCGTGACCGTAACGAGGACAGCCAACCACCGAAGAATACTAACGAGTCGATCCACCGTCGAAGTGTAACGGACCGGGCTACAACCGGAGAGCAATCAACTCGCCATCTCGCTTTTCCGGGCTGATGCAGGAGGCGTCGAAGCCTCTAGCAGGAGTTCGTTAGGAGGAGCCGAACAGCCCCATGTCGCTCTTGGACGCTTTTCAGACAAGACAATTAGCCACTTTATGACAACGTATTAGTCCTATACTCTCTCGGCAGACAGCTCATTCAATCAGATGAACCAGGTTACTGGGACGGTTGCGCTCTAGAACATCAATGGTGTTCGCGACATTCCTGTAATGCGCAGGAGAGTTGTATCTACCATGACCAGGGAAGCATTGCTATGACACGCCCACGTCTCATTGTTCAGGACTTCCTGAACCCAAGTAATCTAATAGCACGTCTGTCTTAGCGTCGATTTCTTCCATCTTTAGAACGTGAGTGAAGTGACACATCGCCGAGGCGACGTCGGTCCAAGACGGCATTTGCGATCGATGGCAAAGTGGATTCTTGTTCTGCTGCCGGCTGTTTTTGTTGTGTGGTTGTTATGGCCCACTCCTTCTAGCCCTGAATTGGCTCAGGATTCTGTTGGAATAAAGGAGGTGGTGACGTCGATCGAGATAGCACCGGTCGAACACATCGACCTGCCACTCTACGCCGAGGCGACTGGCTACCTCGAGCCCTGGCGCAAAGTAGAGGTCAAAACAGAGACAAGCGGGCGCGTGGTACATCGCGGCGTGAAGGACGGCCAACGGGTTGCCGAAGGTGCGGCGCTAGTGCGGCTCTTCGATCGAGACCAACAGATCGAGCTTGCCGAGGCGAAAGCGGAGCTCCTACGAGTCCAAGCCAACTACGCGGTTTTCGTCGAGGCCGAGAGCGATCGACAACCGAGCAAAGACTCGGCTCTCGATCGCTGCGAGGACAACCCCGACGGATGCAGCGGTTTTGAAGCGATTGCGGCGCGAGCCGACGCCGAAATTCAACGCACCGAAAGCCTTTTCACACAAGGGCTAGTTCCCGAAACCGCGGTACACGACGCCAGGCGACGACTCGATTCCGCACGCATGCTGACTGGGGAACGGCAGACTGAAGTCCGCGCCGCGACCACCGGGTTGACCCAAGCCGAGCTGCGACTCGAACGAGCTGAGCTGGCGCTGTCGAGGACGATCGTCAGCGCTCCTTTCTCAGGTCGCGTGGCTGACGTCGCGGTCGAAGTTGGACAGCAACTCGGCACCAGCGAAAGCTGTCTGTTGTTGCTTGATTAGAGCCGGATGACCTTCGATGTCGATGTACTCGAAGCCGACATTGTTTGGCTGCGCCCCGGCGCCCCAGCGCGGGTAAGGATCCCCGCTTTTGGCGAGCAATGGCTCTCAGGGCGGGTGGCGAACGTCAATCCCCGAGTCGAGCAGGATCTCGGCACCGGCCGCGCAACGATCTTGATCGACAATCACGACCGTACCTTGATGTCCGGGCTGTTTACCTTTGTCGAGCTCGAGATTCGCCGACTCGACAACCGGCTTGCCGTTCCTGTCGATGCGGTTCTGTTACGCCAGGGGAAAGAACTGGTGTTTCGGATCGAGGACGGGCGGGCGATGTGGACCTATGTGGTCACCGGTTCGAGATCGGGCGATCGCGTAGAAATCGTCCAAGGCTTGGACGATGGCGATCGTGTTGCCGTCAGCGGCCACTTCGCTCTTGCCCATGAGGCGCCCGTCGCCATCACGCGAGAAAACGCGACGCCGGCGCATGCTATTGAATCAGCGGAGGTTGGTACTTGGAACGCGCGATTGGCGCACTGATCCGGCGCCCTGTTGGGGTCACCGCGTTTTATATTCTGGCCGTCACGGTCGCTCTCATGGCGGCCTCGCGACTGCCGGTTGAGCTGCTCCCTTCGCTGCGCTACCCAGCGTTGGTGGTGTGGACGGCGTGGCCAGACGCCGCGCCGGAGTATGTTGAACGATCGGTGACGGAACCTATCGAGGATGCCTTGAGCGGTACCGCCGGCCTCGCTGATCTCGGCAGCCGCAGCCAGCTTGGCGGCTCCCTGGTACGTCTCGATTTCGGTTGGAATGTCGACCTCGACTTTGCCGCCCTTGACGTTCGACAGAAGTTAGAACGACTGACCGGCCTCCTGCCGGAAGACGCTGAGCGCCCCTTGGTGATGCGAGTTGATCCCGCCAATCGACCGATCATGGTGCTGGCGGTGGGTACGGACGATCCGACGCGGGACGACAGGACGGGTCGGGACGACAGGACGGGTCGGGACGACAGGACGGGTCGGGACGACAGGACGGGTCGGGACGACAAGCCGGATCGCCACGATCTCGGCGATCTCAAACGCCTTGCCGAGAATGTGATCGCCCGACGCCTGGAGCAATTGGAGGGAGTTGCCAGGGTGCGGACGACCGGTGGCAATGAACCTGAAATTGCCATCGAGCTGTCTCCGGCACGGACCGCAGCCTATGGCATCGACCTCGAGGCGATTGCGACGGCTCTGTCGGAAGCCAACGCGGAGTCAGCGGGTGGCCTGGTGCGCCACGGGCCATTTCGTTACGCGGTGGAAGTACGTGGCGAGTTACACAGCCTGCAAGATCTGGGACAAGTGATGGTTTCACAGACCGGAGCGGTCCCGGTTCGCCTACGCGATGTCGCGACCCTGCGAGAGACGACCGCCCGCCGACGCGGCCTGGTACGCCTGGATGGACATGAGGTCTTGCTCCTCCTGATCGAGCGTCGGCCCGATGCCAACACGGTACAGACCGCCGCTGCCATCCGCGATGCTCTGGCGGGGCTCACGGCAGAGCTACCAGGAGTTCGAATCGATCCGGTCGTCGACGAAAGTGAGTTCATCGAATCGGCCTTGGCCGGCGTCAGCCTGGCGCTGATCTGTGGTGGCCTTCTCGCCGTTACAGTGTTATTCGTTTTCTTGCGCCGACCACGAGCCATCGTGGCGGTTGGGCTGGCAGTGCCGCTCTCCCTGGCTCTGACTCTGGTGATGTTCGATCGACTGGGCATCAGTCTGAATCTGATCTCCCTCGCCGGCTTGGCTCTGGGAGTGGGACTGTTGGTCGACAACGCCATCGTGGTGATCGAGAACATCGCCCGGCTACGTGAATCGGGACTTGATCCCGCGGCGGCGGCAGGCCGTGGAGCGGCCGAGGTTGGTGGCCCGATCACCGCCAGCACCCTAACAACCATCGCGGTCTTTCTGCCCATCACTTGGATCGAAGGAATGGCAGGTCAACTCTTCCGTGACCAGTCTCTGGCCATCGTATGCTCGGTCGCGGCGTCGCTATTCGTCGCGCTGACAGCCGTGCCTATGATCGCTGCCGGCGATCGAACTGACGATGTTTCGACCAGCAACACCAACAGTCCCTGGCTAGCAGCCTACGAACGGTCTCTCGAGGTGGCCCTGAAGCAACCCTGGATCACCATCGTCGCCACGGTTGTGATCCTGATCGCCGCCGCCGGGCTGGCGCTTCGCCTGCCCCACGAAGCGGTGCCAAAAACCGATGAGGGGCGGGTTGAAGTTGCCCTTGTTCTGCCGACGGACGCTGATCTCGAGTTGGTCGCAACCCGGTCCCAGATCTTGGAGCAGGAATTGGCGACGTGGCCCGAAGTGGCAACCGTTCTGGCCGATCTTGGCGAACGTGATGACGCTCGCCTGGAGCTCGAGCCGCGACCGATTTACCGCGGCGATTTGACTGTGATCCTAAACCCAGGAGCGAGCTCCCAAGAGGTGACCGACCGTCTTCGAAGGTTCCCGATACCTGCCGACCTGGTGATCGTGCCGTCACCGGTGCGCCCTCGGCTCGAAGCCCTTCTCAGCGACGGTGAAGCCGACTTGGTGATCGACTTGATCGCCGATGAGCGTGCGGACTTGGAAGCTGTTGCCGACACATTCCTCAGCGCTCTCTCCAGCCGTCCAGAGCTGACCGGGCTTGGCCGCCAAGACCCCGACCTCACACCTGCCTATCAACTGCAGCTCAATCGCGACTTGGCTGCCCGCTTCGGCGTGAACCCAGCAATTCTGCAGTCCCACGTCGAATCCCGCACCCACGGTCGGGAAGCGACCCGTCTAACAGCAGTGAGTACCGAAGTACCCGTTGTGCTCCATGGTCCGCCGAGCGTTGGTCTCGAGGACTTACTGTCGACACGCATCACAACCGCTGCTGGATTGATGCCCATCAACACGTTCGTTTCGGCCGAGGCCATCGTGCGTCCGTCACTCTTGCGGCGCAGTGGTCGCGGTCCCGTCGTCCGTCTTCGGGCTGACGTGGCACCGGAGTTTGGCCTGCGTGCGGCGGCTCGAGCCACTATGGACGTCGCGGCACAGCTGCCGCCGACCATCCGGATAAGGATTGGCGGCGCGCTCGAATCGTTCCGCGACAGCCTGTCCGCCGTCAGCCTCAGTTTGCTGCTCTCGACGATCTTGGTTTATTTGATCCTGGCGACACAACTCGAAAGCTTGTGGCAACCCTTCTTGGTTCTGTCAGCGGTCCCGATGGCCGCAATAGGCGCTGTCCTTGGGTTGCATCTGACCGGCCAGAGCTGGAATGTGATGAGTCTCACCGGTACGACCGTGCTGATCGGCATCGCGGTCAACGATGCCATCGTCAAGGTGGATTTTGTCAACCGTGCGCGCAGAGCCGGTCATCTTCTCGAGTCGGCTGTGCGGGAGGCGGGACGTCAACGCCTACGACCGATTGTACTCAACACCCTCACCACCGGACTTGGACTGCTGCCTCTAGCTTTGGCGCTTGGACCCGGCAGCGAACTACAGGCACCCCTAGCGATCACGATCCTCGGCGGTCTGTTGAGCGCTACGGTCTTGACGCTCTTGGTACTACCGGCGATTTACCTATCAGGTCAACCGACAACTCATGGTATCTCTCAGAAAGGGTGATCATGCCGAGCCCGAGCTCTCCGATTCGCCGCCACCGCCTGATCGCTAAACAAGATTGGATCCGTGCCGAGCTCGACCGCTTCTGCCGCGAGGTCGAACCTCTCTCCGACCTTCCGGCAGACGTGGCCGACGTCGTCAAGACCATCCTCGGCGATCCCTTTGATCCAGACTTGACGGTCAAGACGCTGAGGAACCGGCACCACATCAGCAACAATAATTTCGCCACTCGTTTCCGCTACTCCGTTGGCCTCGGGATGCGCGAATATATTGAAGAGCTTCGCCTGGATGCCGCCAACCGACTCTTGCACAACCCTGATTTAGAGGTCTACATGATCGCTATGGCAGTGGGTTACAACTACCCAGAGACTTTCTGCCGCGCCTTCCTGAGACGCTTTGGCCGCACACCTATGGAGCAACGCGGCGCCAAGTCAGACGCCAATCTCTGAGAATAAACATCAAGGAATCACCTCAAGAACTCACGTCAAGACAGCACCTCAAGAAGATACGTCAAGAAGATCACTCAAGGCAGAACATACTACTTTAAGTAATATCTGTTGCATGTTCCACCAAAAGTTCCGGAAACGGAAACAGGCGGCCTCTAGAGGAGACCGTCGTCAGTGAAGCACGTCGACATAGCGATCGCGCTCTTACTCGCTGCCATATTCTTGTTCAGCGGCATCGACAAGATCTTCCACTATCAAGGTTTTCTCAACGCTTTGTTCGATTATGTCCTGGTGCCGCGAGGTAGTACTACGACCCTCGCTCCGCTGGTGATCGTTTCGGAGTTGATGATCGGGGTTGGCCTACTCGTTGCCCCATGGCGGCGCCAAGCAGCCCTGGCGGCAGGCGCATTGCTGGCCATCTTCAGCATCGCTGTTGCTTTCAATTTTTTCTATGGCAACCGCGGCATCTGCGGTTGTTGGTTCACCATCACCCTCGCCAAGAGTACCGAGATGCATCTGTTACAGAATTTATTACTGACGAGCTTGGCCTTTAGCCTCGGCTGGCAGCGACCGGCGATCACAGTCGCCGAGTCATAGGACCGAAACGCAAGATCCCAGAATGCGTTACTCGTCATGACTTTTCGTTTCTCGTTTATAACGTTTCTTGTTCAAGTGGGCACAGCCTGGCACGGCTACCCAATCCTAAGAAGAAGAAAAAGGAGTTGCTATGAACAAATCCAATTGGATCAAGACAGCCCTACTGACCTGCACTATTCTGGTCCTATCCATCGGTTTCATGCCGCAGGCGGCCGAAGCGCGACCCGGGGACATCACGGTTTATTGTGATGGCACTGACAATCTCTGCGCTACCGTCGAGACCTCTGATGTCATCATCGAGGTTTGGTTCGGCAATTGGGAGATCATCATCATCGAGCTCTGACGCTCGTAAACGAAGTCTTTCTAGAGTTCAAAACCGTTTGACCCGTGCCAGGCTGAGCCTCGTTGATGAACATCAAGAACCTCTTCTTCCCTCTGCTCGTTGTCGTCGCCCTTGCGGCCTTGAGTTTCGGCCGACTACAAGAGCTCGGTAATAAGGGGTCGACTCTCTACCTCACCGAGGACTTTCGCGGCGCTCAGCTATTACGCCAGGGCGGTACGAAGAGGACGTGGCGAGAAGAAACGAGGATCAAGACTCTATCAATAGAATCGCGGCCGGACGTGACTCTTTACGGCCCCCTTCACCTTAGGATCGACGATGACGATAACCTCCTGGTGCGCGATTCTGGTGACTTGGCGATCAAAACATTTGACGCCGAGGGTCGTCTGCTCCGCATCTATGGCCAAGTGCGCGGCCAGGGTCCGGGAGAATTTGCCTCTTTGACCGACGCCGCACTGGGACCGAACGGCGAAGTTTGGGCTGCTGACGCCACCAATGGCCGCATCACGATCTTCAACCCCGATGGTGAGATTCGACAGACACTTCGCATGCCGCTACCGCCCTATCGTTTGAGTGTCGGACATCAGGGTGATGGTTTTTTTGTGATGAACACTCCGGGCTCCGAGCTTTTCGCCCGCTTCGACGCTGCCGGCGATCGGCTTGCAACTTTTGGCACGTTCCTCGAAAACCAAGGGGTCAACGCCATGGCCCTCGACGGGCTGATCGAACCGGATGGCGACGGCGGTTTCATTTACGGGGCGCGCTATGCGGGCTTGCTGGCTGGCTATGACTCGTCAGGCACGGTGCGCTTTTTCGCCGAGACCGTTGACCACCAGGGACTTCCCAAGCTCAACCGAAACGGTGGTCAGACCTGGATTGACCGCGAGACGGTCATCACCATCCACAGCCTCAGCGTGACGTCGGAGGGCCTGCATGTGCTGGCAACGGAGGAAGAGGGGTTCCGCTTGCGCGGCGCAATCGACACCTACAGCCTCTCCGATGGCCGATATCTCTATTCACGCCGACTACCGGAAGCCTGCACTTCCGTAAAATTGAGCACACACCACCTGTATACGGTCACCGAGACCCACATCAGCCGTTGGACCTTGACGCACGGGTAAGCCCCGACGCTTGGTTGGTAAGGATCCTGCGGCGGCCAAAAGCCCTGCTGATCACGGCCTCGGCGGTGACCTTTGCGGGCATCTGGTCAGCTTCCGCTCTGCCGATCGAGTGGGTACCTCGAGTCGAACTGCCGAGCGTCACACTCTCCGCCAACTGGCCCGGCGCCGCGCCCCGTAACCTCGAGTGGCGAGTGACGTCGCTGCTCGAGGAGGCGTTACAAGGCGTTGCAGGAACGGTCCACATCCACAGTCGCTCGGTTGAAGGCCAGGCATTCTTACGACTCGAGGTCTCTCGCCACCATAACCTCGGGCTCTATGCCGCGGAAGTTGCTGACCGCCTGGCTGCGTTGAGGCCCAGCTTGCCAACCGGTGTCGTGCCACGGCTCGACTACGAGGTCCCGGAAGAGCTCCAGGAGCAGCAGGGATTCATGACCCTCGAGTTGGTTGGTGACATCGGTGGGCTCGAATTGCGTCGCCTGGCCGATGAGCGCCTAGCGCCGCGATTGCGTAGCTTGATGGGCATCGCTGGGGTCAACACCGAAGGCGGCGAGGAACGCGAGGTATTTGTTGGCTTCGAGGAGGACCGTTTACGAGCCTACCGAATGACAACTCACGATCTGCGCCGAACGCTTTCCGAGGCCCTCTCCGAACGCTCACTCGGCTGGCTCGAGGGAGCCGGCCGGCGGACCCTGTTGACCGTTCCGGCATTGGCGCTGCCCTCCGACTTGTCACGTTTACCGGTAGCCTCTGACCCGGACTCAGGCCGCTGGATCCGTTTGGCGGAGCTGACCCGCACCGAGCTCAAAGCAGCTCCCACTCGCTCACTGCGGCGCATCGACGGTCACCCGGCTGTGACCGTCTCTCTCGATCGCTCTCCCGGCAGTGACCTCCTCCGCAACGCGGCGCAGGTGCGACAGTCAATCGCTGGGCTAAAACATGATCTGCCGCCAGGAATTGAAGTGCGGGTGGCCGAAGACCGCAGCGAAAATGTCCGCGACGAGTTGTCAGCCCTCGCCACACGGGGTGCTCTCGGCCTTGCCGGTATTGTCACGGTGCTTCTGCTTTTTCTTCGGCACCCACGCGCCGCCTTTGCTGTCCTCGCCAGCGCCACTGTGGCGATCGCAGCGGCTCTCGGTTTCATGCGCCCCCTGGGACTCACGCTGAACATCTTCACCCTCGCCGGGCTGGTCCTTCTGGTGGGCTTGCTGGTCGATAATGCGACGATGGTCGTCGAGCGCCTGATGGCAGAGCGTCAACGGAAATCCATACGCCAAAACCACCACCTCGACACCGCTCGTCAGGCTTTGGCCTCGATCTGGCTGCCGCTCGTCGGCTGCACCGCGACCACCGCCGTGGTCCTGCTGCCGATGGTTTATCTGAGCGGCGAGCTACGCACCCTCTTCCAGCCTCTGGCAGCGATGACCGCCATCACCCTCGTCTTCTCGCTGCTCTCGACCACTATCCTGGTTCCTGTGTTAATGCCAGGTGCGGTCGGTCCACGGCGCCGCTTTCGGCGCACCAGCCGCTGGCTCTTGACGCCCTACGCGACAGCGTCCCGCTATCCCCGAACAACCTTCGTTCTCCTGCTGCTCACGCTTGGCCTACCGATGCCGCTCTTGCCAGAGTTGATCGACGAACCCCCTTCGGGATGGGCCAACGAGCACCAGAAACAGATCGCCGCGCGCTACAACGTCAGTCTTGGCAGTACCCCGGTACGCCACGCACGACGCGGGCTAGATCCACTCTTTGGCGGCGTCACCCGGCCTTTTCTCGACGAAGTCGAGCTCGGACGCAGCTGGGACTTCGAGGAGCAGCCGGAGCTGATCGCCTGGCTCCGCCTGCCCTCTGGTAGCGGCCTACAACAGGCCGACAGGCTGATTCAACGCTTTGAAGAGCTTGCGCTGCGCTCAGTTGCTGTCGAGCGTACCCTGGTGCGCGTCGTCGACGATCTGGGCCTGTTGCGAGTGCTGTTCCCTCGCCAAGCGCTCGAGCTCAGCGAGCCATACCAACTGCGCGAAGCGTTCATCGCCCAAGCATTGCAGCTCGCTGGCGTCGAGGTCGGGATCTCGGGCCTCGTCTCCAACAGCTTCTACAGTGGCCTAGGTCAGGTGACAGGCATTCCTTTGATCGCCTACGGGGCCTCCTGGGGCGTCCTCGACAAGGTCACACAGCAGTTCGCTGACCAGCTCGAAAAGGACCCACGTGTCGCCGAGGTCGACCTCCACGCCATGCGCCAAGCCTCGTCGGCATCGCGCGAAGCCATTCTTCTCGGTTGGGATTCAGAGGCCAACATCCGGTCGGGTACCGCCACCTATGGGCTCGCTGATTTGCTGCGGCCACGGCTAGAGAATCCGGCACCGAGCCTGCTTGCCCACTTCGACGGCGAAGGGCGCCTACCGGTGCGCCTAGCCTCCGAAGATGCCGAGCGTGGCGACTTGGACCGTCTGCTGGCCCGTTCACTCCCGACTCGCGACGGGCGTCCGTTGCGCCTTGCCGACCTGGCGACGGTTCACCTCGAGAAAGAGCCACCTGCGATCGAGCGTGAGGACCAGCAGTACCGTCGCAATTTGCGAGTCCTGTACCGCGGCCCACGACACATGGGCCTCGACCTCATCAACCGCGAGCTCACCGCCTTCCGTCCGCCGCTGGGTTACCGTATTCAGCAGCCTAGCTACAGCCTGTTCGACGACCAAGCTCAGAACGACTTTCTTTGGCTCTGCCTCGGCTGCCTCGGCCTGGTATTCCTGGTGATCGCGGGTGTCCTCGAGTCTTGGCGTCTCGCGTTCTGGGTCCTCCTCAGCACGCCATTGGCATGGGTCGGTATCGCTGCTGGTTTTGTTTTCAGCGGCGAGAACTTCGCAGAAGGAGCATTCTTCGGCGTCATCCTGACGATTGGCATCGCCGCCAACGCCAGCATTCTGCTGGCGGCACGCTTCCGCCAGCTCAGTCGCCTGAGACCACACACCTTGTCATCACGCCTCGCTCTCCTCGCCCTGCGCCAGCGCTTGCGCCCGATGTGGGCAACCACCTTCACCACCTTGGTCGGCATGTTACCGCTGCTCGTCGTACCCGAAACCGGTACGTTTTGGGTCGGCTTCGCCATTGCGGTCACCGGCGGCGTCACCAGCGCCACTCTGCTGGCGCCGGTCGCGACCATGGTTTTGGCCGGATGGCCAACCGCCCGCTCCTGACCATCGTCTCTTCAGTTATTGGTTTCGATATAGTCGACGGCCCCGTCCCCTTGGCCGTTGGAGATCTCTGAAGGAGCGTTATGTCCAGCCACAAGATCGACGCCAAACGTCGCGAGCTTGCTCGCAGCGTTCGCCGCACGAGCATTGAAGAATTCCACGACCAACTCGCTGAAGCTGGGGTGACCCGTGCGTTCGTTGTCTCGGAGAACGGCGAGATCTCGCTCTCGCACCCGAGGTTGTTGGCCCCGGTGCGCGCTTTCTTCGAGCTGTCTCAGGACTTCGCTGACCACGAAGGGATCTTCATCGGCCGCGAGGAGGGAATTCCAACTCTGTTCTTTGCCGCTGTTCACGACACCCGACGCGGCTTGGGGCAGGGTGGCCTGCGCTTCAAACCCTACGACAACATGGCGGATATCTTGGTCGATGGCTTGCGGCTAGCCCGCGGCATGACCCGAAAGAACGCCCTCGCTGGCCTATGGTGGGGCGGTGGTAAAGGGATTGTGGCCGCGAGCAAAAGTTTGCGCACCCCCGAGTATTTGACCGAAGGCACCGAGCCGCGGCTCGAGCTGTTCCGCGCCTACGGGCGATTTATCGCCAGCCTGGGAGGTCTCTACTACACCGCGGAAGATGTCGGCACCAAAACCTCCGACATGAATGCCATCCTCGGACAGAACCGCTTCACGACCTGTGTCGGCAGCGAGCTGGGAGGCAGTGGCAACCCGTCGACCGCGACCGCCCGTGGCGTGTTCGTCGCGATTCAAGCGGCCTGGCGTTTCCTCACCGGTAGCGACGACCTGACTGGCGTCAAGGTGGCGGTGCAAGGGGTTGGCAACGTCGGTGGACCACTGGTGGCGTTGCTCGACGACGCTGGCGCCAGAATATGGGTAACCGATATCAATCGCCCTGCCCTCGAGGCGCTACAACGGGACCGCCCACGAATCGAGATTGTCGCCTCCGACGAGATCTTCGACCTCGACTCGGATATCTTCGCCCCGTGCGCCATCGGTGCTCAGGTCAACGCCCGCACCATCCCGCGACTCAAGGCACGACTGATCTGCGGCGCCGCCAACAACATCCTCGGCGAGGATGCCGATGCTGAGCGCTTACGCCAACGAGGCATCGCCTATGTCCCCGACTATTTGTGCAATCGGATGGGGATCACCAATTGCGCCGACGAATGGCAAGGCTACCTGCGTCACGACGTACAGCTGGCCGCGGAACGCGTCTACCCCGACACCCTACGGGTTCTCAAACACGCCCGCAGCCAGATGATCACCACCGCCGCCGCGGCCGATCAATTGGCCGATATCGCCGCCACCGAGATGCACCCGCTGATCGGACATCGCGGGCGTCGAATCATTGACGCTTTGATCGCCAGCGACTGGCATGGTCGGCGGCGCGGACAGGCAGGACGGCGTGCTGACCACCGTGACTCAGGAGGTCGCCCGACGGTGCCGATCGCTTTTGTGCCGGGCGCCGACGAGCCTGCTCTGCGGGTGCGCTGGGAACGCGAGGGCCGTTTTCGAGGTCATGGCAAGACTCTCGCAGCGGCGCCGATTTCCGCTGCTGGCCGCCCTGACCTGTCCTCTTTACTCTCGGCTCTGTTGATGGATGTCCGAGCCCGCGCCATCGAGCTGACCGGCGGGCCGAGACCGCGTCGCATCGTCGGCTCCGATCCGGGCGGCTTGACCCTCCAGCTAGCGGTCGAGGGATCGCTGCCGTTCGATCGCGACGAAATCGGTCGTCCACGCTTCGTCGAGCGCTGTGCCGACGTCCATCGCAGTCATGACGCGGCGATCCGTGATCAGCTGCATCAGCTCGGTGCTGGCTTTGATCCCGACGCCTGGATCGATCCGATGAGCCATGACGGCATGCGCGCCTCGCGGCGACTCTACTTCGCACTCGAGGACGCGGGACTCATCACCCACGAGAAGCGACTTTCCTATTACGATCCCACGACCCAAACCGTGTTGGTCTCGCCGGACGTGATCCGTACCCGGATCGAAGTTCACGAAAGCTTCGAGATCCGCTTCGCCACCTGTGGCAGCAATCCGGAAGTGATCACAACCCAAAGCTATTTTCCCGAACTGTTGCCGGGGGCGGTGGCGATCGCCGTCCGCCGTGACGGCCCTTATAGCCATCTCGATGGACTCCAGGTGGACGACCCCTTTGGGCGCGATCCGCTGCCGGTGTACGCCTTCCGCACGCTTTCGACCGACGCCAAGTTCTTGGTGCCGGCCCACGACCGGGCCGACGAAGCCCTGGCCAATGCCAAAGGAGTCGAACATCGACGGGTAGTGATCGATGCCCACGGCAGGTTCATGCTCCCCGACGAGGCGCCCTGGGTGCGCGAGGACGCTCGTCGTCGGGTGTGCGAACAACTCGGCGAACGGCTCGAGCGAACCACCGGCCGCTTCGAGGTCGAAGCCTTCCGCGCCCGTAGCTCGGGCACTCTGGTCAACCTCGGTACCTCACAACAGGTTTTTGTCCATTTCGACAAAGCCACGGCACGGCTGAGGCTCGCCATCGAGAACGGCACGGTACGTTTTTCCGACGATCGCTGGTGTCACCGCACCCTCGAACTGCTCGATGATCCGGAACCCTGGTGCATTTCACGCCAATATTGGTGGGGACACGCTCTGCCGGGAGCGGACGACGGGGTACTCAGCGTATGGTTTTCCCTCGTCGCGTCAACCCTTAGCGCTGCCGGTTGGCCGACGGAGGCCGAGCCCCAACCGATCGACGAGCTCTACACCGACAACGAGCTCCTGGCGCGCTGGGTCTTGCCGTGCCAACTGGTCTCTCTGGTGTTGACCGGCCGCCCGGCTTTTCGCCATCTTCGCGTCCATGGCGGCCTACAATTCCTCGAGCGGGTGCTCGAAGAACGGGCCGACCCAGGCGCCCAGGGCGACCCAGGCGCCCAGGGCGACCCAGACGCCCAGGGCGACCCAGGCGCCCAGGGCGCCCCAGACGAAAACCGATTCTTCGACGAAGAACGTTTTGTCGTTCGATGGGTGCGGCGTCCAATGCGTCCCGGACTCAGCAACACGATCGAGCCCGCCGCTCTCATTCGCCGTTTCGGCGCCGATGCCCTGCGCCTGGGCTACTTGCTGTCGCTGCATACCGGTTCGATGGATCTGGCGACAGCAGCGGAGTCACACTTGCGTCGAGCGCGCCGCACGGTGCATCGTCTAAGCTCAAAAGTCACCGGCCTATTCCATCTCACCCGTGACGCCATAGAAGGCGGGCCGGCACGAATTGCCGACGCCTGGATCTCGAACCGAGCCGCCGCCGCTTCCAAGGCCGCTCGTCGTGCCTATGACGACCACCGCTTGGCCGACGCCGGACGGCTGCTACCGACGGTGGTCGATGAGCTTGCTCAGTACGCTACCCTCGCCGCTAAACGCAACCGAGGTGGCGATGACCTCGACTCGATCCGCGCCACGGTGTCGGCGGTCATCGCCGAGCTCGCTGCCGGCTTCAGCCCGATCTGCCCCTACTCGTTCGAAAAGCTGGTCACGTGGACAGCAGCGCGTTCGACCGGCGCCTTCGAGGCGGCCCCTTGGGTCAGCGCCCTGGTCGATCACCTGCGCACTGGCTCGGCTAGAAAACTCGATGTCGGAAGCTCAGACCCGGAAATCCTGGCCTGGCTGCGCCGCGATCATCACGAGCTCGAAGCCTTGGCCGGCCGTCCCGTGACCTTGGTCAACGAGCTCCACGAGGGGTCCGCTGTCGGCCCTTGTATGGTTCACGTAGCGACGACTTGACGTCTGCGCAAAACTCGTTTCTTAATCTTCGCCGTAATATTGGCCTGCGACTCTGGCAGTATGAAATCAGAGACTCCGGCGGCCGCCATTCAGCTGCTGACGTCGGTGGGCCGTGCACTGTCGACCGAGAAGGATCACGATCGGCTGATGGAGCTAATCCTAAACGCGGCCAAAGAGCTGACCCGCGCCGATGGCGGAACGCTCTATAGTCGATCCGCCGAGAATCGGTTAGATTTCGAAATCATGCTGACCGACTCGCTGGGCCTGCGTTTGGGCGGTACCAGTGGTCAACCGATCGCTTTGTCTCCTCTCCCCTTGTTCGACGCCGAAGGTCGACCCAATGAGCGTTTGGTGGCGGCGCGGGCCGCCATCTCTGGCGAGACCGTCAACATTCCCGACGCCTACGACGCCCGGGAATACGACTTCGCTGGCACCCGTGAGTTCGATCGCGAAACCGGCTACCGTTCGCAGTCGTTCCTAACGGTGCCGATGATGGACCACCAAGACGAGGTGATCGGGGTTCTTCAGCTGATCAACGCCTTGGGACCCGAAGGCAAGGTTGTCGCCTTCACCCTCGAAGACCAACGGCTGGTCGAGTCTCTGGCCTCACAGGCAGCGATCACCCTAGCCCAGGAACGGTTGATCGCCGAGCTCGAACGGGCGAAGGATCGCGCCGAGGCCTCTTTGCGATCGAAATCCACCTTCGTCGCCAACATCAGTCATGAGCTTCGCACACCGATGAACGTCGTGCTCGGCATGACCCAATTGGCGCTCGAAACCGATCTCGACCCCGATCAGGAAGAGATGCTGCGGACGGTCGCGTTGTCCGCCGACTCTGTGCTGGAGTTGGTCAACGATATTTTGGATTGCTCCAAGATCGAAGCCGGCAAACTCGACTTGGACACGACGCCGTTTGATCTTCGCGACACCCTCGACAACTCGATCCGAGGTTTGGCCGAGCAGGCCAGGATGAAGAACCTGCGGATTCGAAGCACGGTCGCAAGCGAGCTACCGCGCCAAGTCAGTGGTGACCCAGGGCGCCTCCGGCAAGTTCTCGTCAACCTGGTCAGCAACGCCATCAAATTCACCACAACAGGCGAGATCATCCTCGAAGCCACGCCACTCGATGTTGGCGACGAATCGATCAACATCCACTTCGCGGTGAGCGATACCGGCTGTGGGATACCGCCGGCGGAACACGACCAAATCTTCAACGCCTTTGCCCAAGTCGACGGCTCTCTGACCGGAAACCCGGACAGCATCACCAGGCCCAACGGCACCGGCCTCGGGTTATCGATCTGCAAGAGCCTCGTCACCTTGATGGGCGGCAGTATTTGGGTCGACAGCACGCCGGATGTGGGCAGCACCTTTCACTTCACGATCCGCTTCGACCGAGTCCACGGTGAGGGCTCAATAGCATCCTTCCCCCACCCATCACGAGCCCCGGGCACGATCAGCTCACCCATCCCGTTTCGCCAACCGATGCATATCCTGGTCGCCGAGGACAGTCCGCTGAGTCAACGGCTGATGCACCGCATCCTGGCACAACAACACCACAGCACGGTGATGACCGCCGACGGTCGCGAAGCGCTCGAAGCTTTTCAGCGCGATGCCTTCGACCTGATCCTGATGGACGTTCAATTACCCAAGCTAGATGGTCTCGAAACAACGCGTCAAATCAGACTGCTGGAAAGCTCTACCGGGCGCCGTACGCCGATCGTCGCTCTCACCGCCAGCGCCCGCAAGAGTGACCGCGAAAAGTGCTTGCAGGCGGGTATGGATGCCTATGTAGCCAAGCCGCTGGACAAGAAAGTTCTGTTCGAGCTCATCCAGACGCTGGGCGCCAAAGGCCGCCTGTCCAATGGATCGATCGCCAGCAGCATCCGACCGAGCCACTCCGCCGCCCCGCGGCCGGCGGGGGAGAGTCAGCCCGAACGATCTTGGACCCACAGCCAAACCTCCGTCTTCGACTCGGCGAAGACCCTCGCCCGCTGTGACAATGACCCTGAATTCACGCTCGAGATCGTCAATATGTTTTTGGAGTCGACCTCCTCACTGAAGGCCGAGCTGTTCGACGCGGCGGCATCGGCGGATAGTGACTCTGTCCGTCGCCTGGCCCATCGACTGGCTGGCGCGGCCACCAATGTGAGCGGCCATCGCGTCGAAGAGTCCGCCCGGCAATTGATACAGACCGCAGACGGTGAGCTCGGCGAGATGATCCTGAACCTGACGCGCCTCGACAGTGAGATGACCGACCTCGAACAGGCTTTGGTCGGCTTCCGAATCGATCTCACTGAGGGAACCGCCAGGTGCGTATCCTGATCGCCGAAGACGAGCCCGTATCACGCCGACGCCTCAGGCGTTTGGTCGTACGAGACCTCCGAACCTGAATTGAACCAGCCGTCGGCAAGCCCATCGACCCTCTGGGCTTCGCAACGGCTTGCGACCCCTTCCGCCGCATAGTACCCTGTCTCTAGACTGTCGCTAGATTTAGGACTACGGGATCCGGTAGCTCGGCTGAGCTGCCAAGGGGAGGATCAATGATCATCGAGTTGACGAGATTGCCGATCAAACTCGGACCGGTACTGCCGTTGCTGGCGGCGCTGGTATTGCTGACGTCCTGCGCACCTCCGCCAGACGAGACAGGACCGACCCCGGAGACATCCCTCAACGCCGATACGGTCGCACGTTATGCCTCGACGACGCCGTTTCAGGCCCACGCGGCGCGAGTGATTCTCGACAACGACGCAGCCTTCGCGTCAAAGCTGGCCTTGGTCGAGAACGCTCAATCGTCGATCGACATGCTGTACTTCGTCTTTCACGAAGACTATTCCTCAGCGACTCTTGCGCAAGCGTTGCTCGATGCCGCCGACCGTGGCGTCGAGGTGCGGTTGCTGATCGACTACAGCACCAACTATCCCCATCTCGATTTCTTCACGATGTTGGAACGACAAGCCAGCGACGGTCCCGGAAGCTTGTCCGTCCGCTTCTACAATCGGCCTTCAGCTCGCATGATCCAAGATGCGGCGTACATGACCGTCGGCTGCTCCGATAGCTTGGAGTCGTCGGCGGAAGCTTGCGACCAGCGCAAGCTCGACTTCATCGCCCAAGCATTTACGGGCGCATCTGTCGGCGCCGCCGAGGAGTCGGCGAAGACCTCCGATCCGGCGAATCTGAATCTAGCAGGCTCCGGCCTCTTTCTCTCCGGGCTCTACGCTGGACACTACGACACGATGGCACTGGCGGTCACCAAAGGCCAAGATCTTGATCTCGACGGATTGAAACAATCCGCCCAGAGCAGCTCCCAAAGCTCTGAATCCTTGACCAACCTGGCGTTGATCTATTGGCGCTCCCAACACGGTCCCGTCTTGACCCGTGTCGCCAACAAACTGAAATTGGCGGTGGCTTACGTTCTCTACAGCAGCAAGATCGAAGAGTTACGAGACGCCTTGTCCTCCCTCTTACCGATCCAAAATCTCGACCAGCGCGACTGGCGAGATTGGGAGTTCCAGACCGACTACCTGCATCAAAAGCTCCTACTGGTCGATGGCGAGCGCTTCCAACTCGGCGGCAGAAACATCGGCGACTCCTACCACATGGGCCCCAATGTGCTGCTCGAAGGGGTCGCGTTCTTCTCAGACACCGACCTATATGTCGAGCTCGACAAACAACATGGGCAAGAGATTCGCCAGGTTTTTGACCGCTTGTGGGGCTTCAAGCAAATGGTGGCGACAACCGACGACATTCGGCAACATGCCCCCAACGACTTCGTCGCCAACCGCGAAACATTCGACGCTGCCGGCACGAGCTGTGAGAGCGTGCCCGAAGCGCGGGTCGAAGCCTGTGTCGAGACGACCTATGGAACCAACGCCCTTCCGTTGTCGGAGCGCGAAGACGCTCTCGAGGAGGAAATGACGCACCTCGCGGCCGAGTATCGCGCCAATTATGAGCCGATCTCAGCTGCCGACGCTGTTCCAGCGATTGACGTCGATGCCGGAGCGACACTCGCCTACATCGAAAACGTTCCGTTCGACAAGAACCTGGCACCGGCTGAGATGACGCGCCTCTACGGCGCGAGTGGTTTGGACGAAGCGGCGAGTGGCAAGTACCTGCACCACCTATGGCGACGGGCATTGACTCACACCTGTTCGGCAGCAAGTGCGGAGGCGCCGCAACGGGTGATCCTGATCAATCCTTACTTCCTGCCACCAGCAACGTTGCTGCGCGCGGCGGGCTGGATGATCGACGGCACTCTAGACTGCCAGCACGTAACCGTCCAGATCTTGACCAATTCGGTTGAGGTCAGTGACTTCAAGATCCTCAACCCGATCGCCCACGTTGGTCTCAAAGCCCTCACTGAGTTCTATCAGCTGCACGAAGACGAGTCGCGGCGCGCACGTTTCGAGTTCTTCGAGTATCGCAACCACCCGACGATCCCCAACTTCACCCTCCACAGCAAGGTTTCTATCCTCGGTGACGACTTGATCATCGGCTCGGCCAACATCGATGCCCGCAGCTACATGATGGATTCCAACAACGGACTCTTGATTCGCGGCGCCAGCCAGCTACGGGATCGCTACATCGCGTTCATCGATGCCCAGCTGGCAGACCCGCAGCTCGTCACTGAGCTCGGCAGCTACTTGAGTGAGACGTCGCGGCCAAATATCGCTGCCCAGAAGCTCGTACAGCTACGAGATCAGGTCTCGGCCTCACAGCTCGTCGGAATGCTGAGTCCGGACCAGATGAGCTCCCTCGACACGGTGTTGGCCAAGTTGCTGGACCAAGTCTACGAGCTGACGGATGCCGTGCTGCGCGGCGACGAGGATGCCATCGACCGCTACAACCGACTGTTCAAACTGTTGTGAGGCGGCACCGAGAACGGTCAGTGTAAACTAACCGGATCGCCGGTCATCGTTCCCGTGGACACCGTTCCTAGGCACCTCGCCTATCCCGATGCTCGCTGGCCAGCACCGCCGTCATCGGACGAGGCTGGCCAGAATCAAATTCAAGGTCGGTGAAACTGCTGCCACATGCAGCTTAGAGAGATTAAATCATGGCCCTCGATCAATACTTCGAGCCTGCGAAATACGAGAAGGACATCTACCGTCGTTGGGAAGAGTCCGGCGCCTTCCGCGCCGACCGGGACTCGGACAAGCCCGCGTTCACGATCTCGATGCCACCACCCAACGCCACCGGCACCCTACATACCGGTCATGCAGCGATGCTGGCGTTGGAGGATCTGATGATCCGCTGGCGCCGCATGAGTGGCGACGAAGCGCTGTGGGTGCCCGGCACCGACCATGCCGCAATCGCCACCGAGAGCGTGGTGATCCGCAAGCTGCAGGCCGAAGGCATGAAGGATCCGCGCGGTGAGCTGGGGCGTGACGAGCTGGTTCGTCGCATCGCCGAGTTCGTGGAGAGCTCTCAGAATCGCATCCGCCAACAGATTCGCGCCATGGGCTCGAGCTGCGATTGGTCGCGGGAGCGCTACACCATGGATCCGCAGCTCAATCGCTGCGTGAATGGTGTTTTTGCGCGGATGTTTCGCGACGGTCTCATTTATCGCGGTCCCCGTATCGTCAATTGGGACCCCCACCTACAGACCACGGTGTCAGACGATGAGATCTACCATCAAGATCGGCAGGCCAAGTTCTACACCCTGCGTTACGGACCGTTCCTGGTCGCCACCAGCCGGCCGGAGACCAAACTCGGCGACACCGCGGTGGCGGTCCACCCCGACGACGAGCGCTGGCAGGAGCACATCGGCAAAACCTATGAGGTGCCATGGCCCAAGGGGCCGACCCTCAGCATCCGGGTGGTCGCGGACACCAGCGTCGATCCGGAGACTGGCACCGGCGCCCTCGGCGTCACTCCAGCCCACAGTCACGTCGACTTCGAGATCGCGCAGCGCCACGATCTACCGTTGATCCAGGTGATCGGCGAGGACGGCCGCATGACCGAAGCGGCCGGTGACACCTACGCCGGCATGACCGTCGAGGATTGTCGCGCCGCCTTCGTGGCAGCACTCGATGAGGCTGGCCTACTGGCGAAGACCGAGGACTACACCCAGTCGACCTCGATCTGTTATCGGTCGAAGAAGCCCGTCGAGCCACTACCCAAGGAGCAGTGGTTCATCGCCGTCGACAAACCGTCCGTGCCGTGGCATGGAAGGCGGCTGAGCCTCAAGCAAGTGTTGCGCGAGGTGGTCGCTGGCGGCGAGATCCGCATCCTGCCGGAGCACCAGGAGAAGACCTACTTCCATTGGATCGACAACCTACGCGACTGGTGCATCTCCCGCCAAATCTGGTGGGGTCACCAGATCCCGGTGTGGTACCGCGGCGACGAGGACGTCTACGTCGGCAACCGACCGCCTTCGGAAGACGGCTGGCGCCGCGATCCCGATACTCTCGACACCTGGTTCTCCTCCGCCTTGTGGACTTGGTCGACCCTAGTCGATACCGATCTCGCCGCCGATCCTGACATCGACGTTGCCGAGCTGTTGCGTCGCAGCCCGGACTACCAGCGTTTCCATCCCACCTCGGTGATGGAGACCGGTTACGACATCCTGTTCTTCTGGGTGGCGCGAATGATCCTGATGACCACCTACGCCACCGGTCGGATCCCATTCTCGACGGTCTACCTGCACGGCCTGATCCTCGACTCCGACGGCGAAAAGATGTCCAAGTCGAAACCCGAGACCTGCGTCGACCCGCTCGACACTATCGAGGAATACGGCGCCGACATCATGCGCCTGTCGCTCTTGATCGGCAACGCCCCAGGCAAGGATCTGAAGCTCGGTAAGGAACGCCTGGTGGGTGGCAAGCGGCTGATCAACAAGATCTGGAACGCCGCCAAACTGGTCGACGCGACGGTGACTCGCATCGCGGAAGGTTTGGATCGCAAAGTCGAAAGACACCAGATCGGTCTACCCGGCGAGGTCACGCACCCGGTGAACCGCTGGATGCTGTCACGCTTGGGCGCCCTGGTGGAACGGGTCGATCGACGGCTCGCGGACTACACCTTCGGCGACGCGGCGGAGATCATCCGCCAGTCGTTCTGGGGTGAGCTGTGCGATTTTTATCTCGAAGCGATCAAAGTTGCGCCGCTGTCGGAGCTCGAGGAAACGGCCCAGGTGTTGTCACACTCGTACATGACCTACCTGAAGCTTTATCACCCTTTCCTGCCATTCGTGACCGAGCAACTATGGGGCGAGCTCGGCGGCGACGGGATGTTGATCGCGGCGCCTTGGCCTCGAGCTGACACCACCCAGAGTTGGCCCGACGACACCGCCGGGGTCGATACCGTTGTCCGCCTGGTGGCTGCGGTCCGCGCGGTCAGAACCGAGCAGGGGCTTGAGCCCGGCGCCAAGATCGATATCGAGATTCACCCACACAGCCACGCCAGCGCCCTCGAAGCCAGCGCGACGATCATCGCACGGCTGGTGCGCGCCGATCAGCTTTCCTTCGCGACGGCTGGTGAGCCAACCGCTGAAGGAGCAGCGGTGGCGGTTGATCCAGCGTTCGAAGTCGCCGTCCGTCTCGGGCAAGCCGATCTCGAAGTCGAGCGAACCCGACTCCAAAAGCAGGTCGACGATGCCCGTCGCTTCCTCGCTGGGCTCGACAAGCGCCTTGCCAACGAGAACTTCGTCAATCGCGCCAAACCCGAAGCGGTTGAGAAAACCCGCCTCGACGCCGAGGCCCAGCGGTCAACGATCGCCTCGATCGAAGAACGGTTGGCCACCTTCGGCTGAACAGAAGGCTCCAGAAAATCCCCCTCAGTCCCCCTTTTTCAAAGGGGGAGGCCGGAATCTGAATCAGGTTCCCCCCTTTGAAAAAGGGGGGTTAGGGGGGATTTCTCACGGACCCTACATTCCCGACCGACTAACCCTGCTTGCGCTTGGCTTTGGCGTCGCGACCGAAGTACTTCTCCCAGGCCAGCGCAAACGGGCTGGCGACAAAAATGGAAGAGTAGGTTCCGACTATTACACCGATCATGAGCACAAATGCGAAGCCGCGGATCACCTCACCACCGAGAGTGAAGAGACAAACCAACACCAACAATGTCGTGCCCGAAGTCAGAATCGTGCGCGACAGCGTCTGATTGAGACTCGTGTTGATCACATCCAAAAGCGGCATGCGCCTGGAGCGTCGCATGTTCTCACGCACGCGATCAAAGATCACCACCGAGTCGTTGACCGAATAACCGACCAACGTCAAAAACGCGGCGATTGTGCTGAGATTGAACTCGTAGTTGAGGAGCGCAAAGAGACCTAGGGTGATCATGAAATCATGTACCACCGCCACCAACGCACCGATTCCGAAACGTAGTTCGAAGCGAAACCAGATGTAGAGCAGCATACCGAAGAACGAAAGCACCACAGCCAAAACGCCCTTGGTCCGTAGCTCGGAGCCGATCTGCGGTCCAACGTTCTCGTTTTGAAGCACATAAAAGGCGCCAAAAAACGCCTTCTCTTTCAACGTGCTCAAGACGGCCTCGTTGACACCTTCGATGTCCGCTAGTTGGTCCCAAGAGTTGAAGATCGTCAAGATCTTACGACGCTCTAGGATCGCCTGAGCGATGGTTTCATACTCGACTCGAGCCGCCACCTCGTCGACCCCGACTCGGGTATTTGGATCGGCTTCGTAAAGCAACGCCCCGAGTGCCTCGGCACCTCGTTGATTGAGATCGTGCCGGCCGGCGGCATCACTATTCAAGTCAGCGTTCAGGGCATCGATCATCGCCGTTCCACTGCCCTCTTCACTGCCGCCGACAACCGGCGTCTTGATCAGGAATTCCGAATTCCCGATTCCGTAACGTTGGATCTGAGCTTCCCGTAGGCCGGCGTTCTCGAACGTGCGACGTAACTCCTCTTGACTGCCGTCTTCGCGTAGACGCACGGTCAACTGAGTCCCGCCCGCGAAATCGATCCCCAGATTGAGTCCGGTCAAGAAAAACAACTCGGCACAGGCGATCACCAACAACAGGACTGACACCCAGATGAAAACCTTGCGGTATTTCATGAAATCGATGTGGCTATCGGTCAGAAACTGCATCTCCTGCTCCTAGAAAAACGTACTCGTAGCGGCACGGCTCAGATGGAAAGCTTGTCGATCCGGCTACGGCGGGAAGTTTGAAGATCGAACACCCAGCGGCCGACGAACACCGCGGTGAAGAGCGACGCCATGATCCCGACCGACAGCGTCACAGCAAAGCCGCGGATCGGACCGGTGCCGAACATGAAGAGGAAAATCGCGGCGATCATCGTCGTGGCATTGGCATCGACGATCGAAGACAAAGCTTTACCAAAGCCGGCAACGATCGCTGATTTGACCGTACGACCCGAGCGAAGCTCTTCGCGGATACGCTCGAAAATCAGCACGTTGGCATCTACCGCCATACCGATCGTCAAAACAATCCCGGCGATGCCCGGCAAGGTGAGGGTGGCGCCGAACATCGACAACACGCCGAACACGATCACAATGTTGAGCAATAGCGCGAGCACCGCGATGAAACCGCTCAGTTTGTAGACCACGAGCATGGTAACGATCACTAGCATGAAGCCGATCAGTCCTGCCTTTTGACCTTTCTTGATCGAGTCCAATCCGAGAGTCGGACCCACCGAACGCTCTTCGAGATTGGTTAGGCCAGCGGGCAAAGCACCTGAGCGCAGCACCGTCACCAGATCTTGCACTTCCTGGATCGAAAAGTTGCCGTGGATCACACCCTGATCTGTGATCCGATCTTGGATCGTCGGCGCCGAGATGACATTGCCATCGAGCACGATAGCGAGGCCACGACCAATGTTGTTGGAGGTGATTTCGCCGAACTTCTTGCCGCCTTCGTTGGTGAGAATGAAACTCACCGTCGGCTCGTTGAACTCACCACTCGAAATACGAGCCGTTTTGAGATCACGCCCGGTAATCACCCGCCGTTTCTCGAGTAGCCAATACTGCTGGCCGATGAGGTTCTTGTTCTCGTCGCGCTGGTCTTCTCGCATCACCTCGTGCTGAGCCTCGTCGGCGCCACGACCGGCAGCCACCGCCTCTTGCTCGGAGCCGTATCTGCCGGTATTCGCCTTGACCAACCGGAACTCGAGAAAGGCGGTATTCTTGATGAGATTGCGGATCCGATCCGGATCATCGACCCCAGGCAGTTGTACCACGATGCGGTTCGATCCCAAGCCCTCTTCATGGATGATCGGCTCGGCGACGCCAAACGCGTCAACTCGGTTGCGGATCGTCTCCCGAGCCTGGTTGACCGCAAGCTCACGAATGTTCTTCGCTTCTTGACTCGTCAACTCGAACTGCAGGCGATCACCCAGCCGCCGCATGCCCCACCCGACGTAATAACGATCGAGGACCTCGTCTTCCACGAAGTTGTCACGATCTGCCGGAACACCGGTGATGTCGAAGCTCGAGTCGCCGGTACGCTCGACCACCGCGTCGGTGATGTCGGCTTCTTCGAGATCGCGCTGAATACCATCGATCGCATTGTCGGTCTCGGCACGGATTGCGTCGTCGGTCTCGACCTGCAAGACCATGTGCATTCCGCCACGCAGATCCAGCCCGAGTTTGATTTTTTCCTTCGGCGGATAGGCCCACAGAGCGGCCATTCCCACCACCACCAGGATGACGATGAGACGAGAGATCAGGCTACGGTCCATATCAGTTACCCCCCTGGTCTTCTGAAGATCCTTCGAGTCCGGCGATCGCGCGCTTGGCGACTTTCACTTTCACGTTCTCGGCCAGCTTGAGGATGACTGTGGTGTCGTCGGTCTTGGCGACCTCTCCGTACAATCCACCGTTGGTGACGACCCGATCGCCCTTCTTGAGCGAACCGAGCAACTGTTCGAGCGCCTTCTGCTTCTTGCGGATCGGCATCCACATGATGAAGTAGAAGACCAGGAAGATCATCACCAGCGGCAGCAGCTGCATGATAGCCGGGAGCCCACCTGGGGCGGCCGCAACCAGCAAGTAGGTCGTCATTCGCGTCGTTCCTCGTCGTCACTGACCGGCTCTGGGTCCGCTTGAGTCTTGCGGGCCCGAAAGCCGGACTTGTACTGAATTGTCTTGGGAGACTGCTATCGGTCTTGGGAGACTACTGTCCGTGTGGGACTACTGTCTGTGGGAGACTGCTTATCTTAAGAGGCTACTCTAACGGCTAGCGGATGTATTCACCGATCCCCGAAAGGCCCTAGCTGGTAAGGCATCGGGCGGTGCCGTGGAGGAGTCTGTGACCGCGTCAACGAGCGGTATAACGGTCGGTGATTTCCTGCGCCAGCTCCGATAGCGTTCCAAGCTCGACACCCTCTCGCAGATCCGCCATAAAGTCAAGATAGTAGCGGACGTTATGTAGCGTCGCCAAGACGGC
>JAJCXQ010000466.1 GCA_029263355.1 Acidobacteriota bacterium | reverse complement strand
GTCATGGGGTTCTTATCCTAGCCTATCGGGAACGGTCCGCACGGACTCATAGATTGATCTTCGGCGAGGTTGCAGGCATTAGATGTCTCACGGGCTGTCCTCTTTTCTGTGCCGCTCAGTGGAGGCTGGTTACCGAGCGCCGATCAACGGGTGCGAAGAAGCGCTGGGAACGATATCCTGAGACGGATGAAGCTGTTCCACATCACCAACGGCGATTCCGCGGCGAATCTCCTTCGCCAAGCCGGGCTCGACGGCGCCGTCCTGCCGTGGCGCGACGTTCTGCACGAGGGACCGGTACCCGCCGAGCTGTCCGTCGCCGAACTGGCCGAGCTCCGTAGCCGATTCATCGCGAGTCGTGGCTGGGCCGAGTTGGAGGCAACGCGCCGCGACTTTGCTACCCGTGACGCCGAGCTCGACCGCGTCGGTGCTAGCGACAGGGTTGTTCTATGGTTCGAGCAAGACCTCTACGATCAGTTGCAGCTGATCCAAATTCTCGATCGCCTGGCCGATCGCCCGGTCGACTCCCTCGAGATGATCGTGATCGGAGACCATCCCGCCGTCGAGAGCTTCCATGGCCTCGGCCAACTCGATCCCAATCATCTTCGCGACCTCTTTCCGCAGCGCCAGCCGATGTCGTCCGAGCAGTTGGACTTGGCCCGCGACGCCTGGAGGACCTTCCGGTCTCCTTCGCCGCAAGCCTTGGCTGACCTGGCGAAGGGAACCCCCGAGTTGCCGTTTCTGGCGCCCGCCCTGCGCCGACACTTGGAGCAGTTCCCTTCCGTTGCCAACGGACTGGGACGCACCGAGCATCAAGCGTTGGCGGCTTTGGCGTCCGGTCCGCGTCGAGCCGCGGAACTCTTCCTCGATCAGCAGGAGCGAGAGGAGGCTCCTTTCCTGGGTGATTCGACGTTTTGGGACTATCTGAAGCGGTTGGCAGAGGGACGAGAGCCGTTGCTGAGAATCGACTGCAAGGAGCGATTCGGCGACTCGCGGGTGACGTTGACTGCTGCAGGGGGTCGCGTCTTAAGGGCAGAGAACGACCAGATCGAGCTCAACGGTATCGACCGCTGGTTCGGTGGAGTGTATCTGGAGGGGCACAGAGTGCGATGGCGCTGGGGTAGGACAAGCCTAACTGAGCGCTAATAGCGCTGGAGTCAATTAGTGCGACGGTCGCGAATGACGATGTTGCTGCCTTTGCGTTGGACCTCGAACAGGTCGATGCTTCCGGCAAGCTCGTTGAGTTTCTTGAAACCGTAGTTGCGTGGATCGAAGTCGGGCTCTTGATTGGAAATGTAGGTGCCGACGGAACCAAGCGGAGCCCAACCGTCGTCATCGGAAGCCGCATCGATCGCCGACCGAAAGAGGCGGACGAGGTTCGGGTCGGAGCGCAGGTCGGTCGAAGTTTTCTTGTCTACCGATGCCGCCTTGCCCGCGGAGCTCAGGACTTCGGTGTAGATGAACTTGTCGCAGGCCGAGACGAAGGCGCGGGGCGTTTTACGTTCGCCGAAGCCGTAGACCCGCAGCCCTTCCTCGCGGATGCGTGATGCCAGGCGCGTGAAGTCGCTGTCGCTCGAAACCAGGCAGAATCCGTTGAAGCGTCCGGTGTAGAGAAGGTCCATGGCGTCGATGATCATGGAGCTGTCGGTGGCGTTCTTGCCGGTCGTATAGCGGAACTGTTGTATCGGATGGATCGAGTGTTCGAGCAGCACAGCCTTCCAGCTGCCGAGCTGAGGGGTGGTCCAGTCGCCGTAGATGCGTTTGACGCTGGCGATGCCGTACTTTGCCACCTCGCCGAGCAAGCCGTCGACAATCGCGGGCCGTGCGTTGTCGGCGTCGATGAGCACTGCCAGTGTGGCTTGGGGATCGGGTTCGTTCTTCATGGCTGTGCTCGAGGCGCCGAACGGTCTTCTGGTTTGAATCCCGATCGGACATCCCTGAGATTCGTCTCCTTCCCTCAATGGATTTTGCTTGAACCCTTGACGATATCGCGAAGTACCAAGGTGGGATAGATCCAGCACCCACCAGATCCACCAGAGACCGAGGATCCGTTGCCCGTCCGGCGACCAGCCGTGTCGGTAGGTGCCTCCTGGACCTTGGGTGAGCAGGTTAGCTGGGGGCGGGCGGGGATAACTCATAGGAAGCCTGTTGCCGTGCCCGGCCCCCGGATCCCTGCGTGGCAGCAGCCCGCGTCCCGTCCGCGAGTCAACGCACCGTCGAGATCCAACTCGCAGACTGCGTTGACAATCGAAGGCCGGGGCGAGCGCCCAAGAGACGCCGATGCGGGATGTGACTTTATTGGGGCAAGTCTCGATGGGAGCCCTCTCAGGACGATATTCTCTATAATGGAGAAGATAACTCAAGGAGAGAGCCTCATGAAATCAAGACGCATTCAGAATCGAGCCGAGCACGCCCTACCGATCGTGTGGGCAGCCTTCGCCTTTGCCGATGTCGCCAGCGAGGCGATGCGGCGCCTGGTCGGTGCTCCTGCGGTGGACTCGGGCACCCGCTTCGGAGGCATCTTCGTCGACACGGGGCGACGCATCATGCAGCGCATGCGCGCCATGCTGGCGGCGGAAGAGATCTATCATCAGCTTCGCGCCCGCCAGCGTCGACGGCAGGCCCAGCGCGATGACATAGCGCGTCGCCTCTACCGGCAACTCAGCCAGGCCCGGCCACGACTGC
>JAJCXQ010000465.1 GCA_029263355.1 Acidobacteriota bacterium | reverse complement strand
ACGGTGGAAATCCGACTAGGTAAATCAACAAGCCTTCGCGGCCGCTGCGCGGGTCGTTTTACAAGCTCAGCAGAGGAGCGCATCGCCTGCGCAACGTCGGCGGTAAACTGGAAAGTGTCTCGCAGCGCCCGCGGAGGCTTGTGGACAAGCTCACCAAGCCTCGGTAGGTGGCGCGACAACGATGGGCGATCTTGAAGGTCCTTGTCGGCCGTTGTACGAGCTGGTCGAGTTCGCCGGAGTCGCCGCTCGAGGGCTGCGGGAAGGTTTTGCCGAGCTTGACGCAGAGAACTTCTCACGGCAGGAGCCCAGTGCGGTAGCTCCGCATGCTTGGGATCTGTGCGGGGGCCGGGGGCAACCCTCGGTCCTACCGCGACTGGGCGATGCCTGCAACAGCTCGGGGGTTGAAGTTCAGCCGGCGCTGCTGCGCCGCGGCACCGCCGTGCGAACAAGTGAAGATTGGGGGAGACATTCAGGCATCGATTGGGATACAGGAGATTGCTTCTGGGCCCACAACGCACACGCGGTGAGTGGGTCACCAAATAGTTGGACTAGCACCGTGGGTGAATTTTGCTTCGACACCACGTTCATCTTCGGCGATGGCTTCGAGAGCGGCACGCTGACCGGGTGGTGCCAGTGACCACACACAAACTCAGGGACGCTGGCCCCAGGCTCGCGTAGCGAGCTCTTGCGCCCCCCGCCAAATCCAACGTTTACCGTTCATGAGATGAACCCCATGAAGTATCAACATCGCATCGTAGCCGCTGCACTCTGCACTCTATTAATCGCCGCTGCAGGGTCGCAAAACCCCAACTTCCCAATTCCAGTGGTCCACAGCAAGGGCCCCCAAATCGTCGCGAATACGGGGGTCTGGTTTGGCCGAGGATCGACCACCGGTCCCTTGAAGGCTTGGATCAACCGCCATTGGTACGGCTACGGCACCATCGTCGAAGGCGACCTCGAGCCGACCCCTGAGCTCTTACTGTTGGAGCAGACCCGGTTGCTGAAACAAACGTTGCCCCCTTCAGATCGCCTAACGTTCGACTTCGAAGCCAACGAAGTCCAGCTGATCGGCGGGGATCGAATTCTTAGTCATTCGCTGGGCCACCGGGATTTCCTGGCAGATGTGATGGGCAATGCCACTTGGAGTTTTGTCACACCAGGTCCCGAAAGCCAAGATGTGCTCATCTTGCCGGCACACGCGCATCGGACAACTTCGGAGTATCCCAACATGATCGTTGTCTTCCGGGTCGCGCGCGACGAGCCCGAGGTTTGGCATCGGATGGTCATTCCGTTGCTCGGCTTGGAACTGGACCTCGAGCGTATGCATGACGAGGGCTTCGGTGTCTTTCGCGAAGGGTCTCAATATGCCCTCTTCCTGCCAGGTCCGAATACCACTCCGTTGCCTGGGTTCAATGTGGATGGCCGAGCTTGGGAGTTGCACTTCCCCAACGAGTCGTGCAAATACATGCGGATCCATCTCTTCCAGTTCCCTCTGCCTCGGGAATAGCCCGGGCAGGGGCTGCCTTGGTCGGGTGCAAGGCACGTCTTTTTGGGGGCCCGGGACCCCGGCCTGGGGCGGGGTCTGGTTCGGTCGAGGAACGACCACTGGACCTCTGAAGCTTCCGATCTCTTCCTCGCACAGCTTGGCTAAGTACGGCATCAGCGTCGAAGGCGACTTGACGCCATCTCCAGAGCTACGTCTGCTGAAGCAAACGCGGTTGCTCAAACAACCGTTGACCCCCTCCGATCGTCTGACGTTCGATCCCGAAGCCAACGAGGTCCAACTTGCCACCAACGATCGGATCATCAGTTACTCGCTGGACAAGCTGCACTACTTGCCTGAGTTGTTCGGCGTCACCTGGAGTTATGTCAGACCTGGGCCCGACGGCCGCGACGTGTTTATGCTGCTGGCGCGCGGTATGATCGTCCAGTTCGAGGTGGCGCGAGCCGAGCCTGAAGTGTGGCACCGGACGATCATTCCATTGAGCGGGCTGAGAGTCGACCTCGAGCGCGCCCATGCTGACGGTTTCGGCGTCTATCGCGAGGGATCGCAAACCATCCTCTTGCTGCCAGGTACCGGCGGTGATGATCGTGCCTGGGAGTTTCACTTCCCCGACGCTTCGCATAACTACCTTAGGGTCCATCCCTTTCCTTTGCCACTGCCACAGGACCGCAACGGTTGATGATCACACGGAAGGCAGCGGTGCCAGCACCCCTGAGCTCGCCTCGGCGAAACTCTTGTCATGGACCGGCGCGGACTTTCAAGATGGCGGTCTGTCGCTCGGCCTGGACATCAGCGAGGCTGGGACGGTCAGTATCGCCAACGCCGAAGACTTCGAAGAAAGTCTCCGGCTGACGGCCATCGTCACGGCCGATCATGTGTCGCCTGAAGGCAATCCAGCCGAGGGGTTGGTCCAAGCGATGACTCTCAGAGACGCAGCCGCCGGCTTCCTGATGCCCGCCGGACCGATTTTGCTCGCCCTTTTCAACAGCTTCACCGGCTCTTTACCTGTAGAACAGCCTCTCAGCCAGAGGCCTTCGTTGCTGGACCAGCGAATGTCGGGGGCACTGCTCGAGCTGGCGCATGCCGGCCTGCGTCCGGAGTTGCGCTTCCCAGCGTGGATGATCGCGGATCAGCTCGTTTGGCCGGCAGATTCGCCGCTCTCGGAAACGGAGATACGGGGTGAGGTGGTTGCCATGCTCGCCGAGCTCGAAGTGATACAAGAGCAATACCGTGCCCTGGCACAGCGGGCCGAGGCCCTGAGCACTCGGTTGCCAAACCCGCCGGATCAGGAGCTCGAATTTGAAGTGCCGACGAGCGTCTATGGCCACCTCCATGACATGGTGGTGACATTCCACTCCGATCTCGCAGTCGATGAGGCGGATGACATGAGGGGGATGCTTGCCAAAACGCCGGAAGGTCTGCGGAAGCAATGGTTGCAGAACATGTTGACGGCGCCTCCGAACGCCTTGACCGAGTCCCAAGCCGAGCAGGCGTGGGAGATGTTTGTCGCGGAGGAGGTGCCGGCATGTAGTGGCTGAAAAAGCCACAGTGAAAGGACGCCTCCCCCGGCCGTAGTGATGCCTGGCACTGCTGCGTGGGTTATGGCTACCAAGACGTCCAGTATTACCTCACTCAGGGTGATGGTCCGTTGGGTGATCTGGCTTGGACCTACGATCGACTAGGCAACCGGCTGACGGAGACCCGCGACGGTGTCGTCGACACCTACACCTACGCCGCAAACGCGGCGATGGGCAACTCTGCGCGGCTCGAGTCGATCGCGCTGGGTGCTGGCGGCACTCACACCTTCGCTTACGATGCCGCCGGCAACCAGACCCAGGTCGACGCAGCCGGTAACGTCATCGATCGGACCTACGACGCCCCTGATTGATCCTTTTGGGCTGGCACCGTGTGCGGGACTCACCAAGCCTGCACCGGGAAGTTGTTGCAAGGAGGGCAACGAGCCGATCGGTCCGTCCCTCAGGAACGTTCTTTCACGTCGCGCTCTCTACTGCGCGAACAAAGACAAGCCTTCGATAACCCTTGCCCAGGGCGAGAAGAAAGGCTGGGTGGAGGTGCCCGAGCAAGGTCCACCCACGGCACATTTCAAACCACAAGGCAACCCTTGTATTGACTGGTGCATTTGTGATCACGAGGGCTTTCACATCACGCAGGCGCTGACTGGAAAACTTAGTGAGCTCAGTAACAACGCAGCCGAGTGCGAGGCGTACAATCGACATCTTCGCTGCCTCTCCGATTTGACGGCTGTTGGGCCTTTCATAACGGCAACAGGGGCACTCCAATGAGAGGCTTTTTGAGGAGACAAGCATGCGTTTCGTTCGAGAGGACTTGAAACCTTACGCTCAGCCAGTAGAGTCGGATGACCTGCTGCGAGGTGGCGTAGCTGAAGTTAGACGGATGACATGAATAAGATGCTGACCGAAACCCGCTGGCGGAGATTCAACGGATGCTTCGAGCTGGTAGCAGCGATTGAGGCGAAGCGGTTGCGCGTGAACCCTTCATGCTCAAACGGTTTTACCGCTTCCGCAGCACGACGAAGGTGGTGTCGTCGTTGGCGGGTTTGCCGGCGGCCCAGGTTTCGGCGTCGGCCACCAAGTGGTCGATGATGGTTTGCGGCGAGTTAGCGGCGGCGCGCTGGAAGGATTCGCTGACGCTGTCATAGCCGAGCATCTCGTCGTCATGGTTGAGGCGCTCGGGAAAACCGTCACTCATCAGCAGGACGGTGTCGCCGGATTGCAGCTCGAGATCAATCTGACGGTAGGGAAAGTCGGTTAGGCCACCGAGCGGCATGCCGCCTTCGCCGACCGACTCGATGGCGCCGGTGGCGGCGCGGTGGAGGAGGGCGGGGGGCATGCCGGCGGCGGCGAGGTTCAGCTGTCGACCGGTGATCCGGACCAAGGTGAGGGCCATCCGCAAGTGGTGGAGATTCATGCGTTTGAGGGCGCGACCGAAGCGGTCGAGGGTGTGGGACAACTCAGCGCTGTTGCTGTGGGCCTTGAAGAGACTCTTGGTGGCGGTGACCATAGTGCCGGCCTTCATGCCATGGCCGGTGGCGTCGCCGATCGCGACGGTAAGGGCGCCATCCTCGGCGAGGTCGAAGTCGTAGTAATCGCCGCCGACCTCAGTGGCGGTGAACATGCCGGCGGCCACCTCGAGCTCCGGCAGCATCGGCAAGGTGGCAGGCAACATCGACAGCTGCAGCTTGCGGGCCACCTCGAGCTCTTCCGCTTGGCGCTGATTTTCAGCCTCGAGTAGGCGCCGCCCGACTTCGTCCTCACGGGTGCGTTGGGCTTGTGCCAGCTGCTGCTCGGAGAGCTCGCGCACCTGATTGAGCTGAGAGCGCAGTTCGTAACTCGTGAGAGCGAATTTGCGCGACAAGTAGATCGACATCGTCAAGATCAGAACCAGCACCGAGCCGACCGGAATCAAGAAGATGGTGACGCCGGAGGTCGGCAGGATCCCAAGGTTGGCGAGGAGGCCGATCGAGATACCGCCGGCTAGGATCAGAATGCCGAGTCCGACGATCCGGGCGCCGGCTTGGCGGCGAAGATTGGCGACAATCACCGTTCGCACCATCTCGACGCTGGTCAACAGCAGCGCAGGGAGAATCCAGGGGCGGGCGTCGATGGGGCGCAGCCAGGCGAAGATGGCCAGCGGTACAGCTGCCACGATCGCCATGAGGAGCAGGCGCGGTGGGCGTTGGTAGACCGCGTAGACGAAGCGCAAGGCGGCGATACAAAGCAACAGCCAGGCGGTGTTGGTGGCGCGTTCGAAGGTCAGGAAGAAACTTGGGTCTTCGGTGAAACGGCTGTGGAAGAAGTGGTAGACCAACAGCGCAACGATGCCGGCCAACAAGGCGAAGTAGAGGTTCTCGTCGGCTTCGCGATAGAAGACGTAGAACAGTAGATGGAGCAGCGCGAAAGCGGCGAATAGCCCGGTAAACAGCGCTTGGAAAGTGGCCAGGCCACGCAGTGTCTGACCAAACGCCAGCAGCTCTTGATTAGCCGACCCGAGAGCAACTTTGAAGCCGGCGATTCTGTCAGCGGCCTCATAGAGGTCGCCGTCTGGGTTGGCGAATCGGATCGCCAAGACATGCTCTTCCCGGTTGTCGAAGCTGAACAGATAGGGGCGCCGTTGCAGCCTAGGCTGGACGCTGTCAGGACCGTCGATGGCGCCGACGGCAAAAAGTAATTCACCATCGAGATAGATCTCAGCGGCTCCGAATTGGCGTACTGTCAGGGCCAAGGGCTGCCCTCGCAGGTCCGGGGAGACCGCAAAACGGAGCCGGAACCAGCCGTGGCCATTCCAACTCGCAGGGCGATCCTGGGTTTGCAACACAGTGTCGACCATCGGCCACCTACTGTCGTCGAAGCTGCGAGCGGCGAATGCGTCGTCGTCCTGGGGTGAGAACTTCCAGGCGGTGGGCAGAGTCATCTGACCACGTTCGTCGTTGAGCTCCTTGGCGGAGATCTCGATCGTCGATTCCCGGGGAGCAAAAGCGGCGGCCATCGATGCCAGACCCAAGAAGAGCGCTAGACCGAGACGCACCGTCATGCTCGGGTGTGAAGAGACCTCGCGTGCTCGGGAGTGTAGAGTCATCGTGCGGTGGCTTGTGGCGGATTTCCCACAAAGACACCATTCTCTATCATTGCCCCGTCTGTCGATAGGCACCGGCTGTCGATAGCAGCCTCTTGGAGTGACGGGCGAGTTGGTCACGAGCTCTCCTATGTATACGGGTATACGGAAATCCACCTTCAAGAGTTCGATTCACGGAACCCCTCGGGTCAAGGTTGCGTATAGTTAGGTGGAAGCATGCAACAGGAGCAGAACCCTATGAAGATCAAGAGCCTCTACCTTGCCGCCGCCTGCCTATGGGTCGGCTTGCCCGCTTTAGCCAACGACCGTGTCCTAGTGGAGATCGACGATTTGGAGCCCGGCGATGTAGAAGTTGCTGGTTTCAAGCTCGATCGCAGCCAGGAAGTCCGAATCGAAGCTTGGGGACTGAATCCGAGGCGGCAAGAGCATCGCAAGATCTCCGATCTCGCATCCGCTTGGATTCTGGACGCCCGGAGCCGAGAGGTGGTCTGGGATTTGCGTAAAGCGAAGGGTTCTCGCCAACGTCGAGACCTGCGTCGAGTCGAAGAATCTGTGCGTCTCGATCCCGGGCTCTACGAGGTGTACTACGCAACTTATCCGACCGGCCACTACGACCATCTCGGCGGCTGGCTGGACAGTACCGCGAAGGCGGTCGCCCGCATGTTTGGCTGGGACGACGATGAGGAGTACCTGGAAGCGATCGACGAGCTCGAGATCGTGGTCCGAGGCCAAGGCCGGTCGGTCAACGCTCAAGACCTCATCAGCGCCCGGGACCAACTGCGCGCAGAGGCGTTGGTCGCGGCGGTGGCGGACGGCAACCACAAGGCGGTTATCCAAGGCTTCACCGTCCGTGAGCCGACGGAAGTGTTGGTGTATGCCGTCGGCGAGTTCAGCAAGGGTGATGAAGGTTTCGACTACGGCTGGATCGAGGACACCAAGACCCGTAAACGGGTCTGGCGAATGACCTGGGAAGGCTCGACGGAGGCGGGAGGCGCCAGAAAGAATCGGGCGGCCCATGATGTCGTGACCCTGCCTGCCGGCACCTACGCGGCCCATTTTGTGACCGATGATTCGCATTCGCCGGAACGTTGGAATGCCCTTCCGCCGCACGATCCGGCCTTTTGGGGCATGACACTGTGGCTCAAAGATCCCCAGCAGATGGCCAACGTCGAAGCTTTCAACTACCAGCACCTGCCAGCGGATGGTGAGGCCATTGTCGAGCTGACCCGACTACGGGACAGCGAGCAAGTGTCGCGCGGTTTTACACTCAGTGCGGCTGCCGAACTTCGAATTTATGCGATCGGTGAAGGCCATGCTCACGACATGGCTGATTACGGTTGGATTGTCGACGCCCGGACTCGCAAGCGGGTGTGGGAGATGACCTACGAGGCGACCGAACATGCTGGAGGCGGCTCCAAGAATCGGCTGGCGGATCAAGTGGTTCGCTTCGAGCCTGGAAGCTACATCGTGTCCTTCGCGACCGATGGCTCCCACGCCTATCGCGATTGGAATACCAGCCCGCCCACTCACCCCGAGCGCTGGGGGATTACCGTTTATGGCGGCGAGGGTTTCGATCATTCGATCGTCGGTGAGTATCGAGAGGAAGAAGATCCCAGTCTGTTGGCTCGCATCGCCAGGGTCAAGAGCGATAGCCACCGTCGTCGCGAGTTTACGCTCGACAAGAAAAAGAGCGTCTCGGTTTATGCGCTCGGTGAAGGCACCGGCGGTAAAATGTATGACTACGCATGGCTGGAAGACCGTGACGGCAAGGTCGTCTGGGAGATGACTTATCCGATGACCGACGGCGCCGGTGGCGCGCCAAAGAACCGGCTCTACAGCGGTACTCTCACCCTCGAAGCCGGCGAGTACGTCCTGCACTACCAGACCGATGGCTCCCACGCGTTCCGCGATTGGAACGACTCGCCGCCTCACGATCCGGACGCTTGGGGCGTCCAGATCGCGCTCGTCGAGTAGGGGGCCGCGAGGAATTGATGGCTTCGAGTTGAGCTAGGTAAGAAAGATCGTCATGGTAAACCCTTGGAAGGATTGGAGCATCCAACGCTTCGAGAGCTCCACACCACGGTCAACAGGAGACCGCCATGACCTCGATGCACGACCTCCGCTTCGCCCTCCGTAGCCTGGCTCGGCGACCCCTCTTCACGATCCTCTCGGTGCTGACTCTGGCGCTCGGTCTCGGAGCCAACACGGTGATCTTCAGCGTCGTCGATGCGGTGCTCTTCCGGCCGCTGCCTTTCCCTGAGCCGGATCGCCTGGTACGAGTCTGGCCGGAATCGTATTTCAGTAAGGAGGAGTTTGGTGCTCTCGACGAGCGGGTGCACTCCTATGAAGCGCTCGCCGCCTACTTCAGCTGGGGAGTCCTCACCTGGACGGACGGCGAGGAGCCGCAGGCATTGCGTGCCGCCCAGGTGTCACCTGAGTTTTTCTCGGCGTTGGGGGTAGCGGCAGCGGTAGGGCAGACGTTTCAGCCCGGCGAGAACCGTGACGGCAGCGAGCGCACCGTCGTTCTCAGCCAAGGTCTGTGGCAGCGTCGGTTCGGGGCCGACCCGGAGATCGTTCAACAGAACATCATCCTCGACGGGGCTGGCTACACGGTGATCGGGGTGATGCCGGCGAGCGTCCGGTTTCCCCACGCCGAGGTTGATGTGTGGGTGCCGATGCGTTTTGATCCGGCTAACGACGTCGACTACCAAGCGAACTACGTCCAATTGATCGGCCGCCTGAGGCCGGGAGTCACGCCGGCAGCGGCGCAGGCGGAGAGCCGGGCTGCGGCGTCATCGATGCGGCAGGCTTTTGGCTATTCGGACGATTTTGGCCGTACGTCGACCGTCGAGCGGTTGCACCGAGTCATGGTCGGCGATGTCCGACCGGCGATGTGGACCCTGCTAGGCGCCGTGGGCTTCGTGCT
>JAJCXQ010000464.1 GCA_029263355.1 Acidobacteriota bacterium | reverse complement strand
CTAAGGCACCTTCACCAACGGATCCTAGACGAAGGCATCTCGACCGCACCCAACCTTGCCAGATAGCTGAGTGCGCACAGTGCCTCCTCTATTAGACACTTGCAATAGCCAGGGCGATCATCTTTGGAGAGTTATCGCTCCACCTCAACTCGGATCGTGGAGCTCGGCCAAGGCCTTCTCGGCGCCCGGCAGCCAAAATTGGACCCACTCCGAGTTGAAGTAGGTGGTCTGGGAGCCTCCTTGGAGTGATGGATCGAGAATCACGTCGCAGAATCACGTTGCAGAATCACGTCGCAGAATTACGTCGCGCTCCGGACTCTACGCCCGACCTGGCGCTGGGGTCGCCGCGGCGACGGTGTCTTTTTGGTGTGGATCGCTCCACGTCGCTTTAGGTGTGGATCACTCCACAATCACTGCCCCTACAGCCTCGCGCTCGGGTAGCATCATCAATGATGCGGACACCCTCCGATCCCCAGCCCGAGTCAGCCGTCGTTCTGCGCGTCGGCGATTGGCGGATCGATCGTACCCTCGGCCGCTTGATCGAGCCCGACGGACGAGCGATCCAACCGGAGCCCAAGGCTTTGAGCTTGCTGCTGATTCTGGCCGAGACGCCGGGGCGGCCGGTGTCTCGGGCGGAGCTCAAGGAGCGCTTGTGGCAAGGGGATCACATCGCGCCCGGGGCCCTCAAACATCTGATCTGGCAACTGCGGCAAGACCTTGGAGACGACGCCAAGGCTCCACGTTACGTCGAGACGGTGCGGGGACGCGGCTATCGGCTGGTGCCCGACGTCACCGTCGAAACCGAGAGCACCCCACCGGTCAACAAGCCGGAGCGCTCGCGGGCGTGGATTGCGGGCGCGTTTGTGCTCGCCGTGCTCCTGCTGGTGGTGACCCGCGGTCGTCAGCAGGACTCTCTTACACCCCAAGAGCCTGTCGCTCCCCAGAACCCACCGACTCGAAACCAGCCGACCGTGCGCCCGCTGACCGCCCTCCCGGGTAACGAGACCGGCCCGGCCATCGCCCCCGATGGCTCGTTCGTAGTGTTCGCTTGGGACGGTGCCGAGGCTAGTGACGTCGCGAAGACAGGCGACACCGCGAAACCAGGCGACACCGCGAACCCAGGCGACGCCGCGAGACCAGACGACGGGGGCGGCTCGTTCGACCTCTATCGTATCGCCACCTCTGGCGGCACCCCTGAGCTCCTGGTCAGCACCGCGGCGAATGAGATGGAGCCGGCAATTGCGCCGGACGGTCGGCAGTTGGCGTATGTCCGCGGTGGCGACACCGGAGGTGGCGCCGAGCTGTGGCTCCACGACCTGGTCACCGGCGCCGAGCGCCGGCTGGCGGAAACCGCCGGCAGCTTCCTTGACGTCGTCTGGCTGCATACGGGCAAACACCTGGTGGTATCGGAGCTCTCCGCCCCGGGGGTCGCCGCGCGACTGCGCGAGATCCACCTCGAAGGCGCCGCCCGCTGGTTGACTTCACCGCCGGAGAGAACCCCCGGCGATGTCTACCCCGCGGCCTCCCCCGACGGTCGCTGGTTGGCCTTCTTTCGACGCCAGCGTGGCGGAGCCGGCCAGGTGCTGCTGCTCGAGTTGGAGACAGATGAGCTCACGACCCTAGATGTCGCCGCCGGCCGCCTGATCGGCTTGGCTTTCGACCGCTCCGGTGACGGGCTGATCGTCTCGTCCGACCGCGTCCCGCCGCGCGGTCTCTGGCGGTTGCCGCTCCTCGGGGGTGAGCCCCAATGGCTCGGTTTGCCAGGTTCGTTTGTCGCCGAGCCCACCAGCAGTCTCAACGGATCGGTGGCCTACCAGGACCAACGCTGCGATTCCAATATCTGGCAAGTGTCCCTGGCCGGCGGCAACGAGACCCCCGCCAAGACGCCGGTCGCCTCTCTGATCTCGACCCGTCAAGACATGCATGCCGAGCTCTCCGCGGACGGCGGCTCCGTCGCCTTGCTGTCGAATCGCGACGGGGCTCACCAAATCTGGATCGCCCTCTGGCCCGACGGCAACCCGCGCCAGCTCGCCACCGAAGGTGGCCCGGTGTTGGCCCTCGCCTGGGCGCCGGACGGCCAGCGTTTGGCGTTCGCGACCCGCGAAGCCAGCGGCATCTCCGCCGTCCACACCATCGCGATCGACGGCGCCGGCCAGACCCGCCTCTCCGATCCCACGATCCACAACGTAGCTCCCAGCTGGTCGTGGGACGGCTCCGCCATCTACACCTCCGCCTGGATCGGCGATAGCTGGAGAATCGTCAAACATGCCGGAGACGGCTCGTGGAAGACCGACCTCTGCGCCGGCGTCTCCGCCAAGGAAGAACCCGGCGGCGAGGTGCTTTGGGTGGTGGATGCCGAGCGCCCCGGTCTCTCCAGGTGGTCAGCGGGGGAGCGGATCGAGACCGCCCTTCCGTTCGTTTCCGCGCTCGACGCCGAGAGTTGGCAGCCGATCGCTGGCGGTGTTGTGTTCCTGCATTGGGGCCCAGACGGCGAACGCCACCTGAGCCGCTGGATGTCCGAGTCGGAGGAGCTGCGCACCCTCGCTATCCTCGACAGGAACCTACCCTATCCACCGGGCCTGAGCGTGTCACCGGACGGTCAAACCGTCCTCTGGACCCGGATCGACGCCATCGCCAGCGATCTGTTGCTCGCCCAGAGTCCATATTGAGCGTGGGCACATTTAGGCAAACCAACGGGCACGCACGAGTAGCCTATCGTCAAGCTCGTTGTGCCGCCGCAAAGATCTCGTGATCCTGAACCCCGGTGCCACAGATCGGGCCTAGCCGGCTTGCACGCTGGCCTGCTCTCTACTACTCGCGTCTACGTTGCCCCGCCTTTTATAGGTGTCTCATAAATGACAGACCGCTGTGAACGTCGAGATCGAGTCCGGCCTCCGATTGGGACCCTGGGTCACTCGTTCGGATCTCAGAAGTGATCAGTGCCGCAGACGCATTTGTCCGTAAGTGGCTGGGTCGTACATACGGTGCTGACAACGCAGTATCTGCCAAAGCCGCCGCACGGCGTTCCTACGGGCCGATTCGCGCAGGCACTGACGCTGCAGCTGCCACACGTCCAGCCGAATGACGCCCCACTCACCGACAGCACGGTTTCCATGCCGAGAGCTGCCGTCAACGCCGTGTCCGAAGGGCAATCCGGCTCGACCGCGGGTTCGAGGCTCTCGGGGTCAGCCGTCACGCTCGAGTCGCTGGCGAGGTCCGCCACCAAGTTTTCGGTCACGGACGGGTTGCGGGGCTCCAGGTTCATCCCATCGGTGGAGCCATTATCAGCGTGGGCCACGCCAACCGTCAATCCGAACAGGAGAACAGACACCCACACCCTGACGAGTTTTCGCAATTTGCACATCGATGGTACTCCTCAACGAAGCCCAGAGTGGATTGACTCCACCTGGACACCAATAGTTCTCTGGCATTTAGCCAAAGGCGAGACGCATGATCAAGACCAAAAGCGATCTTTTCTAAATAGATCATAGGATATGGGAGTAGCGAACGCAATCAGGAAATCTCCGGCGGCGTTGCGATGAAAGCTCTTCAGTCACTTGTGTTGGGTCCGGATCGGCTTGAGTGCTTGACGACCGCTTCTTGCTTCTGCTCTGCTGTGAATGAGAGGCGCAGTCTCCGAGACATAGGGACCTCCTTCGGCGCATTCTCGCGCCTTTCTCAGGTGTCCACCAAATCGAGGTAAACGAAGACTCTCTAGATTGATACAACGGAAATAGCCTTCCGGCTGAGTTCTGACAAATTTCCGCGGGCTGTGCCGACCTCTGCACCGCCGAATCGCCTCTGTTTCTGGCCCGAACGCCAAGCACAGCGCAAGGCCGCCCGTCGCGGTACCACTGCCTGCGAAATCGACCGCGGCGCTTTCATGCAGCACTACGATGTCAAGTTGGAGCCGCTGCCCTGCTGGAAAGACCTATCAACCGCCACCCGCCGCAAACGGGTCACCGAGATGGTCGTCGAAATCGAGGCTGAAGCCGCGGTCCAACGTGCCGAGATCGGGATCGAGCCTCTCGGGATGGAGGCCATCCGTCATCAGGATCCTTTTAGTCGCTCCGTCCACGACAAGCGCAGCCCCAAACCGCTGTGCCACGCCGCCAGCAAGGCCATGTGGGATCGCATGAAGCTCGCCTACAGCGCCATCGTCGAAATGTTTCGTGAGGCGTCACTCATGGTGAAACTCGGTAGAGTTACCGAGGCCATTTTCCCTAAACATTGCTTTCCGCCGAGCCTGCCTTTCGTCCGCATCGGCGACGTGATCGACCCTCTCGCTGACGCAGGCGGGGCGGCACGCTGGGTATCGTGGGCACCAGCGTCTAGTTGAGCTCGGTGGCGGGGCCGTCATCGGCCTTGGCCCCTTAGCGAGGCGCAGTCGAGATCTTGATCCCTGTGCTTGTTGGGTGGAATGCGTTTTCCCTCTGTCTAGAACTCAGAGAATTCAAGAAATCTGAGGCTTCGAACGTTGGGATCGTCCGATTGAATTCCAAAGCCTTGCTGGTGACCAACGGGAGTCGATGGACCGTGACGGAAGGGTTGCTCAGAGACCTGAAAATCTGGCCAAATGGGTTCTTGCCAGATCTCTTCCCGATATGGCAAGAACCTAAACTGCAACGTTTGAATCGGAGCCATGAGGTCTTTTCTCCATCCGGAAGTCCGGCTCCTGAGCCGGGGGTCGTCTCGAGTGCGGGACCCGGCTCCGAGCCCGTGGGTGGCGAGCTCTGCCGGTGGCAAGGCCGCCCAGCTCTGGGCTCGTGTATCTTGGACAGTCCGAGTCGTTTCGTTTGAGCCACGGCCGTCGTCGAGCCTGGCGCCAGCAGGACTCGTTGGAGGTCTACGACGAGCCACGAGATGCGCCCGCTCGGATCGGTGGAGGTCACAACTCTTACACACTAATTCTTGAAAGCAAGTCTTAGAGTCATTGACACATTCCGATTGAGGTGCCAGGGTATTCGGCGGCAGAGATCGCCCCCCTCTCAACGTGGTCGTTGAGAGGGATCTCTCCATCTCATATTCAAGGAGGAAAACGAGAATGAAAAGGATTAATTGGGTCCTGACGATGCTGGGCCTTCTGCTCTCTCAAGGTGTCTGGGCCCAGAACGAACCACCGCGTGTGGAGAGAGACTCTCAAAAGAGAGTCGTGCGAGCGGAAACCGGCAACGATACTCTGGAAATCACCTACGATCAGGCAGGGCGTATGCGCTCCGAGCGCAGCGCGCGATTCGGACTGACTGAGTTTCACTACGACTCCGAGACGTCAACCGGACCCTTCGCGCGCGTTGCTGCGAAGACCCACACCACCGATCTCGGCCAGTGGGAAACGGTCTTCGTGTACAACACGGAGGGCGAACGGATCGTCCATATTGAAGGACCCAACCGGGGCATGATTGGCCGGGCTCTGAAGGAGCTACGCCCGTACCTCTGGCCGAAGGGGCCAAAGCCCTCTTTGAATTGGCGAATGCCCCCTGCTCAAAGCCGAGGGATTGCAACCCACGTCAGAGAGCGAGAAGGCCGCGTGGCCCTCCAAACATCAAACATCTTTGGCCATGAAATAGAGGTTGAACTCCTGGAGGATCAGGATGGCAGACGCGAGATCAGCGACGACCGCGGAGCTGCTCGAGTGGAAACTTGGGATGGATCAAACCTGGTTTCGGCCTTTGATAACCACGGATCTCTTCTGGAGACCACTTTCGACTCGCTTGGGCGCCCGGAGAAGATCACAATTGGCGGCAATCTTGTAGTTCAGTATGCCTTCGAAGGAACGAGTTACTACTGGATCGAGAAACTCGTGACCAACGAAGCGGATGGCAAGGTTCTCGGACGTTGGCGAAGGGCAGACGATTTCGAGGAACCTTCTAAGGCACCCATCCCCCGAAGCTCGGTCCGGGTCTTTGGGCCCGGATCCCTGCCCCTCGCCGAGTGGGACGAGCTAGCCTACCCAGATGGCGTTGCTCTAGTCATGGCTTCCGGCGGGCCGTATGCATTGGTGCCGCTTAAGAACGATGAGGCCCTTTGGCGGTCTATCTCAACCACATACGAGGGTCTTGATACCAGAGAGCGAGTGGACTACACCGACTCCAAAGTCCGTGTGATTCTGTCGCTGGGCCCCGCCTCCCTGGCGGGTGGCGCTGAAACAACGATCGTCGTCGAACGCAATCGCCGCCCCTCGGCACTTGAACTGGGAGGTGGGCAATGACCACCCAGCAAAAGATCCTGCTGACCCTATGTCTTGCTGTCCTCATCGCACCGATTGCGGAGGCCAGGTGCAGCCTCCATCAGAGTTACACCACCATCTGCGTCACCGACTACGACGGCACGACCTGCACGACAACCTCCCACTACGACCTCATCTGCGGGGGCGGGACCGGAGGAGGAGGAGGAGGAGGAGGAGGAGGAGGAGGAG
>JAJCXQ010000463.1 GCA_029263355.1 Acidobacteriota bacterium | reverse complement strand
TTCTGGTTCGGCGTGATGGCCAAACTGTGATGGCTTCGGACGGCCAGGTGACGCTCAAGGATACGGTGGTGAAAGCCTCTGCCAGCAAAGTGAAACGCGCCGGCAAGCAGGGCGCGGTGCTGGTCGGCTTTGCCGGCGGCGCTGCCGATGGCCTGGCTCTCTACACCCGCTTCGAGGCCAAGCTCGACGAGTATCAAGGCAACCTGGAGCGGGCGGTGGTCGAGCTTGCCAAAGATTGGCGCACCGACCGAGTGCTGCGCCAGCTACAAGCGATGATGATTATCGGCGGTCACGACCAGAGTTTTCTGATGTCAGGCACCGGCGATCTCATTCAACCGGACGAAGAAGGTGTTCTCGCCATTGGCTCGGGGTCGAATTTTGCCCTGGCTTCGGCTCGAGCCCTGATTCGGCATACCGACCTCACTCCCCGCCAGATCGTCGAGGAATCGATGAAGATCGCGGCGGAGATCTGCATTTACACCAACGATCACCTGACGATCGAGGAGCTCTAAACCTCCCATGACCAAAGCTCAAACCGGCGGCGTGAGCGGCAGCTCGATCGTCGGCATCGAGGCGTCGGCCAGCGTGCCAGCCATGTCCGAGCCCCCTTCCATCGACAATATGGCGCCCAGCCAGATCGTCGCCGAGCTTGACAAGTTCGTCGTCGGCCAACAAGCCGCCAAACGGGCGGTTGCGATCGCGCTACGCAATCGCTGGCGCCGCCAACAAATTCAGGGATTGATGGCGGACGAGATCGTCCCCAAAAACATCTTGATGATCGGCGCCACCGGCGTCGGCAAAACCGAGATCGCCCGACGCCTGGCCAAATTGGCCAGGGCGCCCTTTCTCAAGGTTGAAGCCAGCAAATTCACCGAGGTCGGTTACGTCGGCCGGGACTGCGAATCGATGATTCGCGATCTGATGGAGATCTCGGTGGCGATGGTGAAAGACGAGAAACGGCGCACCGTCCAACGACTCGCCGCCGAGCGCGCCGAGGACCGATTGCTGCAGTTGTTGGTGCCACAACCCACCACCCCTGGTGTCTTCTCCTCCGATGACGAGACCGACTTGGGGCCAACCCGCGAGAAATTCCGTGATCGGCTGCGGGCCGGCAAGCTCGATAAACGCAAAGTCGAGATCGAGATCGAAGAGGCCCGATACCCGAGTCTCGAGATGTACACTCCCCAGGGTGGCATGGAAGAAGTGGGTATCAATCTCAAGGAAATGATGCCTGGGCTATTCGGCCGTCGCAAGCCGCAAACCGTCACCGTCGCCGAGGCGCGCAAGATCCTCAAGCAGCAAGAGGCCGAGAAACTCATCGATCAGCAGCAGGTGGCACAGGAAGCCGCTCGCCGGGTCGAGCAGGGCGGCCTCATCTTTCTCGATGAGATCGACAAGGTCGCCGGCCGCGAAGGCGGACGCGGTCCCGACATCTCCCGTGAAGGCGTACAGCGCGACCTGTTGCCAATCGTCGAGGGCACCACCGTCAACACCAAGTACGGTATGGTGAAAACCGACCACATTCTGTTCATTGCCGCGGGCGCGTTCCACGTCAGCAAACCCTCCGACCTCATCCCCGAGCTCCAGGGACGGCTGCCGATCCGAGTTGAGCTCAGCGATCTCGGCCAGGAAGACTTCGTCCGCATCCTGACCGAGCCCGAAGCGTCACTCACCAAACAGTACGCGGCGCTGCTCGCCACCGAAGGCATCGAGCTGACCTTCAAGGCCGACGCCGTCGAGGAGATCGCGCGACTGGCCGTCGAGGTCAACTCTCAGACCGAGAACATCGGGGCCCGGCGGCTCGCCACACTGATGGAGAAGTTGCTCGAAGACATCTCCTTCAATGCCCCCGAAATGGACGATCAGAAAGTGTCTGTCGACTCGGCCTACGTCACCGCAGCCCTCGCCGACATTGTCATGGACGAAGATTTGAGCCGTTATGTACTCTGATCCTGAGCATTCTCGCCCGCTGTCCGTCCAACCCACTCGCGGAAACCGCGTTGGCCATCTGGTCGCATGGTTTTGCCTCGCCGCCCTGCTGACTCCGTTGGTGGGTTGCGGCAAAAAAGGCAACCCGCTGCCGCCGTTGCGCAATGTTCCGATGACCACTCGCGACCTGCAGGTCAGCCAGCAAGGTCGGCAGATTCTGTTCGACATGGCCTATCCCAAGACCACGATCAGCGGCTTCAGCCTAGGCGGCATCGACGGCGTGGAGCTGATGCAGCTGGTCAAGCCAGCTCCCGGAGTCTCGATCGTCACCAGCGACCCAGAGTCTGCTGAAGACCCAGAGTCTTCTGATGACCCAGAGTCTTCTGATGACCCAGCGTCTGCTGAAGACCCAGAGTCCGCTGAAGACCCAGAGTCTGCCAGTGAGCCGGATGAGCCCGTCCGACCGGTAGCGCTGCCGTCGGCCGAGGCGCGGGAATTCGAGGCTGGCGGCGACGTCCTCCTCACCCTGCGCGGCGCCGAGCTCAACGCCGCGGTGGTCGGTGATCGCCTGCAATTCCGCATTCCGCTCGCTGACGAGCTTCCCAGCGAGCCCCTTGCCAACATTTTCGCGGTGCGCACCGTCAAAGGCAACGAGAGCTCCCAGATCTCCAACCGCGCCACCTTGGTTCCGATTGAGCCGCCATCGGCACCAGGAAACCTGCAAGCACAGGCCACGGTCGACGGCATCGAGCTCAGTTGGGAGACGGATGACACCTTCGAAGGCTTCGACATTTTCCGCCGCGAAGCTCAGGTGCGTGGCTACAGCGAAGCGCTCGACCGCGTCAGCGGTGATGTCCGCAAATACCGCGACACCAGTGCTCGCTACGAAAAGCGCTACATCTATACCGTGCGGGCGATCGCCAACGTTGTGCCGTTGATCCACACCGACGAAGCCGGCGAACGGGAGATCGAATACCAGGATCGTTTTCCGCCACCGTTGCCCAGCAACATGGTCGCCCTCGCCGAACGCGCCAGCATCCGGCTGCGTTGGGAGCCGTCAAAAGCCACCGACGTCGCGGGCTACATCATCTTCCGCCGCGAGCCCGGCCGCGATTTTCACCGCGTCACCGACCAACCCGTCGCCAGCACCGAGTTCTTGGACCGTAATCTGGCGAGTGGTCTGACCTACGCCTATCAAATACAAGTTGTTGATCACAGCGGCAACAAAAGTCCGGTGAGCAAACCGGTCGTGACCACCGCGCGCTGAGTCGACTCGGGCGGTGATGGGCATTCCAACCGCCTTTTTCAAACTATCGGGCGCCGGCAACGACTTCATCGCCCTTGCCGCGCCCGAACGGCCGCCAACCGGTGACGAGATCCGCGCCTGGTGCCGACGTGGTCTGTCGCTGGGGGCGGACGGCGTCTTTACGTTGGACCGGCTCGAATCCGTCGTCCGCATGATCCACTACAATGCCGACGGCGACCGTAGCGACCTCTGTCTCAACGGCAGCCGCTGCGCCGCCCGACTCGCCTTCCATCTCGGCTGGTATCTCGAGCCGGCAGACGGCCCTCCCAAGCTAAATCTAAAGACCGATGTCGGGGTGCTACGCACCCGTCGCATTGCTGCCGACCGCATCAACCTCGAGTTGCCCGAGATTGTCGAGCCTCCGAAAGAGATTTCCCTCGAAGGTGACGGCTTCCTCCTCCACGGCTGGCGCCTACGTGTTGGCGTGCCGCACGTCGTGGTGGCCTGGCCGGAGCCCTTGAACCGCGCCCCCGTCGCCGATCTCGGCCCAAAGCTGCGCGCCCACCCCGCCCTCGGCACAGACGGCGCCAACGTCAACTTCGTCCGCTTTCTCGAGCCTGACAGCTGCCAGCTCCGCACCTTCGAGCGCGGCGTCGAAGGCGAAACCCTGGCCTGCGGCACCGGCATGATCGCCACCGTCGCCGCCGGTCTCGTCGCCGAACGTCTGGCGCCGCCGGTCACCGTCCTCACCGCCGGAGGTCACGAAGTGACCGTCAACGGCTCGTTGGACGGCAGCACCGCCTGGACCCTCGAAGGTGACGCCAGGATCGTCGCCACCGGTACCTTGCAGAGCGGGGCGATCGGTGGACCGGGTCCCCCGGTTTGGCGTTGAGGTTGTCTTCCGATTTCGTGTTAGCCGGCGAGACGCCGGCGCTCCCGGCATGAGCTCTCTCGACCTTCGCCTGCAAGCCGGCGAGACTCCGGCGCTCCCGGCATCGGCGGGCGTCGACGCTTCAGAAGATATTGCCGAAACCGATATAAAACCGGACGCTATCGTCGATGCCGTCACGGCGGTCGAGGGGGAAGCCGACGTCGAGACGGAGGGGGCCGGCGGGGGTCGAGGCACGCAGGCCAACACCGAGGGTGGTGAAGAGCTCGGAGTCGAGGGTATCTGTAGCTTGCCAGACGTTACCGGCATCGAAGAAGGCGAGGCCGGAAAGCTGGTCACCCCAGATTGGAAAATGTAGCTCTTCGTTGAGAATGAAAAGCACTTCGCCGCCGAGGGCGTTGCCTTCGGCGTCCAGGGGGCCGAGGCTCTCGGTGCGATAGCCACGCACCGAGTACTCACCGCCAGCCCTCAGACGGGTGACGAAGGGCACCGGAGTGCCCTCGAAGGGCTCGAGAAAGCCGGCGCGCACCGACTGCGCCCAAGTGAGCTGCTTCGAAGGCTCACGGCTGCGGAGTAGGGACCGATAGTGCTTGAGCACACTGAACAGCCCAAGGGCCGAGACATCGCTACCGAGGCTGTCGTCGGTGAAGGTAAAGTCGAGCCCGAGGAACAGTCCGTCGGCACGCCGCCGGCCGAGGGCATGGTCCCGGGTATCGTAAGACAACTGCCAGCCCAGAGATGGAATCTTCAAGTGCTGTTTCGGTGCGACCAGCACGACACCTTCGTCTGGCGCCGCGTCAGTGATCGAAAGATCTTGATGCCGCACATAAACCCGGTGGGTAGCCCGGGGGCCGAGGGGAAAGGTGAGCTGGGCCCAACTTTCGACGCCATCGACCAACAACCCTTCGGTGACTTCGCTTTTGCCTTCCAGGAAGATCTCGAGACTGCCCGACGTACCACGCACCCGCGGCGTCACGTGGTAGAGACGGAGGCTGCGATCGTCGATATCGGAGTACAGGGCGCGCAGACCGAGAGTTGTGCCGCGACCGAGGAAATTCTGGTCGATCGCATCGAGCACCAGGCCAATTTTCTCGCCGCTTTCCCAACGTCCACCATAGGCGAAGAGGTACCGCGGCAGCTCGACGAGGCTGAAGACGACGTTCTCGAGGTCGCTACTCGTCACGCCGTCGCTATCCTCGACGCCTGCCGTTGACTCGGTGGTGGTGCGCACACTCTCGAACAAGCCAGTGCGCCACAGGCGGCGGCGCGCCTCGTCGAGATCTTGCTGACGAAACACCGACCCCGGCTCGAGACCTATGATGTGTTCCACCCAGCGGTCACGGGCCCCCCGCGCCCCCTCGACCCGCAGGCTACCCAGGCGATGTAACGGCCCGGGCTCGATAGTGCAGCGCAGCACCAGATTGTACGGATCGTCAGCAGTCGGCACGAGCTCGGTTCGCACCTCGGCGTCGACGTAGCCGCGCAAATTGAGATCGTCTTCGATGGCATGGGCCAAACGAGTGATGTCATCGGAACGGGCCGGCGCGCCCTCGCGACGCGGCAGCTTGGCCGCCAAGCGCTCAGCGTCCTCAGCCGGCACACCCAAGATCTCGACCTTGACGATGCGGTTGCGCTTCCCGGGATCGATGCTCACCGTCAGTTGTTTGCCGTCTTCGGACAACTGCCGCCCCGTGATCTGGGCATCCGGGTAGCCGAAAGTCCGCATCGAACGGACGAGAAAACGATCGGCCCCCGGCACACCCGCAGCCAACTCGACCCGCATCAGACGCGACTGAAATTGGCTGGCAAGGAATAAGGCCTCCTCTGGCGCCACACCCTCGATCACCAGCGGCCCGGGATGGATCCGCCGCCCCCCCTGGGATGTGATCCGCACCACCCGGGGCGACGACGCATCGGCGGGATCCTCATGCTCCGACACCGCGACAACCTCTGGAACCAAGAAGCCTTCGTCGCGTAGCGCCTTCACCGTCGCGCCCTCGATTTCAACCAGCGCCGACGCCTCGTCCACAGTGCGATAAGACTGAACGACGAGGCGGCGCGCCTGCCGCGACAGCGCTTCACCTTCGAACTCGAAACGGACATGAGGCCCCGTCTCGACGTCGACTTCGACATTGACCCGCTCGCGGGGCGCCGGCTCCAACTCGATATCCGCCATGCCCCCGGGATAACCTTGCCGGCGAAGCTCTTCGAGGACGTCGAGCTCGATGTCGAAAACCGCGTCGTCGCCGAGCAGATCACCTTTGCGCAACCCAAGCGCCCGTTTCAGTCGACGCCGCGAGACCCCCTCGGGAGTGGTGAGCACCAGATCCCGCAGCTTTGGCGAGGTGTCGAGCTGCGAGCCGCCGCCGCGCTCGAGGATCTGGACCATGGTAAGACCTTCGTTCCCCTCGTCGTTGGTGAAGACTTGGGCGGTCAGGCTTGGAGCGATGTCGAAATCATGCAGATCGAGTAGATACGTCTGCCCTTCCGCCTCCCGCGGGTTGACCGAATAGATGAGGTCGACATTGGGAGACACACGATAACTCGCCGTCAGTCGAGCCTGGGTGTCGGTCTCGCCAAAGATCGGCAGTGGCTCGAGGCTGAGCTCGGTGCGTTCGAGGCCACTGGCCAGAGAGCCCGCAAGCTGATCGGTGTAATAACTCATCAAGCCGCCGGTGATCTCGCCGGAGACGTTGGAATCCGCGGCCGAGCGTTCACTATCCCAAAAGCCGCCGGCGCCCGGTCCGTCATCGCCAAGATTCGTCTGGCTCAGACCACGCCGATTTCCACCCACTGAAGGGTCGTCGAACGAGGTGGTGGTCTTCAACACGATCCTGGGTGAGACGATCGGGTCCCCAGGCAGCTTGACCGACGCCTCGTCGATGCGAACGGTCTGACCGTAAGCGGTGACTTTGCCGCCGGGATCTACCTCGATTTCGCCCGAGATCAGCGGATTCTCGAGCGTGCCACGCACCCTGATCCGGTTCCAGTCGGCGCGCAGATCGGCCAGGTTGTTTTTGACTCGGATCCCTTCGGCGGTGATGATCGACAAATCGAGGTCGAGAGTCTCGCTCAGGCTGGTGCCTTCGGTGCTCGTCAAGTCGGGCGCGAACAGCAGGCTACGGAGCCCGCGGTCGATATCCATGTCGCGGCTCAAGGTGCCGCGATCGAGGACAATCTCGCCAGCCAGTCGTCCACGACGCTCCGCGGTCGGTAGACGCAGGTCCAGCCGGCCGCTCGAGCGCGTATTCAGACCATAGTCGAGCCGATAGCGTACGTCGCTGAAGACAGCCTTCAAATTCGCCCCCGTAGGCCCGATCAAGCCGCCCGAGACCTCCAACGATCCGTCATTGAGAACCGCCGTGAAGCTGTCGAGTACGGTTCCACCACGTCGGCGAGACAGCTTCGCGACCGGATTCTCCAACTGAGTCGCGTACGGAGCGGCAAAAAACAGCGTCGATCCCTGACCGTCGTAGAGGCCTTCGACGGCAAGCTCCGCTGGCGGCCCGTGGATCCGCATTCGCATTGTGGCTTGCCCACGGGCCACCCCTCCCGGCAGCATTGGATCGAGGGCCGCGGTGTCGAAGGTGCCGTTCAAGTCGATATCGATGTTCTCGATGAGGGCTTCGAAGGCGTCGGTAGGTTGCCAGCCCGGCATCAGGTCGATCGTCCCCGCGGCGATCAGGCCACGGGTACGGTCACGGGCTTCGATCAACCTTGCGGGTTGCAGCTCGAGCCGATGGTCTGCAACCACAAAACGTAGTGGCTCAGTTGCCTCGACGCGCCCTTCCACAGCCTCGATCACCAGATTGCTGAGGGTCAGATTCCCAGTCGATGCCGTCGGCTCCGCCAAATCGACATTGATCGAGCCGTCGAAGGTGGCGTGGGGTCGCATCGCGTCCTCAGCGAGGGCAAACAACGGCAGGAAGGGTTCGAGCTCGAAACCCGAAAGTCCGATCCAGGGCTCCCCATCGTCCACTGCGGTCGGCAGATTGTCGACGAGCCCGGCAAGCTCGCTGCGAGCCCTGAGCGCCCCGAGCGGCAACCGAACCAACGCCACCGGCTGTAAGGGTTTCCCAGCATGCTGAAACGCAATCTCCGCGCTCACGGTGCCGCCCTCGAGCTGCAACCCCGCCACCACACGTTCGAAGGTCTCGAGAGTCGATACCGGTTGCGGCAATTCGATTTGGAAGTGCCCGCTACGCAATAGGGGCTCGTCATCAGCCGACAGGTCTGGATCGCCCGACAGGTCAGCTTCACGCGACAGCTTGTCGTCGAGCGCTCCAAGCTCAAACCGTCCGTGGCCGACCAGCTCCTGCCCGGTTGCCAGCTTGCCGTCCAACTGCGAGATCTCGACAAACGATCCTTCCGAGCCCGCAACGAGTCGTATTCGCTCGAACGCCGTGCCACCGAAGCTCAGCGCCGAGCCCTCGAGGTCGAGGTCCGCATAAAGAAGACGTGACCTGCTCCAGAACGCGGTGCCACCCGACTCGGCAGACTCTGACTCGAACGAGGTGCCACCCGACTCGGCAGCGCCAGCGCCAGCTGCTGTGAGGTCGAGAAACCCCGAAACACGACCCGCAGTATCTTCGCCGAAGCGCCCGATATCTAGATCTTCCAGCTCGACTCGGGCGCCAGCCGACCCAGCAAAATAAGGAGCTGTCGCAACCGGCACGGCTGCCAACTCGATCCGCAATCGCTCGTCGGCCGCCGGGCGCCAATCCCCCTCCGCCTCGATGCGCGGCGCCAACAACCTCCCAGCACCTTCCGCCACGAGATCGAGAGATCCTGCCAACAGCTCTTCTGGTACATGGCCCGCCACCAAACCCGCGGGAAGCTCCTGTCCAGGAAAGACCAGGGGCCAACGCCTACGCAGATCGGACATCGTTCGAGCAATATCGGGGATCTGCAGGTTGACCTTCAAGTCCTGTAATCGCCCCTCTTGCAGATCACTTGCGAACGCAGCGAGATGTCTGGCTGACAGCTCACCGGCGAGCTGGCGTTGCCCCTCCGCCGCCGGCAAGAGCTCAGCCTTGATCGCCAAGTGCAGCGGCTGCTCGATGCCAACCCCGCTCAGCGACTGCACCGAAGCCGTCAGCAACGGCTCGTCGTCGAGACGCCAGCCGGCGTCGAGGCGCAGGTCCAGATTCTCGAGGGGGCCTTCGAGATCCCCCTCGACACGCAATTCACCCGCCGGCTCGAAGCCACCGAGATCGAAGGTCCATCCCAACCGCTCCGTCGTCGCCAGCAGATCCGCAATCGTGAAATCGACGGTCGTCGGTCCGAGTTCGCCGGCTGCGACGTCGAGCCAGCTGGTGGCCCGAAGTGAGCCTTCCAAACGCCGGACACCGGGTCCGTCCGGCAAGACGTCAGCCTTGAACGTGACACCGATCCCAGACTCCTTGGAGGCTTCTAGCGACCGCGCCGCCAGGACGATGCGCCGTTCGTCGGGCGACGTCCAGTCAAGAGTGATCTCGCCGTCCAACCGATCGAGGGGAGACTCGCTTGTCGCGGTCCGCGCGATCCGTGTCTCGATGTCGGCCTTCAGGTTCAGCACCGTACCGGACAAATCCAGCCTCTCGCTCGCCGCGCCGAGAAACGGCGCCACCAACTCCGCCGGCAGCTGCTGCACATCCGCCAGCAGATCGCCTTCGAGCAGATCCTTGGTCAACGTGAGATCGCCGCTCGAGACGAGACGTCCACCCACCGTGAGATCAGGGAATAGCTGGGCCGGGTTGGCGTCGAGCTGATAGGTGAGATCGATCGGATCACCGGCCAACGATCCACCACCGTTCGCAGTCAACCGGATATCGTCACCGCTGAGCTCGAATTGCTCCAGCTTGAAACCACCGCTTGAGTCGGTGGCGAAAGTACCCAACGCTTGGACCTGGATTGTCGATCGACGCGAGCTCTCCACCGTCACCGGGGTGGGTGAGAGCTCCAGGGTCAAGGCGTCCGCCAGCCAGGAGCCTTGAATCTCCGCCCCCTCGACTTGGAGACGATCGAGCCACATCGCCAAATTCGCCGGGAGAGGACCGGAAACGAACCCTGCGTCGACCACCTCGAACCGTTGAATATCGAGACCGCCAGAGCTCTCGTTGTCGTCGCCACGATCGGGCAGCTCAGGCAGCGGCGCTCCCAGGTCGACCCGCGGGCTAACAATCCGTACCAACGGAAGGTTGACCCGGTCACTGAACAGCGACCACCAGCGAATCTCCGCCCGCGCCTGACCCAAGGTCAAGAACGGCCTGGCGTCTGGCGTCGCCTTCAGCTCCAAGCCCTCGATCTTTGCGACGCCTCGCAGCGGCGAGATGGACACATCCTGCGCCGTCAACCGCACCCCCGTCGACGACTCCACCACCTGCGCGAGGCGCGCAAAACACACCATACGTAGCGGCGTCCACAACACGACGTAGAACACCAGCACGAGCAAGGCCAGCAGCACTGCGCCCCAGCGCAGTCCCTGCCATATCCAGCGACGGCAATGCCGCCACCAGGAAGATGATCGCTCACCGGCGTCCGAGCTCAAAAAACGCACCCTCGTTCGAAATTGGGAATCGTGAGGTGTTCGTTGCCAAAATTGTCGATGCTGGTTGCCGCCGCTGAATGCGACCGCTGGATGTAGCCGCTGGATGCAGCCGAGAGGTACCGAGGTCTGCGGCAAACCTCTTACGGCAAGCCTCGTGGAATGGATTGGCGGAAACGCATGGGAATCGAACCCACCCCCCGAACCGAACCCGGCACGGGACAACGGTTTTGAAGACCGCGAGAGGCGCCAGCCCCTGAGCGCTTCCGTCGATGTCATTGTACCGGGGCAAGGTCGCATGCGGCAAAAATAGTGTGTCGCGCACGGGCCAAGTCAACGGCTGGGAGAGGTTCTTCTCAACGCCCAGTCGCAATCGACGATGGTATGCTGACACCGCGGCGCTGCCCGCACTTTCCCAACGCTTCCCAACCGAGATTCGAACCACCCCGGAGGACATGTGGGCTCATTCTGGCACGGCAAGAACGTTCTGTTGACCGGCCACACCGGCTTCAAAGGCAGCTGGCTGGCGCTGTGGCTGCAGCAAGCTGGCGCTGATGTGGTCGGCTTTGCGCTGGCGCCGGACACTGAGCCGAGCTTGTTCGAGCTGGCCCGGGTGAGCGAAGGCATGACGTCGATCCTCGGTGATCTGCGTGATCCGAAGCAGGTGCAGTCGATCGTAGCGAAGCACAAGCCCGAAATTGTGCTGCATTTGGCGGCACAAGCGATCGTGCGGGCGAGTTATGACGATCCGGTGGAAACCTACGCCACCAACGTCATGGGTACCGTCCACTTGCTGGAGGCCATCCGCCAACATCCCGGGGCGCGCGTCGTCGTCGTTGTCACCAGTGACAAATGTTACGACAACCTCGAGATCGAGCGCGGTTACCGCGAAGACGACGCCCTCGGTGGGCGCGATCCTTACTCGAGCAGCAAAGGTTGCACCGAGCTGGTCGCCCGCAGCTACCGCGATTCCTTTCTCGCCGCCGCCACCCCGCCCGTGGCCCTCGCCACCGCTCGTGCCGGCAACGTCATCGGCGGCGGTGATTGGGGGCGCGACCGGTTGGTGCCCGACATCTTACGCGCCTTTCTGGACGGTCAGCCGCTGCGCATCCGCAATTCAGCAGCAACCCGACCCTGGCAGCACGTGCTGGATCCACTGGCCGGCTACCTCACCTTGGCCGAGCACCTGTGGCGCGACGGAGCCGCTTACAGCGAGGCTTGGAACTTTGGCCCCGCCGACCAAGCCCCGCTACCGGTCGGCGCCATGGTCGAGCGGATGATCGAACGCTGGGACTCAGCCGTCACCGTCGAAACCGATCCCGGCCCCCATCCTCATGAACATCACCTGCTGCGCCTCGACCCCAGCAAAGCCGAGCATCGCCTGGGCTGGAATGCGCGCCTGAACGTCCCCGAGACCCTCGATTGGATCGTCGAATGGACCCGCGCCTTCCGCGACGGCGCCGATATGCGGTTGATCACTGAGGAGCAGATTGCTCGCTATCAGTCAGCTCTGGGACGGTAGTGTCTGCTGATTCACTGTCCGCTGCATCCGCTGGTTCCTGCGTCCGCAACAAACCCGCCAGCAAGCGCCCCAACTGCCAATTGGCTCGGCTACCGGCGAACAACTCGGACGCCGGACCGATCGCCATCACCGGCACCGAGACGCCGGTATGCGAGCTCGTCGCCCACAGCGCTCGCAAGCTACGGTTGGACGAGTCGCTGACACTCACCACCAGGCCACCGGTCTCATGATCTGAAGTGAAAACCACCAGCGTGTCGCCATGCTGGTCCGCGAAGTCGAGAACCACGTCCAATGTGGCCTCGATCGCCTGCATGCCACGTAGCAGCCGGTCAAGATCCATTCTGTGCGACGCCGAGTCCGGCTCCTCACTCTCCACCATCAGCACAAACGGTCCCGGCTTCAATCGATCGAGCGCCGCACGCACCAGCAACGGCAGCGTTGGTGTCGACTCGAGGTCGGTCAGTTGATCTTCTTCAAAAATCGCGGCTACCGGCGCGCCGGCTGCTGGCGCCACCGGCGGGTCTGCCGCCGCCAACAGCTCATCGAGACCCACAGGCTCCGGCCCAACCACCTCGAAACGACGCTGCAACAAAGCGACCGTCGCATCCCAATCCGGCACCTCACCCTCGCCCACATTCTTGAGCTCGCCGAACAGCACATCGAGTGATGTCTCCCCGAGCTGCCGCAAGATCTCAGCCGCATTGTTTCGACTCTCCGTGTGGGTCACAAACGCTGCTGGGGTCGCGTCCCACACATACGAGTCGGTGACGATTCCGGTGCGGTACCCAAGCTCCGTCGCCCGCTCGAAGAGTGTTGTCCGCGGCCGTCCGGCGGTATCCACCCCAACCATCCCATTACCGGTCGTCATCCCCGTCGCCAATGCCGTTGCCGACGCCGCCGAATCCGTCAAAAAGCCCCCCGCCGGACTCGCTCGATGCCACCCGGTTACCGGGAACCGATCCCAAGCCGCCGGGCCGTCGATCCCATGATGCGCCGCCCGCGCCGCCGCCAGGTGAGAGAAGCCCAGGCCGTCGGCAATGAACACGACGATGTTGCGGGGCAGCTGTTCGGGGGCGGGAGTCGCAGCCGGTTGATCCAATACCGCGGGGGATCGCATCAGCTCGATCGTCGTCCGGTCGACCCGAATCACCGTCAGCCCTTTGACTCGGAAGGTAGCCCAGACGATCGCCGCCAAAAGAAGGACGAAGCCCAGAGCTAGCCTGGTCCAGATCAGGAGTCGACGGGAGAATGTGTTCATGCGAGATCCCATGGACAAAGGTCGACCGATGGTGATTCAAAAGCCGGTACGGAAGACGCTCGACTCAGGATGGAAAATTTTCCAGTCGAACCAGAAGTCTCTCAAGATGTGGATCTTCTGCAGGCTCTTGCCCGCCATCGGCCCAGCGATCGATTGCCCTGAGAAATCCCATTCGCTGCCCGTTTGGCTGTCGACCAAAACCAGCGGACCTTCCGAGTCCGGTTTCAGATAGAGATCGAGGACCTCCCCGTCTAGTCGTCGATCAAAGCAACGAATCGACTCACCTTCGTCAGCCACCACCAACAATAGGGGCACTTCCCCTAGCTCGTCCACCACCGGGTTCTGACTGACGAGGACCTCTACCGGATAAGCCTTGGCCTGCCCTCCTACCTCGACACCGATAATCAACTCGCGCTGAGGCAGCAGATCATCCGGTTCGGCTGCCATCGGCAGCGGCAGCTCCGAAATCCGTTCCAGCCCCTCATTGAAGTCGCTTTCGGGAAGCTCCGCCGAGCTCACCAACACCTGGCTGTGGGGGTGCTCGCGCTTCCAAATCTCGAAGCTGACCTCGTCGGACATCACCAACTCCAGACTCTTGCCTTTCATAGGGCCAAAAATCGCCTCACCGCTGGCCTGCTGCCACCAGCTGGCCGTCTGCTCGTCTTCCATAATGAAGTTTTGATTGTTGAGACCCATCAGGCGAAAGGTCAACCGTTGGCCATCAACGACGGAATTCCACACCAGACCGGTGCGGCAGAGGCTTCAGTAAGTGGCCACAATCGGCTGATTCGCCACCACGTCGTTGGCGATGTGGTGGTAAGCCATCACCTTCACCGGGTAGGCCCGCGCCTCGCCATTGATCTCGATGCCCATCACCGGCCCGTCGCTCGCCACGTATTCGACCTCGGCGATCGGAACATGCTCGATCTGCGACAAAGGCTTGAACAACATGACTTCGACACGATACACATGCGTCACCCAAACAGCACCGACGAGCAGCAGCAAACAACTCGCCGAGCCCAGATAAGAGAGCGGCTTCCACGGCGCAGCCCGGTAGCGCCACACCGCCACCATCGAGATCACACCGAGAACCAACAGCAGCAAAGACCATCGCGGCGCCCAGGCGTCGAAGTGATAGTTCCAGGCGAGGCTTTCCGACGTCTGCGCGACCATCGGGCTCATCCACTTTTCCGCCGTGGCCACCGCACCCAAGGTCACCACCGCAGCAATCGTCACAAATGACAGCAAACCGATGTAGAAACGTCGCATGCGTGGGCTCCTCTGGATCGTCCGTTGGCTTCATTTTCGCGGCCCCAACGATAGCCGAGCCCGGTGTCCACGACCAGCATGCCGTTCTCAGTTGGACATCCGGGTTGTCAGGCAGCTCGATGGCCGTGCCCAGCAGCCGTGCCCAACTTCACAACTCGGCTCGAGTCAATCGGCGAGTCGCCAGTGCACGGTTTCGCCCGCGCGCATCGGGATCACCTCGCCAGCGCAGAACGGGTAGCTCTCCGGCACCTGCCATTCCGCGCGCTCGAGAGTGATCCGGTTGTTGTTGGGAGCCAGACCGTAGAACGCCGGGCCGAAACGGCTGGCGAAGCCCTCCAATTTGTCGAGGGCGCCGGCTTGGTCGAAAGCCTCGGCGTAGAGCTCGATCGCCGCGTGAGCCGTGAAGCAGCCGGCGCAACCGCAGGAGCTCTCCTTGGCGTCCCGCGGGTGCGGCGCGCTATCGGTGCCCAGGAAGAACTTGGGGTTGCCCGAGGTAGCGGCCTCGACCAAGGCTTGCCGGTGGCGTTCGCGCTTCAAAACCGGCAAACAATAAGCGTGGGGACGAATGCCACCGGCGAAAATCGCGTTGCGGTTGAGCAGCAAATGATGGGCAGTAATGGTCGCCGCCACCCGTTTCGAAGCGGAGCTTACGAGCGCGACCGCCCCGGCGGTGGTAATGTGCTCGAGCACAACCTTGAGAGTTGGCAGGCGACGCAGGAGAGGCTCCAAGGTGCCTTCGATGAAGCGTTGCTCGCGATCGAAAATGTCGGTTGCCGGATCGGTGTCTTCGCCGTGAATAAGTAGCGGCAGACCTTGCTCGGCCATCGCCTCGAGCACAGCGTACACGGGTTCGAGGCTGTGAACGCCGGCCTCGGAGTTGGTGGTGGCACCGGCCGGATACAACTTGACCGCCGCCACTCTCGGATCTGCCGCCGCTCGCTCAACCTCGGCGATCGACATCTGCTCGGTAATATACAGGGTCATCAAAGGCTCGAAGCGGACGCCCTTCGGGACCGCGGCCAGCACCCGCTCGCGGTAGAGCAAGGCTTGGTCGACCGTGGCGATCGGAGGTTTCAAGTTGGGCATCAGGATCGCCCGGGCGAACCTGCGGGCCGAGAACGGGACGACGGAAGGCAGGGCCTCACCGTCACGTACGTGCAAGTGCCAGTCGTCGGGCCGAAGGATCGTCAGTCGTTCCATGGCGGAAGAGAATATCAGGACGCTAGGCGCAGCGGTTCCGGGGCGCTGGCAAACCGTTGCAGCGGAAGGTCGCGGATCTTAGATAGCCCTGCATGTTAGAGTGCCTGGGACACTCAGGTCGTTTGAGAGCGTCACGCTCTCAGGCAAGCCCAAAAGCTTAAAGGCGTTCGGAGAAGGAAATGCTGACCCCTGAACCGCTGATCACTACGTCCCCAGCCCGATTGAACGGCACTCCCGTTTTCGGAGGTACGAGAGTTCCTGTGCAAAGCCTCATGGATTATCTTGAAGCAGGGGATTCTCTAGACGAGTTCCTGGCCGACTTCCCCAGCGTCACACGCGAGCACGCCATCGCGGTTCTGGAACTGGCGAAGTCCGCGCTCCTCGACAAAGCTGTTGCCGCTTAGCGGACTTCAGCTGCTGTTTCGTGCGGATACTGCTCGATGGCTGTGTGCCGAAGCACCTGGCGAAAGAACTGACGGAGTACGAAGTAAGCACCGTGCACGAAATGGGCTGGTCAAATCTCGATGACGGCCCGCTGCTCGATGCTATGGATGGTCGATTTGAGATACTGGTCACGGTGGACAAGAGCATTCCCAAGCAACAACGGATCGCCAATCGGTCCTTTGCAGTCGTGGTGCTGCGAGCAAGAACCAACCGTTTGGCGGAACTTATCCATTGCGTCCCCGAACTCCGATCTTTACTCAGCAAACTGAAGTCGGGTCAGGCCCAAGAGATCACGTGCTAATTTTTCGGCTCCGTGTTTGTCGCTCTCTGGGTCACGACACCTGAGCACCAGATCAAGAACCACACGCACCTCAAGACATTCGTGCGACGAGAGCACCACACGAAAAAGTGTCTCAAGAGACCCATGAGCAACGCCGAGAGTCCTGTCAATCAGCTCGGCAATCCTTTGAAAGTCCACTCTCAAGAAAGTGGTGCTCGGCACTACTTATCCTACTACCAGTGGCGCCCTCTTCAGCCAGACTCCAACGATCAGTCCAGCTCTGCCTCAACGTCCTTCGATAACAAACGATACCCCTCGAACACCGTCAACACACGGATCTCTGAGGAGTGAATCTGGTAGACGATTCTGTACTTCCTGACCAGGAGTTCCCTCACATCACTCCGGTCGATTTCCGGAACCTTGCGCCCGGCGCTCGGTCTTTCCGCCGCAGTTTGTGCCCGTCGACGCAAACGCTCGACCCAGCGGCGAGCAGCTTCGGGTTTATCCCGTGCGATGTAACGGCCGATGTCGACCAAGTCCCGGCGGGCGCGGTGCGTCCACCGCAGTTTCATGCCAGGCTACCGAACTCCGCATCGAGCTCGAGTCCCAACTGATCGTCATCGATCAGGCGCCCGGCGTCCGAGTCGGCGAGTCCCTCACGAACGGCGTCGACAAATCGACTCTTCTCTCCCATTCGGTCGAACTCTTCCGGCGTGATGAGAACGGCTGCAGGCTTACCGTTCTGCGTGATGATCACTGGCCGTTGCTCCTCCCGCAACTGCCTGAAGAGGCGCGAAGCGTGGGCTTTGAATTCAGCGAGCGGGACAATGTCGTTTGCAACCTGGACCGGTTTCATGGCTCATCCTCCAGACCCGAATACGGTCCGAATATAGACTTCTTGTCGTCCAGGCGCAACTCGGCTGCCGGCGAGGGCTCACTGTGCGGTCTCCACACACAGCAAAAGAGACGACTCGCGTCACCCCTTTTAGGGTCGACACCTTACAAAGCGGCAGTTTCGCCTAGTGGCGGGCCGAAAGTTTGGCTCGATCCCGCTTCCCAAGTTTGCTTTAGGTGGCTGGGAGATTTCCAGCTCTTAGCCCGTATCCTGGTAAGTTGCTTAATTTTAGCCACTTAGGAATGGCTGGGAGACAGGGAGTCCGTAGCAGCGATCCTACCGAAGAAGGATCATGGCGCGGAATCAGAGGCTAATCTTCTGATTCTGTGTGGCCTACACGCGCGGAGGTGACTCCGCGCATCTTCTAGATTGGCGTTTGTTGGTGCCTGTTAGCGCTTGCTGGCGTGACAGGTGTCATTCAAGTTGTCACTCACCCCCCGAAGTGGTGCCAGGTAACTGTATAGCGGTATAGCGGGCCTGCCTGACTCGGCCAAAGACCGTCGTGCACGTTAGCGGCCGAGTCGGTGTTCCCGACTGGTGTAGGAAGAGGTCTGTTTTCAGATCGGCGTTCGTGGGGGTTCTGGGCAGGATTCGGGTTGTCTTAGCGTGGCTGGCGCCGGTCTGGGTCATCCGCCGGGTACATCAAGCCGGGCTCGATTAGGCGAAGTCAGGTAACTCTCTGTTCAAAATCATTAGCTTTGCCCGGCACCTATTGTCGGG
>JAJCXQ010000462.1 GCA_029263355.1 Acidobacteriota bacterium | reverse complement strand
AATCCAGCCAGCAACTGCCAATAATGCTGCGCCAGTCGCTCGATCGTCGCTTCGTCGAACAGGTCGGACCGGTACTCGAACCAACCAGCGAGGCCCGAGGTCTGTTCACGCCATGCGACGGTGAGATCGAACTTCGCGGTTCCTGTGTGGATGGGCTGTAGCTTGCTGGCTAGACCTGGCAGCGCAAGCTCGACAAAACGCTCGTCCTGAAGTGCGAAGACGACCTGCACCACCGGGGATTGGCGTAGGTCTCGGGGTACTTCGAGTCCTTCGACGATGTGTTCGAAGGGTATGTCTTGATGATCGTAGGCGTCGAGAGCAACGGCGCGCTGGTTCTCGATCAGGGTCGCGAAGTCGGCAACGTTAGCCAGCCTGGTGCGCAGCGGCAACAAGTTGACAAAGAAGCCGATCAGGCTTTCGATGTCCACTTGTGTGCGGTTGGCGAGGACTGCGCCCACAACCAGATCATTCTGGCCACTGTAGCGCTGCAGCAAAACCCCGAAGGCGCTGAACAGGGTCATGTAGAGCGTCGCTCCATGGCGGCGGCTGAAGTCCACGAGCTCGGAGGTGAGTGCCTGCGGCAACGCCACTCGATGTTGACTGCCGGCGAAGCCCTGAACCGAAGGTCGCGGCCGGTCGGTCGGAAGCTCGAGTGTCAGCGGCGCGCCGGCGAGCTGCCGCTGCCAATAAGCGAGTTGCTGCGCCAACACCGGGCCCTTCAGCCATTGCCGTTGCCAATGGGCGAAGTCGGGATATTGGATCGGCAGGTCTGGTAGGGGGGAGGGGCGGTCGGCGAAGAAGCCGCCAAACAACGTTGACAACTCTTCTAGCAACAAGCCGAGTGACCAGCCATCGGCGACGATATGGTGGAGCGTGATCAGTAACACATGCTCGTTCGGCGCGGACCGTATCAACAGGTGTCGGTACAACGGTCCATGGACGAAATCGAACGGTTGGCGGCTGGCAGAGCTCAGCTGGATCTCGAGCTCCCGCTGCCGATCGTGCGGTTGCAGACCGTCGAGATCAACTCGCGGCAGCGGCACCGCTGCGGGTGCTGCAATCTTCACGACCGGCTTGCCGGCTTCGGCATCGAAAGTGGCACGCAGAGCTTGGTGCCGTCGCACAACTTCGCTGAACGCCTGCTCGAGAGCGGCTTGCTGGAGAGCCCCTCGCAACGCCACAGCGACCGGAAGGTTGTAGGCCACGTTGCCGGGCCGCATTTGTTCCAGCAACCAGAGTCGCTTCTGGGCAGACGACAGGACCGGGCGCTGGCCCGGGCTGGCGACCAACGGTGGGCGCGCCGGCCTATCTTGCCGGCGCCAAGTGTCGATCTGGTGGGCGAGCCCGGTGAGAGTCGACGATTCAAACACCTGGCGCACCGGTAGATCAATATCGAAAACTTTGCGCACCCGGGAGATTAGCTGAGTAGCGAGCAGCGAATGACCTCCGAGCTGGAAGAAGTCGTTGTCCGCCGACACCTGCTCGACCCCTAGAGCTTCGCTCCACAGTGCCGCCAAGAGATCCTCCGTTGGGGTCCGGAGGGCAGCCTCGGATTCGTTCGTGACGGCTGTTTCGGCCAGGGGTCGCCGATTGAGCTCTGAGCGATCGATCTTGCCGTGGGCGGTCAACGGCAGGTGGTCGACGAAGGTCCATGCCGTCGGCACCATGTAGTCTGGGAGGTTCGCGGCCAGGAAATGTTGCAGCTCGAGGGCTTTGGGAGCGGGTTGGCCGGCGGGCACGATATTGCCGACAAGTCGCCGATCCCCTTGTTGACCATCCATCTTGGGTCTCGAGATCTTCGGCCTCGAGACGTCGCGCAACGTGACCACCGCTTCAGCCACGGCGGGGTGCTGGGTGAGCACTGCCTCAATCTCACCGAGCTCGATGCGGAAGCCGCGGATCTTGACCTGAAAGTCGATCCGTCCCAGGTAGTCGAGATCTCCGTCGTCGAGCCGACGCGCCAAATCTCCAGATCGATAGAGGCGCTGTCCAGCCGATCCACCCAAGGGGTCGGGGACGAAGCGTTCGGCAGTAAGGCTCGGGCGGCCGAGATAGCCACGGGTCAAGCCGGCGCCACCGACCACCAATTCCCCAGGAATACCCACCGGCAGCAGCAAGAGGTTCCGGTCGACGACGTGAGACGAGAGATCCGGGATCGGGCGTCCGATCGGGCTGCGCTCGATCCGCTTCAGGTCGGTGGCGGCGAGCGGCCGATAGGTCACATGGACGGTGGTCTCGGTGATGCCGAACATGTTGACGAGCTGAGGGCATCGGTCGCCGTGACGCTCGAACCAGGGAGCGAGAGTGGCCAGATCGAGAGTATCACCGCCAAAAATGACCCAGCGCAGGGCATGACGCCCTAGGCTTGTCTCAGCCACGTCCTCTGCGGTGCGCACCAGCTGCGCAAAAGCGGCCGGTGTCTGGTTGAGAACGGTCACCCTTTGGTCAACCAACAGCTCGTAGAACTCACCTGACGAGCGGCTGGTCTGGCGCGGCACGACGACGAGTCGCCCGCCATAACAGAGCGCGCCCCAGATTTCCCACACCGAGAAGTCGAAGGCGCAAGAGTGGAACAAAGTCCAAACCTCATCGGGACCAAAGCTGAACCAGCGTTCGGTAGCCAGCAGCAAACGTTCGACATGCCGATGGCCTACCGGAGTCCCCTTGGGCCGACCGGTCGAACCGGAGGTGTAAATCACGTAGGCCGTCTGCTGCGGGTGAATCCGTTGAGTTGCCAGCTTGTCGGGGTTCCTGGAGAAGTCGAAATGTGTCAGGTCGACCCGGCGCGCGTCGGGCGTCGCCGGCAGCTCGGCCGCGCGCCCGGATTCGGTCAGAATGACGGCGGGTTGAGCATCTTCCAGAATGAGCCGCAGGCGCTCGCGGGGGTAAGCAGGATCGATCGGCACATAGCCGGCCCCCGCCTTGAGGACCGCGAGGATGGCCACGATCAACGTCGGCGAGCGGTCCAGGTAGATACCCACTAGAGATTCCGCCGCGATCCCCGACGACTGGAGGCCATAGGCGAGAAGCTCTGCTCTACGATCGAGCTCGCCATAGCTCACGTACTGGTCGTCAAACAACACGGCTACGGCCTCGGAGCGGTGGTCGAGTTGACCCTCGAATCGTTGGTGGATTCCGATCTCGGGTTCGAAAGTCGCTTGTGCAACGCCAAGAGCCAGCAACTCCTGGCTCGCGCTGGTGGTGAGTAGGGGAAGCTGCGAGATGGGTCGCTCGGGATCAGTCGCGGCGGCTGTCAGCAGCGTCTCGAAGTGAGCCACCATACGTTCGACTGTCGCAGGCTCGAAGAGCTCGGCGCTGTACTCCACCAGGCACTCCAAGCGGTCTCCGACCTCCAACCACATCACCGTCCAGTCGAAGCGCGAGTAGTGTGAGTCGAGGCTTCGGAACGAGAGCTCCAGATCGGTCAGCTCGAGCTCTGGATCGAGCCCGGTCTGGAGGACGAGTACCACCTGAAAGAGCGGGTTCTGCGTCAGGTTGCGCTCTGGAAGCAGCTCTTCCACCAAACGATCAAAAGGCAAATCTTGGTGAGCGTAGGCTTCGAGGGCAGTCTCACGAACCTGTTCATAAAGCTCTTGGAAGGTGGGCTCTCCAGACTTGGCAGCGGTGTCGAGATCGGATCGCAGCACCAGATTGTTGACGAAGAAGCCGATCAGGCCCTCGGTCTCCTCACGAGGACGATTGGCGATCGGCGAGCCCACCGCCAGGTCTCGCTGGCCGGTGTAGCGATGGAGCAGGCTGAAGAAGCCGGCCAATAGGGACATAAACAAAGTCCCTTTGTGGTTGGTCCCGAGCTGGCGGATGGCCGTTGAGCTCGCTGCCGATAGCCGTCGCCGTACCCGGCCGCCGCTGAACGACCTTGTCTTGGGCCGTGGATGATCGATCGGCAGCTCGAGGACCGGCAACCTAGCCAAGCGCTCGCGCCAGTAAGCGAGCTGTTCTTCGAGCACGCCGGATTCCAGCCATTGGCGCTGCCAAACGGCATAATCCGAATATTGGACCGGCAACTCAGGCAGCACGGTCTCAGGCTGCATGGTCTCCGACAGCAGCGTCTCAGACAGCGACAGATGGAAGTGCCGGTACAACACGCCCAACTCGCGGAACAACACCTTCAGCGCCCAGGCGTCGGCAACCACATGGTGAGTGTTGATCAGCAACTCGTGGCGATTGCTCTCCTGGCGAACCAAGAGTTGCCTCCAAGGCGCGTCCGCGGCCAGATCGAAGGGCCTCCAGGCTGCGGCCTCGATGAGCTGCGCAGCCACCGCAGGGCGCGATGCGGCGGTCAGTGCAGTGAGATCAACCGCCGTCAGAAGAGTTTCGGGCTGCGGTCCAACCGACTGCCGAGGCTCACCTCCGCGCACTACGAAACGGGTGCGCAGAACCGCGTGCCGACGGTTGATTTCTCGCAGACTGCGGGCCAGGGCCGGAATGTCGAGGCCTCCTTCGAGCGTGATCGCCCGCGGGATGTTGTAGACCGGGTTGCCTGGCTCGAGCTGATCGAGGATCCACATCCGCTGTTGGGCAAACGACAGAGGCACGGGCTCGTCGCGGTTGGGGAGTGGCGTCAGCGGCGGCGCCGAGCCATCGGAGCTGGACAGCTGCGCCGCCTGCATCCGCTCGGCGAGGGTCGCCACGGTTGCGGACTCGAACAGCGTTCGCACCGGCATCTCGACGCCGAACACTCCACGCAGCCGAGACATCAGCCGAGTCGCGAGCAGAGAGTGCCCACCCAGCTCGAAGAAGTCGTCGCGGATTCCAACCTGTTCAATGTCGAGCAGCTGCGCCCAGAGCTCAACGAGAGCCTCTTCTATTGGTCCTCGTGGAGCCTCGTAGGCTGCTGTGGCGCGGCTCAGCCCCGGTTTCGGCAGCGCCTGACGATCGAGCTTCCTATTCGGCGTCAGCGGCATCGACGCGAGCGGGACGAATATGGCCGGCACCATGTAGTCGGGCAGACGCTGTGCAAGGAAGGACCGCAGCTCAGGAACTTCGGGAGCTGGGTCCTGACTCGCCACCAAGTAGGCCACAAGCTGCAGCGTGGACTGGCTTTCGGCTCGATGGGCCATCACGGCTGCTTCGCGGATCCCGGGGTGGTCGCTCAGGGTAGACTCGATTTCCTCGAGCTCGATCCGAAAGCCGCGGATTTTGACTTGGAAGTCGACCCGCCCCAGGAAGCTCATAGTGCCGTCGGACAGCGATTGCACCAGGTCGCCGGTGCGGTAGAGACGGCCCCCTGACTCGTTGCTAAAGGCGTCGGGAACAAACTTCTCGGCGGTCAGCTGTGGCTGTCCGTGATAACCACGTGTGAGGCCTAGGCCGCCGATCACTAATTCGCCGGTGGCCCCATGAGGACCGGCTGAGAGATCTCGCCCGACGACGTAGAGAGCAGTGTTGGCGATCGGGCGACCCACCGACACGGACGCGCTGGATGTGCTCGACTCGACGCGCAACGCAGCCGACCACACCGTGGTCTCGGTCGGTCCGTAGACATTCCACAATTCAGCGCTCCGGGCGCGCAGCGGTTCGACCAGCTGCGCCGGCAACGCTTCGCCGCCGCACAAGATCTTGAGCCTGTCCTCGCCGGACCACCCGGCGTCGAGCAGCAACCGCCAAGTGGACGGGGTGGCTTGAACTACGGTCACCTCGGGGTTTGCCAAAACGCGGCCTAGACGTTCGCCATCGATCGCGACATCGCGACCCACCAGCTCCAGCGAGGCGCCGGTCCACAGCGGAAGAAATAGCTCGAGCACCGAGATGTCGAATGAGATCGAAGTCAGCGCAACCATCCGGTCAGGGCCGTCGAGGCCCGGACGAACAGCCATCGACGCCAGGAAGTTGTTGAGCGCGCGGTGGCTGACCTCGACACCTTTGGGGCGACCAGTGGAGCCCGAGGTGTAGATCATGTAGGCAAGACTCGCCGGCTCGGGACTCGACTGGAGCTGCGGCGAGACGCTGGACTCTGCGCCCTCCTCAACGGTGACCGGGCCATCGAGCAGCAGGCGTGGTCCGCCGTATCTCAGCCCGGGGCTCAGCTTTTCCTCAGTCACCAACAAGGCGATGCCAGCATCCTCGATGATCAGCTCGAGCCGCTCCTTGGGGAAGGCTGGGTCGAGAGGCACATAGGCGCCGCCGACCCGCAAGATTCCGAGCATCGCTGTCAGCAGGTCGAGAGACCGGTCAAGATATAGGCCTACACAGACCTCAGGACCGAGTCCCCTGGAGTGCAGGCGGTTGGCGCACTGCTCGACTCGCTGCTGGAGTTGGCGGTAGTTGATCTCTTCACCGTTGCACCGCACCACAGGGCGCTGCGGCTGGCTTCGCGCCCAGCCGGCGAGCCGTCCGAGCAGGCCGAGAGACGGGGCCTCGGCGGCGCTGTCGTTCCACTCCACCAATAACTGTTGACGTTCGCTCGCAGCGAGCAACGAGAGCTTGTCGATCGCCAGCGCGGGATCGGCTGTCGCGGCCCACAGCACGGTCTGGAAGCGGCGCCACATGCGTTCCATCGTGGTGCGATCGAAGAGATCGGTGCTGAATTCCCACATGCAACGCAAATCTTCCACCGGCTGCGCACCGTGGTTTGGGCGTTCCCGAGTGGGGATCATGGTGATGTTGAGGTCGAGCTTGGCCGAACGGTTGTGACGGACTCGCAAGGTGCCGAGCAAGCCACAGAACTCGAGATCTGGCATCGGGGTGTCGTGGAACGCGAACATCACCTGGAACAGCGGCACATGGCCGAGGTGGCGTTCGGGTTGAAGATCCGCCACCAGCTTTTCGACCGGTACGTCCTGGTTGGGTTGCGCCCCGAGCAGCGTGCGGCGGGTGCGCTCTAGCAACTCTTGGAAACTCGGCCGGCCCGACAAGTCGTTGCGTAGGACCAAGGCGTTGACGACCATGCCCGCCATGTGCTCGATCTGCTTCAGGCGGCGATTGGCGAACCCGCTGCCCACCAACACATCGGTTTCGCCGGTGATGCGGTAGAGCAAGGTGTCGAAAGCCGCCAGCATGGTGGTGAACAGGCTCATGCCCTGTTGGCGACTGAACGAGCGTACCGACTGGTACAGGTCGCGCGGCAAGACGGTCAACAGGGCGTCGCCGCGATAGCTCTGGACCTCGGGTCGTGGTCGATCGGTGGGCAGGCCGAGCAGCGGCGGACTGCCAGCGAGCTGCTCTCGCCAGTAAGAGAGCTGGCGTTCGAGGGCTTCGCCTTGCATCCACTGCCGCTGCCAGACTGCGAAGTCGACATATTGCACGGGCAACGCGGGTAAGGTGTTGGGAGAGCCGGTGGCCAGCGATGTGTAGAATTCCTTGAGATCGTTGCAGAGCACAGTGATCGTCCACCCGTCGTGGACAAAATGATGCTCGACCTGGAGCAGCCAGTAATCTTCGTCAGCGAGTTGGTAGAGCACCCAGCGAATCAACGGCAGGCGGGTCGCGTCGAAAGGTTTCTGCAGCTCCTCAGCCACCAGCCGCTGCCAGCGAGCATCCCGTTGGTCCGGCTCCAAGCAGCGTAAGTCGACGGTTGGCAGCTCGATCTCGAAAGGGGGATGGACCACCTGCACGGGATGTCCGTCAACCGCCGGAAAGGTCGTGCGTAGAACCTCGTGTCGGCGTACGATCTCGCTGAGCGTACGCTGTAGGATGTGGTGGTCAAGCGGCCCCCGGAGACGCAGGGTCATCTGAAAGTTGTAGGCCAGATTTCCCGGCGTCAGCTGGTTCAGGAACCAGACTTGCTCTTGCGGGAAGGACACCGGCAGCTCGCCATCGCGGGACGCCAGGCAGATCGGCGGAATGGGTAGCGCCCTGGGCGTTTTTTGCGTGTCCTCGAGACGCCCCGCAAAACCCGCGACGGTCGGGTTGTCGAACAAGTCCACCAGCGGAAGCTCAACAGCCATGTCGTCCCGCACCCGAGCGATGATCCGGCTGGCTGCGAGCGAATCGCCGCCAAGCTCGA
>JAJCXQ010000461.1 GCA_029263355.1 Acidobacteriota bacterium | reverse complement strand
AGCCCTCGAGCCTGAAATCGTCGAATTGAAACTCGAGTACCGAGGTGACGTCGGGATTCAGCCGCATGGTCGGCAGCGGCCGGGGCTGACGACTGAGCTGCTGATCGGCTTGATCCACATGATTGAGGTAGAGGTGAGCGTCACCCAGAGTAAGGACAAAATCCCCCGGCGCCAGATCCGTCGCCTGGGCCATCATCATCGTCAGCAGAGCGTAGGAGGCAATATTGAACGGCAAGCCGAGGAAGATGTCGGCGCTGCGCTGGTAGAGCTGGCAGGACAGCCGGCCGTCGGCAACATTGAATTGAAATAGCGTGTGACACGGTGGCAGCGCCATGTCGTCAACCTCGGCGACGTTCCAGGCGCTGACGATCAGTCGCCGAGAATCCGGCTGAGTGCGGATCTGCTCGACAACCCGAGAGATCTGATCGACGTGACCGCCGTCCGCGGTTGGCCACGATCGCCATTGCACGCCATAAACAGGACCCAACTCACCGTTTTCATCGGCCCACTCATCCCAGATCGAGATATCGTGAGCGTGCAGATAGTCGAGATTGGACTCACCGCGCAGAAACCACAGCAGTTCGTGGATAATCGACTTCAGATGTAACCGCTTGGTCGTCAGCAGTGGGAAACCCTCAGCCAGATCGAAGCGCAGCTGGTGACCAAAGACGCTGCGGGTACCGGTGCCCGTTCGATCGGTCTTGATCGTTCCTTGATGGCGCACATGGCGCAGGAGATCGAGGTAGGTCTTCATAAGGGCGATTGACCGAGATACTGAGTCAACTGAACCATGCGGATTGTAGCATTGCCGCCAGCCTAGATAGACCCCGTCTCAAAACAACTCAAGGGCGCGGTCGGTCTGTGGGCTCCGGCCTTGGCGGCCGGGATTTAGATAGGCTTTGGGGCCGAAAACTCGGGTTGACGACCGGAACCAAACCGGTCCAACTCGCGTAAGATGAAGACGGACCCTCTTTACCCCACCGATTCGGAGATGAACCCATGGTTGAGCGTAGGCAAAATGGAATCGGGAGCGTCTTTGCTTCCGTCTTTAGGGGGGTTGACCTTGCCCGCCGCATCGTCATCAACTTCATTTTCTTGATGATCCTGCTGTTGGTTGTGGCCTGGTGGGGAGGAGACGGTGCGCCGGAGGTACCCGACTCAGCAGCTCTGGTGGTGGCGCCGCGAGGGTTGATTGTCGAGCAGCTGACCGGCAACGCTTTCGACCGGGCGGTGGGTAAACTCACCGGCGACGAAATCGTTGAGACTCTGAAGCAGGATCTGCTGCGGACGATTGGTGCCGCCAAGGATGACAAACGCATCAAAGTGTTGTTCCTCGACCTCGGCCAGATGAGTGGTGCTGGGCTCGACAAGTTACAAGAACTGCGCGCTGCCATCAACGACTTCAAAGAGAGCGGTAAACCGGTGATCGCTGGTGGCGACTTCTTCGCCAAATCTCAGTATTACCTCGCCTCGGCGGCAGACGAGATCTACCTCCACCACATGGGTTTGGTCCTGCTCGAGGGTTATGGACGCTTCCGCACCTACTACAAGAATGGCCTCGATCGCGCCGAGATCGATTGGAACGTGTTTCGCGTCGGCGAGTACAAAACAGCGGTTGAGCCCTACCTCTTCGACGGTATGTCTGATGCCGCACGGGAGTCCAACAGCGAATGGATGGGTGATCTCTGGGACGCCTATCTCGAAGACGTCGCCGCCTCTCGAAACCTCACCGTCGACGGAATCAAAGCGAATATCGCGGGTTTTGCCGAGCACCTCGAACAAATGGACGGAGACGCTGCGCAAGTCGCGTTGAACCTCGGCCTGGTTGATCATGTCGGCGCTCGCGACGAGGTCCGCGGCCGATTGATCGAATTGGCAGGTGAAGACGAAACCAGCCATTCCTTCAACCGCATCAGCTACGAAACCTACTTGGAGACCTTGGATGACGAAGACACCGGCAGTGGTGATTCCAAGGTGGCCGTCATCGTCGCTCGCGGCTCGATCCAGGGCGGCAGCCAGCCACCGGGCACCATCGGCGGCGATTCGCTGTCGGCCTTGATCCGCCAAGCCCGCCATGACGAAGACGTCAAATCGATTGTCCTGCGGGTCGACAGCCCAGGTGGCAGCAGCCACGCCTCCGAGCTGATTCGTCGTGAGTTTGTGCTCGCTCGTGAAGCCGGCAAGAAGGTTGTGGTGTCGATGGCCAGTGTCGCGGCTTCCGGCGGCTACTGGATCTCGACCGCCTCGGACGAGATCTGGGCCAGCCCCAACACCATCACCGGCTCAATCGGTATCTACAGCATGTTGCCAACGTTCCAGAAGCCGATGGAGAAACACTTGGGGGCGCGGGTTGATGGCATCGGCACCACCTGGCTAGCCGATTACGGTCGGCCTGATCGTGAGATCAATCCGCGGATCGCCGAGAGCATGCAGCGGATGACCGATCAGGGTTATCGCGACTTCTTGGATCGCGTCGCCGAAGCCCGCAACATGACCGTCGACGAGGTTGACGCCATCGCCCGCGGTCGTGTCTGGAGTGGCGCAGATGCCCTGCAGATCGGCCTGGTCGACAAGCTGGGTGGCCTTGACGACGCCATCGCTTCTGCTGCCGCCCTTGCTGAGCTCGGGGACGACTACGAAGTCGAGATTCTAGAGCGCGAGCTCGAATTCAAAGACGAGATGATGATCGACCTCATGAGTTGGGCCGGCGCTTGGGTTCAACCCGAGACCCGTCGTGCCGGTTTCCGTCCTCGCGTCGAGACCCTCGTCGCCGAGTTCCTCCGTGAGCAAGCCGACGTGTTGAATCACTTCAATGATCCCTACGGACTCTACGCCCACTGTATGTGTGAGGTGGAGTGAGTTTGGCAGACCATAAAGGAGTAGAACATGGAGCTTGGTGCTTTTTCGATTAGCTTAGCCGTCAAGGACATCAATGCCTCGAGTGCTTTCTATAAACAACTAGGTTTTGAACCTATCGGCGGAGATATCTCACAAAACTGGCTAATCTTGAGGAACGGCGATCACACCATCGGTCTTTTCCAGGGCATGTTCGAGAAGAACACTCTGACGTTCAATCCAGGATGGGACAAGACCGCAGCTCCGCTCGTCGATTTTACGGACATCCGTGATCTACAACGTGAGTTGAAGGCTCGCGGCGTGGCGCTCACGAGCGAAGCTGATGAGAGCACCGATGGCCCCGCGAGCCTTGTCGTGATTGATCCCGACGGCAACCCAATTCTTGTTGATCAGCACGTATGACTTTGGCTTGGGTGCTCGGCGTATGTGCAAATACAAGAATCCCGCGGCTACTACAAGAACTGACGTCTGTTTCTTTTGTAGTACTGGCGCCGAGCCATCCCGCCGCTGAAGATCCATCGGGAAGCGCCTGTGTCTGGCGTTAGGCCCCCCTTTGGGATGTTGTCGCAGAGCAAGGGGCAATAGTTGCATCTGATCAATCTGACCATAGCTCTGCGACACGCTGGGCATACCCTCGTGATCGTGTTCAATTAACGGTTAGTAGAGTTCTCGAAGGCCCAGACTTCAGCTTCGATCAATACTCCGCGGTCATACTCCATATGTGCACAGCCACAGAGCTCGGGGCCACCGCATGAGGTCGGTATCGAGTTAGGCAACAAGTGGACTGTGACTGGTGCAGTTGGAAATGAAGGTGTCTGATTCGAAAATATTGTGGGTATCATCCCGCCGCAGAAGTTCCATTGGGAGGCGGCTCTGTCTAGCGCTGGGCTAGTGTCGCCAAGAAGACGAATGCCATTCAGGGATGAGCTAGATAGTCCGTCGAAAACACGGACACATCCGCCTGCTGATGCTATCGAGGTGTTGCCGACCAAGGTCAGTAAGTACAGAGACGTTATTAGCCTGTACATTTTTATTTCCCCCGAATATCAAGCTCATCAATCATCGTCTCAATCCCAAGGAGACCAAGAGGTCGGTTCTCGAAGAACTCGGGAGATGATGTGGTGCCGTCTGGGCGCTCGAAGAAGATGTTGTCTTCAGGCCCGTCGACGATATAGTGATTCTTACTACTGATCTCGATGGGGGAAAAGACAATCGCCCGGGCGCCGACCGTTGGGACGTCGGGATGTCGGCGGGACCTTGTGCATAGCAGACCCGCCTTGGTTCTGATCTTCGCTTGGCGAAGGACGAAATAGATATGTTTTGGGGCCGGACTCATTGCTTCTCGAGAACGATCGAATACGCGTTCGACAGTCAGCTCAAGCAACATCCCAGAGTAGCCGTAGATGAAGCCTTGTTTGATATCGGTGAGGGTGCCGCTGTAGGTCTGCCACGATCGCGAATACAGAGACTCTAAAGTTAGTTCCAAATCTGGAGCAGGGTGGGCGTTAAAAGAATATCGGTTGCACTCCGTCTCGGTTGCGGCGTCAAGGCCCTGGGACTTGGGTCGGCGCGCTAGTGAAGAGAGTCTCTTGAGATTGTGATCTCTCGCGTGTTGACTGAAGATCTCCGCCCTCAGCTCGCCTTCGACAATCGCTTGCCTCTCTGAGACCCAGATAGGGTTTTCGCCGGCTGCTTGAGGGGGTATCCAGTCGGGAACTTCTGCACCGGCGAAGATCGGCGCCACGAGGATCGCGATGAGAACGAACCAATTCCATTTGATTCTCATGCTCTAACCTCCAGAGAAGATTGCCGCGGCGATAGGGGCAGCCTTGAGATGGGAGGCAGCGCCGTTGTCTCACGGTTCGAGCAACCAACGCTGCTTTCGAACGTCTTTCGATGTCGCGAAAGACATAGAGGAATCCTACGCTCTTTTTGTCTCTTAAAGAAGACAGGCGCCCAGGAATCTTGCTGCCGAAGATTCTTGCTGGCGGCGCCCGAATCCTCGATATCTTGGCGACCTCACGCTGCGGCTCCAACACTCTTGTACTGAACTCGTGTTTTGACCGAGCGAGTGAGTAGACTCGCCCCAGCAAAGGACTCGCTAGGCTTGCCGGAGGCCGGCACTGCAATGGGCGCATCGCAACAGGCGGATTCGGGACAGTGATCGTCCTCGGTTTCGGACGTTGACAGTGGGTCGGGCCTTGCCATTGGCAGCAAAAGAGTCCTCGCAGGCCGGCGTAAAATTTGCATATAAATTTAGGTACCAAACAAGGCTGACGCTTAGTGGAGGACTGTTCAATGGCAGACATTACCGCGAAGCTTCGTGAGCAAACGAGCGGCAATCGTTGGCATCGGATCCTAATCGGCCTGGGTATCTTTCTGTTGGCTGGCCACTTGATGGTAGGCCAGGCAGCGGCCGTGGGCGAGTCGGAAGAAGAGCCCGAGATCTTCGGCGAAGAGATCGAAGTGCGGGTGATCAATCTGGAGGTCCAAGTTACCGACGGCGACGGGAAGCACCTGCCGGGTTTGGGTGCGGATGATTTTCGGCTCGAGGTTGATGGCGAGTTGGTCCCGATCGGTTACTTCAGCGAGATCCGTGAGCGCCACGCCGTGGCGTCTGCCACCGCCGGCAGCACCGGAGTAGCAGAACCACAGGCTGATCCTGCAGGCAGTACGACGTTCCCCAGCATCACTCCTGGCGAAAGGGTTCCCACAAGTTTCCTGGTCTTCGTAGACAACGTTTTCAGTTATCCACAAGATCGCAAACTGGTTCTGGAAGGGATGGGGAAGACCATCGACGCCCTCGGGCCAGGAGACCAGATGGCAATCGTCAGCTACGACGGGCGACGTCTGGAACAAGTCGGAGATTGGACGAGCTCTCCCGAGCTGCTCGAGGACGCGCTGGATCGAGCATTGGCCGCTCCCGCGTTGGGCCTGCAGCGTCTCGGTGAAGTGAGTGTGCTGGATCGTCTCAACAGGCGGCAAGGGGCTGACCTGATCCAGTCGGCTGACTCCTTCAACATGGAAGACTACATTCGCGATCTCAGTGGCAAGATCGAGAGGACCATGCTGGCCGTGACGTCGGCACTGCGTAGCTTTGCCGATCCGCCGGGACGAAAAGTCATGCTGTTGGCGTCCGGTGGCTGGCCGCGGGATCCGTCGGTTTATGCCGGCGGTTTCAATCCCGCGATGCGCAGCCGGACCCGCCATTATTTTCCGACGGCTGCCTTCGATGATTTGATCGGCACCGCCAATCTATTGGGTTACACGTTGTATCCGATCGATGTTCCGGGCAACAGAGTCAGGGCGCGGCAAGCGAGTGCCGAGTTGAGTGGCAGCGATATTGATGGCATCTCCGATAGTTTCGGATCGGCCATCTTGAATCGACTCGGGGCGGATGATTTTCCTCGACCGCCGGTGTTGGAGACGGAGCTGGCGACCGCGGCGGACGTGCTGGGCGGCAACCTCGAAATCGATAATGCCACCAGCCGGGAGCTCGAGAATGAAGCAACACTGATCGAGCTCGCCGAGAGAACCGGCGGCCGCGCTCTGCTCAATAGCGGACGTCTGGCGGTGATCGAGGAAGTGGTGGCGGATACGTCGTCGTACTATTGGCTGGGCTTTACCCGTAATCGCCAGAATGATGATCGCGAGCACGAGATCAAGATCGCGGTGTCGCAGCCGGGAGCCGAGGTCCGCAGCCGCCGCGGCTTCCGGGATATGTCGCGTCGGCGCGAAGTGGCGATGCAAGTCGAGAGCAGCCTGCTGTCCGAGTTCGAGCCCGCTGACGAGGTGCTCGAGGTCGAGCTCGGTACACCGCAGGGGCGTCGCCGGGTGCAGCAGCCAGTGACCCTACGCGTGCCCCTCGACCACATCGTCATGTTACCGGGCGCTAGTGGCTTCAGCGGCCAGTTGGAGCTCCGGGTGGCCTCGATCGATAACAAAGGGGCCCGCTCGCCGCTGCCGGCATTGCCGCTGTTCATCGGCGGCACCGAGGCGCCGCAGCCCGGTCAAGTAGCGGTGGTCGACGTCGTGCTGCAGCTGAGAAATACTCAGCAGGAGTTGCTGTTGGCCGTACACGATCTCGCCGGCGACACCGTCTTGACCGCGAGTGTCGAGTACCAGCCTCCGGTGTCTCGATGAGCAGTGCAATCCGCTTT
>JAJCXQ010000460.1 GCA_029263355.1 Acidobacteriota bacterium | reverse complement strand
CTATGCGCAGGTGATCGACGATCAGAACGGTCGCACCGTGGCCCACGCCAGCTCGACCGAGCCCGATCTCAAAGATGGCTCGGTAGGTTGCAATATCGAATCTGCGCGCAAAGTCGGAGAGGCAGTCGCCGACCGAGCCAAAGCAAAGGGCGTCCAGCAAGTGGTCTTTGACCGCGGTGGCGCGATCTATCATGGCAAGGTGAAAGCGTTGGCCGATGGCGCGCGAGCCAAAGGGCTGGAGTTTTAAACGTGGCTAGAAACTACGAACGCGAGTCGGAGTTCTTCGAGCAGGTCGTTCACATCAACCGTGTGACCAAGGTGGTCAAGGGTGGTAAGAACTTCTCTTTCTCGGCTCTTGTGGTGATCGGTGACGGCGCGGGACGCGTCGGCTATGGTTCCGGCAAGGCCAAGGAAGTTCCAGTGGCGATCCGCAAAGGGATCGACATTGCGAAGAAGAGCTTGATTACCGTGCCCCTCAACGGCACGACGATTCCGCACGAGGTGTTGGGTGTTTTTGGTGCTGGCAAGGTGCTTCTCAAGCCTGCTTCGCCAGGTACCGGCGTGATCGCAGGTGGTGCGGTGCGTGCGGTGATCGAGTGTGCCGGCGTCCAAGACATCCTGACGAAGTCGCTGGGTACGACCAATCCACAGAATGTGGTGAAAGCGACCTTCCAGGGACTTCTCAGCCTGCGGACAGAAGAATCCGTCAGACGACTTCGAGGCCAGGAACTGACTGAGGCAGCGACCTCAGCCTAAAGAGGATATCGCGACGGCGCGAGGTGAATAGAGCAATGGCGAACGAGAAAAAGACTCTCAAGATCGAGCAGTTCAAGAGCCCGATCGGATACTCGCGGACTCAACGAGAAGTCCTGCGGAGCCTTGGTCTGCGGCGCATCCGTCACGTTGTGGAGCGCGAGGACAGTCCGGCAGTACGCGGCATGGTCACTAAAATCGCACATCTCGTCCGCATCGTAGAGGAGGCATCATGAAGCTTCACGATCTGTCTCCGGCGAAAGGTAGTCGCCGGCCACGCAAGCGTCTCGGCCGTGGCCCAGGCTCTGGCACCGGCAAGACTTCAGGGCGAGGCCACAAGGGACAGAAGTCTCGCGCTGGCTACAGTCGTCGTCTCGGTTTCGAGGGCGGCCAGATGCCGCTTGTCCGTCGGGTACCGAAACGTGGTTTCACGAATATCTTCCGCAAGGAATACGCGATTGTGAACCTTCGTGACTTGGCCGACCTCGAGGGTGAAGTCACTCCGGAGATCCTCGTCGAACGAGGTTTGATGCGTCCCGGTCGGACACTCAAGATCCTCGGCGACGGTGAGATCGGAGCCGCGTTGCAGGTCAAAGCCCATCGATTCAGCCGGTCTGCCCGCGAAAAGATCGAAGCGGCAGGCGGTAGTTGTGAGGAACTGAGCCAGTGATCGAGAGTTTCCGCAACATCTTGGCGATCCCGGATCTGCGCAAGCGGCTACTGTTCGTTTTTGCGCTTTTGGCGGTTTACCGGGTCGGCTGCATCATTCCAACTCCTGGAGTTAATCCGGAGGCGCTGATCGAGATCATGGAGCAAGCCCGCAATACTATGCTGGGCTTCTTCAACACGTTCACCGGCGGTAGTCTGGAGCGTGCGGCAGTGTTCGCGTTGGGCATCATGCCCTACATCACGTCGTCGATCATCCTGCAGCTGTTGACCGTCGTTTGGCCTTACCTGGAGAAACTCTCCAAAGAAGGTGAGCTCGGTCGACGCAAGATCACGCAGTACACGCGCTACGGCACCCTGGTCGTGGCATTGATTCAATCTGCGGGCATCTCGTATTCTGTCGAGAGTCTCGCCACTCCTGGCGGTATGTCGCTGGTCAACAATCCCGGCTGGGGATTCCGGTTGATGACGATCTTGACGCTCACGACGGGCTGCGCTTTCGTGATGTGGCTGGGTGAGCAGATCTCGGAGCGTGGTATCGGTAATGGCATCTCACTGATCATCTTCGCCGGCATCGTCATCGGTCTTCCGGGTGCTGTTGGAGACACCTTCACCCAGATCCAGACCGGTAACCTCAACCCGATCGCAATCGTGGTACTCGTCGTGTTCATGCTGTGCGTGACCGGCTTCATCGTCTTCATGGAGCGATCACAACGGCGCATTCCGGTGCAGTACGCGAAACGGGTTGTGGGCCGTAAGGTCATGGGCGGTCAGAACACCTATCTGCCTCTGAGGGTCAACACCGGCGGCGTTATCCCGGTGATCTTCGCCAGCTCGGTAGTTATGGTGCCGCCGACGATCGCTCGCCTGTTCGAGGCCGAGTGGTTGCAGAACTTGGCCGATGCCATCAGCTGGGGACAGCCGATCTACTACCTCCTATATATCGGAGCGATCGTCTTCTTCTGCTACTTCTATGTCTCGATTATTTTCAACCCGCAGGACACGGCCGAGAATATGCGTAAGTACGGCGGTTTCATCCCGGGCATTCGCTCAGGACGCCGCACGGCCGAGTACATCGATCGGATCCTCACGCGCTTGACCATGATCGGCGCTTTGTACCTTGCTGGGGTTTCGATCATTCCAGAATTGTTGCTGTTCGGTTTCAAGGTCAGCGGAATTCCGTTTATTGGCGGTTGGCTCGACAGCATCGTTCCGGCATTTGTCACCCAGGGGCTGGGTATCAACTTTTACTTCGGTGGCACATCATTGTTGATCATCGTCGGCGTTGCGATGGACTTTGTCCAGCAGGTCGAGAGTCAGCTGGTGATGCGCAACTACGATGGTTTCTTGAAGAAGGGTCGTATCCGTGGCCGCCGCTGATCGACGCATCGTCTTTCTGGGTCCTCCGAACTCGGGCAAGGGAACGCAAGCCGCGATCTTGGCCAAGGATCTGGGAATCCCTGCGATCTCGACAGGTGAGATGTTGCGATCTGCTGTCGCTGCGGGCTCGAGCCTTGGTGACCGGGTGAAAGACGTGATGACTCGCGGTGATCTGGTGAACGACGAGTTGATGGCCGAAGTGATCCGAGATCGATTAAGCCAGTCTGACGCCTTGACGGGCTTTCTGTTGGATGGCTACCCTCGTACCGCGGTGCAAGCGGCAACCCTGGAAGAGATTCTTGGCGGCATCAATGCCGATCTCGATGATGTCGTATTGATCGACGCACCCGAAGATGTTTTGGTCACGCGGGCCCTTGGACGTGGTCGTGAAGACGATCAGGAACACGTAGTTCATGAGCGGCTCCGGGTGTACCGAGAGAAGACCGCGCCGCTGATCGACTTTTACGAAGTCAAGGGGCTTCTTCGCCGGATCAGTGGTGATCAGCCGATCGAAGAAGTCGCCCGCCAAGTCAAAGCCTCGATAGGGGCAGAAGTAGGCTAGAGATCGGCTTGAAATTGCCTGAGAATGTGAAGGACTGGACGAGTTTATGCCCAAAGAAGATGCAATAGAAGTCGAGGCAGTTGTTAGTGAAACGCTGCCCAACGCAATGTTCCGGGTCGAGCTCGAGAACAAGCACTTGGTGCTGGCTCACATCTCGGGAAAGATGCGTAAACACTTCATCCGCATCCTGCCTGGTGATCGCGTTTTGGTAGAGCTCTCGCCCTACGATCTAAACCGCGGTCGAATCATCTACCGGCTGAAATGATGGGCCGCGAACCACTAGAGGTGAAGCGATGAAAGTGCGCGCATCAGTGAAACGTATGTGTTCGAAGTGCAAGGTCATTCG
>JAJCXQ010000459.1 GCA_029263355.1 Acidobacteriota bacterium | reverse complement strand
AGATGAGCTTGTAGAACTCGGCGTATTCTTCCTTGGTCACCTCGGAGGCCGGCCGGGTCCAGATCGGGCGCATCGAATTGAGGGTTTTGTCCTCGATCACCGTGGTGGTCTTGCCCTCGATCGCCTTGCCTTCTTCGTCTTTTTCACTTTCTTCGCGCTGGTGCTTGGTGATCACCGGGTAGGTCACGAAGTCGGAGTGACGTTTGACGATGCGCTGCAAGGTGTGGAAGTCGGTGTAGTCATCGATGCCGTTGTCCGAGTCGGCCGGCTTCAGATTCAAGGTGATGGTGGTGCCGCGCATGAAGCGGTTATCGTCAGCGATGGTGAACTTGCCGTCGCCGCTCGACTCCCAACGAGTCGCCTTGTCCTCACCGGCGCGGCGGGTGACGACGGTGACGTTGGTGGCCACCATGAAGGCGGAGTAAAAACCGACACCAAACTGGCCGATCAGGTTCTCCAGGGACTCCGCGGTCTCGCCGTCTTTCAGCTTCTGCATCAACTCGCGGGTGCCTGACTTGGCGATTGTGCCGATGTTGCTGATCACCTCGTCGCGACTCATGCCGATGCCGTTGTCGGAGACGGTCAAGGTACGGGCGTCGGCATCGGTCTCGAGGCGAATCTCGAGGGTCTCGGCGCCGTCCATCAGCTTGGGCTCGGTAAGAGCCTCGAAGCGCAGCCGGTCGCAAGCATCGGAGGCGTTGGAGATCAGCTCCCGCAGGAAGATCTCTTTGTTGGAATACAGCGAGTGGATGACGATATCGAGCAGCTGGCGGGTCTCAGCTTGGAACTCGTACGACTTGCCTTTGGACTTCTTAGGGGCGGCCTTGGTGGCTTTGGGTTTGGCCGTCTTGGGCTTGGCGGCTTTTGCCGTGTCCGCTTTAGCTGTATCCGCTTTAGTTGTGCCAGCCTCTGCCTTCGCCGCTGTCGCCTCGGCGGTCTCGACCTCTGCGACCTTTTCGGCTTTGGCTTTGGCTTTGGTCGTCTTTTTTGGAGCGTCGGTTTTTTGCGTCATGGGTTCGGGCCTCCCAGCAGTCGGTTCCCGTTGGTTGATGCCAACGTCTTTTTTTCATTTTGGAGCAGGGACGCTCGCAGGACGCGAGCTCTGCCTTCGGTCTCGGGACGATCGTACTTTTCAACGGCTTTAGAGCACGCTTTATTCCCTGTCAGGACTCTTGTACCAGCCGCCGCAACTCGCGCTCGGCGATCGTCAGCATCGCTTGATCGATCGGACCGGCTTCAAAGTCCTCGAGTAGGTTGTCGAGTCGTTGCACCGCTTTACGGCGTTCGTCCTCCCAAGCGGTGATCGCGGCTTTGATCTTGCCCGGACGAGTCACCACCTGGCGAGCCAAGGCTGCCTGATGGCTCAACAGATCTTCGATGTTGGCGGTGGCCGCCGCCTGTTTCCACGGACTCTCGCCGCTCAGGCGACGTGCGGCATAGCGCAGACGATCGAAGCCGAAACGTTCGCCGACGGCAAAGTAGACCTTGCCGACACGTTCCACCGCCACCCCGGAGTCGCGAGCGCAACGCGCCACGTCACAGGCTGAGGGCAAGATGTCCATGCCAGCGAGACGGGTTGCCAGTTCGAGCGGCACGTTTTGCGCGCGCAACCGTTTAGTGCGTCGACGCACCTTGGCCTTGGCCCGGGGCGCCAACAGGTCGGCGAGCTGCGCCGCCACCACCACGATGTCCATCTCGAACTCTTCGATGCACGCCGAAATGTCGAGGGGACGGCCACCGTAACGCAGGAACCAGCGGGTAGCGCGCTCGATCAGGTGGATCGAGTCGAGCCACATCTTGTTCTGTTGATCGGCTGGCAGCTTGTTGTCGAGAGCCTCGATCTCTTCCCACACCGAACGCATCGCAAAAACGTCACGGGCTGCGGTGTAGGCCCGCGCCACATCCGAGACTTGGGCTCCGGTCTCCTCCGCCAGACGGACGACGAAGTTGGGACCCACCCGGTTGATGATGCTGTTGGTGACGGTGGTAGCGATGATCTCCCGGCGCAGACGATGGCGCTCGATCGCCGACCGAAAACGCTGCCGCATCGGCGCCGGGAAGTAACGCACCAGATCCTCGACCAGCAGCGGCTCGTCCGGCAGACTGGAATCCAACAATTCATTAAAAACATAGATCTTGCTGTAGGCCAACAACACCGCGATCTCGGGACGAGTGAGCGCTTTCTTGCGCTGACGACGATCGCTGAGCGTGACCTCGTCGGGCAGAACTTCCAGCCGACGATCGAGCATGTTGGCACGCTCAAGGATCCGCATCAGGCGCGCGTGCTCGTCGAGCAGCGGCGAACCCTGAGCCTGGGTGACGGAGATCGACTGGGTCTGCTGGTAGTTGTCGAGCAGCACCAGTTCGGCGACCTCGTCGGACATCTCGCCGAGCAGACGATCCCTCGACTCGAGGGTTAACTCACCGGCCGCCACCACCTCGTCGAGCACAATCTTGATGTTGACTTCGTGATCGGAGCAATCGACGCCCCCAGAGTTGTCGATGAAGTCGGTGTTGACGCTGCCGCCAGCGAGCCCGAACTCGATCCGCCCAGATTGGGTCACACCAAGATTGGCGCCCTCACCGATCACTTTGCAACCGAGCTCGGTGGCGTCGACTCGCACCCGGTCGTTGGAGTAATCGTCGACATCGGTGTTGCTTTCTAGGCTCGACTTGACGAAGGTACCGATACCGCCAAACCACAACAAATCAACTTTGGCGCGTAGGATCGCCTGCAACAATTCGTCTGGGGTGAGAGTGTCGTCGGTGAGAGCGAGCAGCTCCCGCACCTCCGGGCTGACCGTCACCGACTTGGCGTGACGATCGCACACCATGCCGCCTGGCGACAGCAATGCAGGGTTGTAGTCTCGCCAGCTCGAGCGTGGCAGCTCAAAGAGCCGGCGGCGCTCGGCAAAGGACACCGCCGGGTCGGGATCCGGGTCGATGAAGATGTGGAGATGGTTGAACGCCGCCACCAGGCAGGTGTGCTCGGACAGCAACATGCCGTTGCCGAACACATCACCCGCCATATCGCCGACGCCGATGGCGGTGAAGGCCTCACTCTGGATGTCGCGTCCCAGCTCACGGAAATGTCGTTTGACCGATTCCCAGGCGCCGCGCGCTGTGATGCCCATCTTCTTGTGGTCGTACCCTACAGAACCACCGGAGGCGAAGGCGTCGCCGAGCCAGAATCCGTGGGCCTGGGAGATGCCGTTGGCGATATCGGAGAAGGTGGCGGTTCCCTTGTCGGCGGCGACCACCAAGTAGGGGTCGTCGCCGTCGAGACGCACGACATCAGCGGGCGGCACGATCTGGTCACCTTGCCGATTGTCGGTGATCTCGAGCAGGGCGGTGATCATCGTTTTATAACACCGGATCCCCTCTTCCTGGATCTCCTCGCGACCACCCGACGCTGGTGGCCGCTTGACGATGAAACCGCCTTTGGCGCCAACCGGCACGATGACCGCGTTCTTGACCATCTGCGACTTCACCAGGCCCAGAATCTCAGTGCGGAAGTCTTCCCGTCGATCCGACCAGCGGATGCCGCCTCGCGCCACCGGCCCGCCACGCAGATGGACCGCCTCGACCCGTGGCGAGTAGACGAAGATCTCGAACATCGGTCGGGGCGCCGGCAGCTCACGCACCCGCTGGCCATCGAGCTTGAGGGACAGGTAACCTTTGGGGCGTCCGTCGGCGTCCGACTGAAAAAAGTTGGTGCGCAGCGTCGACTGAATCATGTTCAGGAACCGCCACAGGATGCGATCCTCGTCGAGACTCTGGACGCCGTCGAGGGCACGGCGGATCTGCTGCACGACCCGATCACCTTCGCTGCCAACGCTGCCCGCTAGCGCGGCGCCCGCCAGCGCGGCGCCTGCCGACTCATCGTCACCGTCGGTGACCTCCTCGACGCCCTGGCGTCGCGGATCGAAAACGGTGTCGAAAAGCTCAACCAGCAGTCGTGCGATCTCGGGATGTTTCGCCAGCGTCTTCGCTACGTAGAGCAGACTGAAATTGAAACCGATCTGGCGCAGATAGCGATAATAGGCACGTAACACCACCACTTGACGCCAAGCCAAGCCGGCCCGCAGGATGAGACGATTGAAACCGTCGTTCTCGAGCTCCCCGGTCCACACGCGCGAAAAGGCGTCCTCGAAACGCACTTGGGCGTCCTCGGGATCAACGTCCACATCGTCGGCGACGAGCTCGAAGTCGCGCACCCACAACGGGTTGGAGGCGCCCGCCGGTCGCACCTCGAAGGGAATCTCGGAGTTGACCAGCAGGCCCATGTTCTCGAGCATCGGCATCAGGCTCGACAACGGCACCGGGATCGCCAGCTCGAAGACCCGTAGGTGGAAACGGGAGATGACGGCGCCTTGGCGGCGATAGAGTCGCAGCCCCAGCTTGCCGGTCTCGAGCACTCGATCGATGATCGGGATATCCCGCGCGGCGTCCGCGGCGGTGAACATCTCGAGATAAGCACTCGGGAAAGCCTCGCCGTAGCGGCGCCAAGTCTGGAGACCGGTCTCCTCTCCGCGGGCGCCACCCAACACTTGCTTGAGGCGGTCACTCCACGACCGGGCGGCCTCCACGAGCTCGGCTTCAACCGCCGCGACGTCGACCTCGCTGGCCCCCGGCTGGGTGCGGACAACAAAGTGGAGCTGCGCCAGCGGACGATCGGATATGCGGGTGTTGAAGACCGAGACCTGACCGGAGAACGCCCGCTCGAGGATCTTTTGAATGCTCATCCTCAAGCGAGTGGAATGCCGCTCGCGAGGCACGTACACCATGCAGGAGACGAAACATCCCTCTTCGTCTCGCCGCACCAAGAGAGCCAGTCTCGGCCGCAGTTGTAGCGCCAGAATACGCAACGCGAAACGGTAGAGATCCGCTTCCGAAATCTGAAACAGCTCGTCCCGAGGATAGTTCTCGACGATGTGACGCAGGGCTTTGGCGCTGTGGCCAACCGGCGGAAAGCGCGTCCGATTGATGACCCGCGCCACCTTGCGCCGAACCAACGGAATTTCGCCGACGGCGATGCTGTAGGCCATCGACGTGAACAGCCCTAGAAAACGATGCTCACCACGCAGCTGGCCTTGGTCGTCGAAGTGTTTGATCGCGATCAAGTCCATGTGGACGTTGCGATGCACCGTCGCTTTGGAGTGAGTCTTCGAGATCCTTACCAGGCCTTCGCCGTGGAGCGAGCTCACCGCTTCGGAGGTCAATGGCTTGTCGCTGATGGCACGCTCACCCAAGGACAGTCGCCGCAACAGCCCGAGGCCCGTCTTGGGCAACGGCCTAAGATATTCCGCGTCGTCCGCGATCTCGAGCTCGTATTCGACATAACCCAGGAAGGTGAAGTGGTCGTCATAAACCCAACGCAGAAACTCCAACACCTCTTCGGTGTCGTCGTTGGCGTGCGGTGGCGGTGAGTCTTCGAGGCTTTGCAGAACTCGCTCCGCGACGCCCCGCATCGGCTGCCAGTCCTCGACCGCGGCCTCGACATCTCCCAACACCCGGCGCAGCGCGGTTTCGAGATCAACCAGCACGCTGGGAGAGGTCTGGCGGTCGATTTCGAAATACATGAAGGACTCGCTGACGATGTCTTCACCGTCCAGTCCGCGGCGCACGATCTCTACCATCTTGCCATCGGCATCGCGGCGCGTCGAGATCTGGGGGTGCATGGTCATGTGGACGGTGAGGTCCCGCCGATTGAGCTCTTCGATGGTCGAATCGACCAAAAACGGCATATCGTCGCCGACCACCTGAATCACCGTGCGGTCGACGCTTGGCCCCTCAGCATCAGCCTCGGGGTTCAGGATGCGAAGCCGCAGCTTGCCGACAGCGCGCTGCCGGCCCAGCGCCAACAGCTCGAGCATGGCGTTGACCAGATGATCACCTTCGGCATGGCTCAACTCTTCGGGTGAAAGATCCTCGCAGCAATGCCGAACGAACGCTTCGACGCCCGCCTCAGCGTCGGCCGCGATCACCAGCGACCGCTCGACGAGATGATCGATCAAGAGCTGCTTGTCTTCGAATGCGGGGCTCATGGCCCATCTCCCCTGCCCGGAGATATTCGGCGATTTCGCCACTCCGGGTATGCTTTCTGAAAAGGTATGCTTCTGAAGCGATGCGGCCGGTCGCCAGATAGCGACCGGCCCGCAACCGATCTTGATGAGCCTAGCCGATTTGCCACAGTGGGGAAAGCAAAGTTTCGCTCTTGTACAACCCTTCCCGGACCTCGATGAGGATGCCATGTTATGCCGATGAACTACCCTGCCGAAACCACGCGCCCGGGCGCTGACCCGCCGATCGATCCACCCGGGGCGTTGAGCTCGCGTCATGCGTTGGTCTGCGGCGCCAGCACCGGGATCGGCCGCGCCGCGGCGCTCGCTATCGCTGGGCTCGGCGCCGAGGTCACCGCCCTCGCCCGGTCGCGCAATGCCCTCGAGAGCTTGATGCCCGAGCTCGAACGTGCAGGCTCACCGCGGGCTCGTTTCGTCGTCGCCGACCACGATGACCGACCGCGGCTCAAAACTGCGGTCGAGGGTCTCATCCAACGCGAAGGAGCGGTCCACGTCCTGATCAACAACTCGGGTGGGCCGGCGCCGGGGCCGATACTCGAAGCCCAAGAGGAGCAATTCCTCGCCGCCTTCGGTCGCCATCTGCTGGTCAACCATCTGTTGGTTCAGCTGACCCTCGACGGCATGCAGCGCGCTGGCTACGGCCGAATCATCAACGTCATCTCGACCTCGGTCCGCGAACCGATCCCCGGATTGGGGGTCAGCAACACCACCCGCGGCGCCGTCGCGTCCTGGGCCAAGACCCTGTCGCGCGAGCTGCCCCCCGGCGTTACGATCAACAACTTGCTGCCAGGACTCACCGCCACCGACCGGCTGCGGTCCCTCCAGCACCAGATGGCCGAACAGACCGGCACCACCGCTGAAGCCATTCAAGCGAATTGGGAGAGCACCATTCCCGAGCGTCGAATCGCCCAGCCCGCAGAGCTGGGAGCGGTCATCGCCTTTCTGGCGTCACCCCAGGCGTCGTACCTTCGTGGCGTCAGCCTGCCGGTCGACGGCGGCCGTCTGAACAGTATTTGAGCGCTTGAAGTGTATTTAGTAGCGGAGCGATCCGTATCGCTCCGCTTCGCCCGATAGCATCCCCTGCGCCACGGCAGCAATCTGAGGGGACGCGAGCACGCATCCCGGACCGTCTTCTCAAGCTCCTCCCTCACACGCTGCTCGACTTTCGGCTTTCGCCTTAAGCGCGCCTCCTCAGACTCATGGCTCTGGCTCTTGCCATGTTGGGACTTTGACCCACTGGGTCACTTCAGCTTCTCAGGTCTTGCCGGGCAGGGCGAGGAGTTACCTTCAATCCACTCTACTCTCCGGCCAGCTTTCGCTCGGCCAATACAAGTGCCCGCCTAAATCCCGCTAGGTCAACTGAACGCACGATGACATCTTCAACCAGCCCTGGTCCGGGAAATTCAAGTACTTTCTGCTGAGGGCCTTGCTCTTGGCTGATTCGAGCTATGTATTTGTCATCGTAGTAGATTTCAGCACAGAGGTGATCAAGCTCCCCGTCGCTTGCAATAATGAAAGTGTAGCGGCCTGATTTCTTCATGGTTCTAAGTATCCTATGAAATTTCCTTGCCCATCGAAACGCACGCCGCGTTCGGTTATGGTGTCGAAGATATCCGACCCTCCGAAGCGATTAGGACGGGTTGTTTGGTTCGTGCTCTCCAATATTTCTTCGAGAACTCGCTGCCCCTGAGCGTTTCGTGCTTCTAGGCTACCCGTTGACCGTGGGAAAACACTACCCGGCCTATCGCCGTGTTTCTGTAACGCACGGCCAGCTTTCGTAAGGCCATTCTTATCTAGCTGTCGACCAGCACGAAGAAGGACTTGTTTAGATTCTTCCAGACTTCTCGCCCTCGCGGCTCGGCGCACCTGCCTAAGTCTCCGAAAACCCTTCACAGCCACTGTGGCAAGGCCCGCACCAGCTGCACCCAACGCGGCACCAGTTCCCGCCTCACGTAACAGATTGGTTCCCAGAGGTTCTCCGGA
>JAJCXQ010000458.1 GCA_029263355.1 Acidobacteriota bacterium | reverse complement strand
CTCGAGCGACATTCTCTTGCGGACGCCCATGCCTATTCGGAGTTCGGCAACCTGCTTTACCACTTGGCGCATGCGGTGAGGCCGATCCTCAGCGTCGCGCCACCGGATCCAACCTCGTTCAGGCCGGGCCAGCTCCGGCGTCTGTTGGAGGTTGGTCGAAGTTTCGGCAATAGTCGCGCTCACCTCTATGACCTCGCCAAGTTGATGACCATGAGCTCGGCGGACTTTGTCGAGTCTTGGTTCGAGACCGAAGGGTTGCGCGCGACGCTCTCGGCGAGTGGCATTATCGGTACCTGTCTCGGGCCGCGGACGCCGAGCTCTGCTTACGTCATGTTGCATCACTACATGGGTGAGCTCGATGGTCAGTTCCGGGCTTGGGGATTCCCCCGCGGTGGCATGAGCGGGGTGGCGAACGCGTTTGCCGGGGCAGCGCTGGCGGCCGGGGTCGAGATTCGGACCGAAGCTTCGGTCGCGGAGATCTCGATCGAGCACGGTCGGGCCCGCGGCGTGGTGCTCGAAGACGGCGAGGAGATTCGTTGCCGAACGGTCGTCTCGGGTGTTGACCCCAAGCTGACGTTCGAGAAGCTAACAGCTGCCGAGCACCTCGATCCGGCTTTTCGCGAGCAGATCGCTCGTTACAAGATCCGTGGCTCGTCGGGCAAAGTCAATCTGGCCCTCGACGCTTTGCCGGACTTTACGTGTTTACGAAACGCCAAGTCCTGGACCGGGTATTCGACCGAGGCCCATCTCAAGGGGTCGATCTCGATCAGTCCTTCGATCGACTACCTGGAGCGCGCCTATGACGACGCGAAGTACGGACGCTTCTCGCGGCGACCGTATATGGACATCCTCATCCCAAGCCTGATTGATCCGTCGATCGCCCCGCCGGGCAAACACGTCATGTCGATTTTCGTGCAATACGCGCCCTACGAGCTCGCTGAAGGGAGCTGGGAGGACCAGCGTGTAGCGTTTGGCGATGCGGTGGTTGATACCCTCGCCGAATACGCTCCCAACTTGAAAGACATCATCCTCCATCGGCAAGTACTTTCTCCCTGGGACCTGGAGCAGCGTTACGGTTTGACCCAAGGCAATATCTTTCATGGTGAGCTGACACTCGAACAGTTGTTTTTCCTTCGTCCTGCGGCCGGTTGGGCGGATTATCAGACGCCGATTCGACACCTCTACATGTGCGGCTCCGGAACACATCCGGGGGGTGGCGTGATGGCGGCTCCGGGACGTTTGGCGGCACAGCGAATCTTGGCAGATCGCGCCTAGTTGGAGCGGCTATTGCGGATCGGAGTCGAACCCGAGAACTTGGCCGAGCGGGCCGTCTTGGCCATGGGCCAGGTGCCGACGCCTCTGCTGGTGACCCATCCGGTCCTGCTGCTGGCGCGAGCCCTGATGGTGGCCACCAAGTACGATATGTTCGAGGTTTTGGCGCCCCGGGCACTGGACGCAGCGGGAGTAGCAAACCGTTGCGGTACCCATGCCGGTGCGACCAAGACTCTGCTCGAGACGCTGGCGAAAGCCGAGTATGTGGGGATCGAGAACGGTCGTTTTCTCCTTACGCCTTTGACCCGTAGATGGTTGCTCAAAAGTAGCCCGCGGTCTTTGCGCGATAGCTTGCTGTTTCGGTTCCTGGAGTGGGATTGGATCGCTCGTCTCGATGACTTCATAAAACACGGCACGCCGCTTGACTTCCACGCCATGATGTCGACTGACGAATGGCAGCTGTACCAACGCGGAATGCGTTCCCTGGCGCGGCTTGCTGCTCCCGAGACCGTTCGTCGGGTTCGAGTACCGAAGGGGGCGCGTCGTCTGCTCGATGTGGGAGGTTCTCACGGCTATCTGTCGGTGGTTTTCTGTCGGCGTTACCCTCAGCTCCGAGCCGAAGTCTTGGATCTACCGGCGGCGGTTGAACACGCTGCTCCGTTGTTGGGCGCCGAGGACATGGGTGACAGAGTTGTGCACCGGGTGGGTGATGCGCGCACCGAAGACCTGGGACACGAAGTCTACGACGTGATCTTGTTGGCTCAGCTCGTGCACCATTTCGATGCTGCGACCAACCGAGATCTGGTGGCCCGCTTGGCTCATAGTTTACGGCCAGGCGGAGTCCTGGTCGTACAGGAAATTAGTGGCCGAGGTGAGCGCAGCGGGCAGCTTGGCGGCCTGAGTAGTTTGTACTTTGCACTGACCAGCCATGCTGGGTCTTGGAGCTTCGAAGAAATCGCCAGCTGGCAGAGCGACGCCGGCCTGATACCGCGCAAGCCGTTGTGGTTCAGGACGTTGCCAGATACGGGTCAACAGGTTGCGGTGAAGCCATCATGATTTTCATGGATGCACGAGCTTGCGACGTGTCGATGTTGGCACTTTCTTATAACCTCACGGCTTCACGTTGATGAGCAGAAGCCCCGGCGACAACGAGTAGTGAATGTGAAACATGGCTAGTACCTTCGACACGGTGATTGTCGGCGCGGGGCACAATGGGCTGGTGTGCGCCGCCTACCTGGCGCGAGCTGGGCGTTCGGTGTTGGTATTGGAACGCCGAGACGTCACGGGCGGTTGTGCTGTGACCGAGGAGTTCTTTCCGGGGTTCCGCTGCTCCGCGACCTTCCCAGGCGTGGAAATGTTCGATCCTGCGATTACAGCTGAGTTGAAGCTGGAAGAACATGGGTTACAGCTCTTGCCCAGCGCTGGCGTGCTCGTTCCTCGCGATGACGGTGACGCGCTGTATCTGCCGCCAATAGACGGAGAGTTTGACGTCTCGAGCTGGTGTGCCACCACACATTGTTCGCCAGCCGATGGCCAAGCGTTCGCGACCTTCGACGCTTTTCTTCGTCGGCTGGGCGAGGCATTTGCTCCGATCCTGAGGAAGCCGCTACCCGAGCTCGAGACGCCTGGTCTAGGCGGAGTTCTAGAGTTGCTGCGGACCGGTTGGCTGTTGCGGCGACTCGGGGCTCGAGAGCTACGGGAGGTGATGCGTTTCCTGCCGATGCCGATTGCCGATGTTGTTGGCGAGCGATTCGAGGATGATGCGCTCAGAGCGGCGATCGGCGCCGGAGGGATCACCGGCAGCTGGCTCGGTCCGCGCTCGCCCGGAAGCGCCCTGAATCTTTTGTTTCATCGGGTCGGAGGTTGTCGCGGCGCCGTCGGCTATCCACAACTGGCGATCGGAGGTACCGGGGCGTTGACCGATGCGCTGCGCCGAGCAGCTGAAGCAGCCGGCGCGACGATCCGCACGAGTGCCGATGTCGAGCGCATCTTGAGTGCCCGCGGCAAGGTCCGTGGGGTGGCGTTGGTGGGAGGAGAGGAGATCCCGGCCGAGACGGTGGTCTCGAGTGCCGATCCTAAGGCAACTCTCCTGCGTTTGGTTGAGCCGCGCCACCTTCAGCCTTCGTTCGTTCGGGCGGCCCAGAGTTTGCGATCCCGTGGCACGGTAGCGATCGTCAAGCTCGCTTTGACCGAGCT
>JAJCXQ010000457.1 GCA_029263355.1 Acidobacteriota bacterium | reverse complement strand
GCTCGGCGAGGCCGTCAGAAAATCCCCCTCAGTCCCCCTAATCCAAAGGGGGCGGCCAGAATTCCGACTCAGGCCTCGCCGGCATCTTGGCCGCCGAAGCCGGGACCGTGGACGAGCGCTGTGCGCCCCAACATGCGATAGCGACTCTGACAAAATCAGTTCTGTCTCAGAACTGCGAATACTGCGCAATGTCGAGGCGGACGGCGGAAAATTGGCCGCTGACGTTGTCACGCACGCCGATCGCAACTTGTTGGTCGCCCTGCCTGAGGACGAGAGGCAGGGGGTAGTGGGCGGAATTCTTGACCGCCTCAGCCATCTTGTCGTCGGGAATGGCAAGGTGAAAGGGGATTTTCTGAACTTTGCCTGCGTTGCCCTTGGCGTCTTTGGTACTGACGTAGATCGAGAGCGATCCGGACTGTGTATTGTCCTTGGGGAGAAAACCAAGTTTGCTGATCGGAATCTCGATGTTGATCGGCAGCACCGCAGCATTGTCTTCTCGCGGTACCTCGAAACCAGGTTTGACGCGGATATCGAGCGGATTGTCGAGGGTCTGATACATCAGGGCGGCGACCGTAGCGCCAGCCTCACGTTCGTCCGCTTTGGGGAGCCGGATGCCGTCACGATGACTCACCCGGTAGCGCTCGCCTTTGATTTTGACCTTGACGTTGTGTTTCGAACCAGGTTCCCAATCGGCGGGGGGAGTGAAGCCGAGAGAGTAGAATGTCCGTAGCTCGCCGACCAATCCAACCAGCTGATCTGCCAGCTTGCCGGAAGACAGCAGCAGCCGACCACCGGTGGCCTTCGAGGCGTACTCGAGAGGCGCCCGGTAGTTCTCCTCAACGGTCGAGATTGCCTCCGAGGTTGCGCCCTGCTCGGTGAGCGCCGAGCGGATATCACCGCCGTGATTACCGTTGGCGTCGATGCTGTAGATGGTCACACCTGCTCGGTTGGCGGCATCCGCCAGCTTCTCCATGGGGGGAGTGAGATCGAAGTTACCGACAGCCCGGGTGTAGTCGTTGTTGAAATCGGTATGCCGTAAGCCGCGCTCGGGGCCAGCGAACCGGTTGCGAAATTCGACGTACAGGCCTTCGCCAGGTCGGGTCGGGATCCCTTCACTCAGGTAAAGCAGAGTTTTGCGTCCTGGTATGCCAGCCATCGTCGATACCACCGTCTCGATCTGACGCAGCGACTGAATACCGCGGTCGAATTCCTGGGTGGCGTAGGCGCGGATTCTGGCGTTGATCTGCTGATCTTCGGCTTGGGACGCTCGTGCCTGTATACCGCCACTCGAGCCGCGCTCGAGCTCGCCGAAGATCTGTCGGCGCTCGATCTCGATCACTTCATTGCGAAACGAAACCCGCTTTACATCGTCGAGAATTCGGTCGATCGCGGCGCGGTCAAAAAGAAAGTCGGAGTAGAAGACGAGTCCTGCCTCGATACCGACAACCGACACCAGATCATCAGGACCGAGGCTGTCGATGGCTTCTTTGAGCGCGATGAAGGCTCGTTTCCGATGCGAGGAGCTCAACCGCGTATGATCTACCAGAATCACGACATGGGTTCGGCGGGTGGAGCCGGACTGAATCTCTTCTAGAGAGCGGAACGACGGATCGCGTTGGGCATCCGTGTCACGCGTCGAACGGCGTTGGGTAGCCTCGTGGGTCTGAGCGTAGAAGTTGGAAATCGGCAAGATCTCGCCGTCGAGTCGGAGTTCGAAGTCATCGCGGTTGAGCCCGGGGACGGACTTTCCCGAACGATTAGTGACCACGACGTCGATGTTGATCACCCGGACGCTCACTTCTTCGGTGAACACGTCGGCGAGTGGCGTGTCTGCGTCTTGTGCTGCGGCTGGATCCGCAGTCAGCAGTATCATCAGGCAGACGGCAACACAAAAGGCGCTCGCAAAGGCACCGCGTAGGGTGCTTCCCAAGTCAACCAGAGCGGTGGGGCGGGCAGAGTGACGGAACAGAGATCGAATATTCAACAGCAACCTCACGTATTGTCGAGCGTGGTGCGGGAGTATGTTTGGCGGGCGGCGAACAGTGGTCCGCTTCGATATAGTAACACTTGCAAGCCGTGCGATTTTTCCACAACCTCGGAGACCGATTTTATGTTCCGACCAAGCCAGACCCTGATTGCTGGAGCACTTCTCGCCCTTCTCGCGACCCCCAGCTTGGCGCAGACCGGCTTGCTCCGCGGCACCGTTGTCGATAGCGACAACAATCCGATCACCGGCGTCAAAGTCACGGTGAGCTCTGAAGAGTTGACGTCGTTCCGCAAGACGTTGACCACCGACCAGAAGGGGCAGTTCAAGCTGCGCTTCCAGTCCACTCAGCTGCAATACAAATACGAAATTCTGTTCGAGAAGCCCGGCTACGGCAGCGTCACGCAGCCCATGTCACCGTCATCGACGCAGCAGATGCGTGAACGCTACGTTTTAGAGAAGTCTGAAACCCAGGTGATCGAGAGCCATGGTGATCTGTCCGCGGTATTGACCGGGACCTCCAACGCCGCCGTCGGCGCCTTCAATGGCGGTTTGAAGGCTCAGCGTGAAGGGGATTTGGCCGTCGCTCGCAGCAAGTACGAGGAGGCGGTGGCGGCCGATCCGGAGCTTGGCCCTGCCTATGTTGGTTTAGCTCAGGTGTTGCTCGATCAAGGCGAGTATGCGCCCGCCGTCGAAGCCGCCGACCGCGCTCTTGGGCAGGACGTCAGCCGCGCCGAGCCCTTGCGGGTAAAGTACCAGGCACTGCGAGCCCTGGGTAAGAACGAAGAAGCAGAAGCAATCGCTGCGACCCTAGACGAAGCCGAGGGGGCTGTGGCCTCTGCCAAGCGGATCTACAACGAAGGCGGCGAGGCGTTTCAAGCCGGGGACAAGGAAACGGCCTTAAGCAAGTTCCAAGAGGCGGCCGAGCTCGATCCCTCGCTGGTGGATGCTCACCTCGCCATCGCGACGCTGCAACTCGCCAAGGGTAACCATGAAGCGTCGGCGACAGCCGCTGAGAGGGCGTTAGCCCAAGGATCCGAAGACATTCGTACTTTGCGGGTGCTCTACGACGCCTACGATGCTCTGGATCGGACCGAGGAGCTGGCCGAGATTGCACCGCGATTGGCCGCGGTTGACCCTGATTTTGGTGGCTCGAAGTTGGTCGAGCAGGCGGCGGAGTTGTGGAACGGAGGACACACCGCGAAGGCGGTCGCCCTGTCTCGTCGGGCCCTAACGATCGACCCCAGCTTGGCCAAAGCCTACTACTTCATCGGGCTCAATCACCTCTCGGGAGGTGAGAATGTCGAGGCCAAGGCGGCGCTCCAGAAGTTCATCACCATGGCGCCAGACGATCCCGAAGCAGCAACCGCCAAAGAGATGATGAGCTACATCGAGTAGCAGGTTAACCTTTCTTGTCCACAACCGGGCCTACCTGGACCGACCTCGTTACGACTGAAGCATCGCGTCCGACGAGGTCGAGTACCGCCACGCCTACCTTCTTGCGTCCCGGGCTGAGTAGCAGCTTGTGGGTGTGGACGAAGGACTCTTTCTTGGCCGCTTCGACGTTTTCGTCCGCGAGGCGGAGCCCGATCGGTGAGGCGTCGATATCCGACGTCTCACCGTCTTCACCTACCGCGCCAACATAGAGCTTCAAGCGTAACTCGTGCTGGCCATTCCGAGTCGGCAGCAGAACGACGTCGCGGAGAGGAATTTTGATCTGAAACGGCAGCACGAAGTAGCCATCGTCGCCATGGGGCTCGGGGTGTCCCCAGACCACCTTGACGTCGTCGGGATTCGCCTCGTGGGAGTACAGCAACGCCGAACGCAGGCTTTCTCGGACGCGGGTGTCCGTCGTCTTGCTGCGATATCCTGCTCGATGCCTGAGCCTTAGGCCCTTTCGGCGCTCGCTGAGCTTGACATCGACCTTGTGGTACCGCCCCAAGTCGGCGCCGCTCGAGGCGATTCCGAGAGAGTAGAACGACCGGAAGTCTTGTGATGCCTTCTCGAGGGCTGGCAAGATTTCGTTCTGGTTGACGATCGCTCGCCCACCGGTCTCGAGCGCCATGAAGCGCAGCGGAGCCTGAAGGTTTTCTGGCACCAC
>JAJCXQ010000456.1 GCA_029263355.1 Acidobacteriota bacterium | reverse complement strand
GCGACTTCGACGGTGATGGCAAGGCCGACTTCGTGCAGCTCGGTCGCGGCAAGGACGTCACCATCCATAGCGGACGGGAGGGCTGCAACTACGCGGCCAAACCTGACCTCACCGTGCGTTTGAAGGAGGAGCCGAAGAACGTTTCGCTGGTGCGCATCGACGACTTCGATGCTGATGGCTTCTCCGATCTGTTGATCGTGCAACCCAACAAGATCGAGGAGGCTGGCGTCACCCCGCCGGTGCGCCTCGATCTCTACCTCAGTCAGCAGGAGGGCGGACGATGACCCAGCGCAAAGTCACCGCATCCATCGCCGCCATCTCGCTCACCACCACCCTCTGTGCCCTACCAGCTTGGGCAAAAGACGACGTTCCCAAACCTGAGCCACCACCCGTCGAGATGATCTTGCAGGAACTTCCCTGGGCCACCGTGACCCAGGTTGTGCTGCCGGGACGAGCGTTGCACGTCACCCCCTGGCCCGCTGGCGCGGACCAACCGGAGGGCGGGCAAAACGGCGCTGGGCTCGCCGTTCTGCTAAGTGACGAGACCGCGCTCAAAGGTCCCCGGCTGCTCTATCGACTGCATGGTCGCGAGACGGATCTGGCCCCAGTCTTCGCTGGTCTGCCCAAGAAGGCGAACCGGCTCCACGCCCGTGGCGCCGAGCTTTGGATCAGCGAAGCCGGCAAGATCCACCGCTACAGCAACACGGGTCGGCTCGAAACCGTGCTCGAGGCGGAAGGTTTGAGCCTCGGCACTCTGGCGAGTCGTGGACTTGTCACCGACGAGTTGCTGATTTTTCCTGAAGTTGGAAGACTCAGGCAATACTCAGGGACTCCTCTCACCCTCACCCGTGACATCAGTCTGCCGGTGCAAGCACGCCGTAAATCGCGTCGGTTGGAGCTGTGGAGCCCCGCCGTCCGCCGGGTGCCTGGGGACGAACTGCTGTTCGCGACCGATCCTCAAGCGACGGACAAATTTAGACTGCGCACATTGTTGATTGATCCCAACCAGACCGCCTCAGAATCAGCCACTGCCGACGGCGAAACCGAGGATCCCTGGCAAGAGAGTTGGAGTCGATTCGACGCCCCAGAGGACGTCAATCATTTTCGCTACACTCGAATCGACGGTCAACTCGCCCTCATCGTCGCCACCACCCGCGGTGACAAGCTCGGCATCTTCGAAAAGCTCAAGGTCCGCGTTTTCCTGCTGCAACCGGATCGCACCCGGGCCGGCCGTCGACCGGTCGCCAGCTTTGAAACCGTCACTCGCAATTGGTACGCCGTGAAGCCCAGAATCCTCGACCTCACCGGCGACGGCAAAGACGATCTGCTGCTGATCCAACCCGACGGTCTCGGCGCCGGCAAGCTCAAAGTCGAGCTCTACCCCGGCCGTGGAGGCGGTCGGTTCGAAACCCGCTCGAAAGTCACCAAATTCGAAGCCGAGGCAGCCAACTGGGACATGACCTCCGACTTCACCGGCGACGGAGTGCCCGATCTATTGGTGGTCGCGGACGAAACTCTCCGCATCCACCCTGCTCTACCGAAACACAAACGCCAGGTCGTAGCCAAAGAGCCGTGGCAAAGCCTAGCTCTCACTGAGTGGGACAGCGGCTCCGTCGAGATTTCGATCAACGTCTCGAGCGACGGCAGCAGCGGCGAGACCCACGGTCTAGCCACACGTCCGCGGCTGATGAATCTTGATGGTGACCCTGAGCCCGAGATCGTGTTGGTCGGCCGAGCAGAAGGCCGAGCGGTGATTCGGATCGTCGACTTGAAGTGAGTTCGGCGCCAGTTCTCGGACCTTACGGCGGGTGAAATCACACAGGGTTCGCGATTCGGCCATTGGGTCTTCCAGCCGAATGAGTAAATCCCCTTGCGAGTGAATTCGAGCGCTCGGGCGCACGCGGTTTCCCAGCGGCCATCTGAGCTCTCAGCTTTGATGAGCGCGGGTAACCTACGATTCGCTCACGCTCGGGCAAACGCTCTTCCAACGTGAAGCTCGAGCCTCCATGACATAATCTGGCAATCAGCAACCTAAAAGGCAAGCTCCGGTAGGGAAATGGGGAAGCTACTCCTGAAATGAACTTTGTCGACAGCCCTGCGGCAGGGAAACGCTGGCCTGCGCGGCTCCGGCGCCGAGTTCCTGAAACTACACAAGAAGAACTTTGATGGCAGCCTCACTGCATTCGTCGACATCAACGTCGACCTCGACCAGAACTGGTGCCCCGTGGCGAAACTCTCGGTATCACACGAATGGCGGACGAACGCACGACTCGAGATCGTTGACAATATATATATTGATATGTCCTCCAAAGCGAACGAGCTGATCAGCGACCTTAAGAAAGACATAGATAAAATCCTTTCCAGGATACTAAGTTGTGAAAAGTTTCGAGAGTTGATTTCGGTACTCTGGCGCACATATTCGTTCCCACTCGAGCTGCCCGGAGAGGAGCGACTGTTCATAAACCTCGTCCCGAAATCGTTTGGGTTCTCAGGAGTAAACATCGAAAGCAGTCGGTTGGGGGTCGCAACCAGACTCGAGGCCAGTACAAGCGTGGAGACCACGGAGACTTCAACGGAAGTCTCCACGAGCCTGCCAGACCTCCAGGGAAAACCCTGGACTCCCGGGCAGATCTCTCTCGAGCTTCCCATAAGAGTGACGTTCGATCAGCTGACCTCAATAGTCAGGCAACAGCTATCGAATAGGACTTTCGATCTCGCCAGCTCAGCAAAAGCTGGCACGTTGACTATTCTCGATGTCGAGACTTACCCGTCAGGAGACAAGATCACGCTCGCTTTGAGTTTCACCGCTGAAATCCCCGGGCGCCTATTCTCGGTCAGCGGAACCGTATTCTTGACAGCACGCCCTCTACTGGCCCCAGATGGCCACACCGTCTTCCTCGACGATGTCGCCTTCAGCCGAATCCTCGACAACGACCTATGGAACTTACTATCAGTGGCGTTTGAGTCCGAGGTCAAGACGTTGCTAGAGATGCACTCTCGCTACGACTTCCATTCTGAGGCGGACTATATCGAGACAGAAATCTTGAAAGCGATGCGGACCTCCGAAAAACCAGCTGGAGTTGAACTAAGAGTCACAAAGCCGATGCTCGAAGCCAAGAAGATCTTCGCTGAGTCGAACCAGCTAACGTTGGTGGTAACAGCCACGATGTCCGTCGATGCTGAAGTCGTCACAGCCATCATCGGCTAACACCCAGCGGTTCCTGCGATTCGGGTGAATCGTGCCAGCATCATCTGGCAGACTCTCGATTCGTTGTTGACGCTCTCGCCCTTGGAGGAGATATGGAGCAACTCACTTTCAATCTTCATTTCAGCGAGCCCGAAGAGGGTCGGTACCGAGTCCGGCTCAACTCGACGGTAGGACAAGCTACAGAGCCTTGCGACCTCGAGGCCCTCGAGCCTTGGCTCGCGCAGGCCAGGTCGTTCATTCCCGATGACCGCGAGGTCTGGCGCTCTGGGGAGATCGGTCACGTCGTCGCCAAGGTGCACCAGCAGTTGGGCCAACAAGCCGAAAACGAGACGGCCGAGAGAGGAGAAGCCCTCTATCGGGCAGTCTTTCATGGCGAGATCAACCGATTGTTCGAGCGGGCTCGCGGCCTTGCCAGCGGCACCGAGAAACCGCTGAGAATTCAGTTCGAATTCGAGCTCGACGACCCCGCTCAGGCACGTCTCGCCACCTTACCTTGGGAGACCCTGCGTGATCCATCTCTGCCTCCCGAAAAGAGATACCTCGCGCAGAGCGAGGAGACCCCGATCGTTCGACTACTAAGCTTCGACGGCCCCGTCCGTCGCGTCCGTTTACCCCAAGTTCTCAAAGTCTTAGCTGTAGCTGCATCGCCCGCGAATCTTGCCACCTTGGACCTGTCGTCTGCCGTCGAGCCGGACGACGGTTGGTCCCAAGCCAATATCGTCATCAGCCATCTCCTCAATCCGACTCGAGACCAACTTCGGAAGGCTCTGAATCAAGGCGTGCATGTTCTCCACTTCGATGGCCACGGGCGCTTTTCACCGGTCACTGGCGTTGGTGAGATCGCCTTGATCAAAGACAAAAGCTCAAAGGTAGATCGAGTGTCCGGGGACAACGTAGCGGATTGGGTATCCGGTGCATCCTTGGCCGAGTGGTTATTGAACAATCCGGGATTGCGTCTGGTTGTCCTCAATGCCTGCAGCGGCGGCGCCGACGGCGGCGAACAGGCCTTCGCTGGCGTCGCGTCCGCCCTGGTACGCGGCGGGGTCGCTTCGGTGATTGCCATGCAGAGGATCATTCCCGACCCTCACGCAGTGGAATTTGCGCGCTCCTTCTATGAACGTCTCACTCAGGGTCACACGGCCCAGGCATCGTTGTCGGCAGCGCGCCACGAGTTGGCGATATTGGAGGGAGAGCACTGGTCAACACCGCTGCTCTATACGCATACCGACGACATTTTTCATATCCCGACAGACATTCGACCCACCTTGACCAGAGTCTTCTCATGGCTCGGGGTCATCACTGCCAATATCGCGGTCAACGCCTGGTCTCGTAGCCAGGGCGGTCCTGCCCTACCGGGCCTAGGATTCAACGAGGTGCATGAACAATCTGTACCTGTATTCGGTGTTTTGATCGTGGCTCCGCTTCTCATCTTGCTACTCTGGATCGTCTTGCGATACCAAGGGGTAACGCGCGAGCAGGGCCTGTTCTTCAGGCTACCGATAGCTTTTGGACTTCCAATCGAAAACAATCGCCGGCTAGCAATCCTGTTTCAGACCACAATGTTGGCGGTCCTGATCGCGGTCCCTCTGATCTCTCAAGCGCACTTCTTACAATTGATCCATCAGGGCTCTTCTTGGGAGAAGAAGTCGAGCAACGAATTTGCAAAAGGATGGACGCACTGGCAACGTTTCGAACCACCAGTCATCATTTTCCAAGACAAATACCGTTTTGGGCCAAAGAGAAAAGATGGTCAGCGAAGTGCCGAGTGTTCAGGCTCGGCCGTCTGCGAAGTCTCATTCTTTCCGTTCTGGCAGCCCTGGCTCTACTTGCTGCTCTACCTAACGGCGCTGGTGATGTTTCTAATGGTCCTCCATGGGATCTGGTCCAAAGATCCTTTAGCTCTAAGGACATCCATCTTACAAAGAAGATATCTGTTGACTCTGGTGATAGTAATCGCCGTAGTCATGACCATTTCGGCCTGGAGCTATCGTCTCGAGCATGACGACCAGAACCAAGCCCAACACGAAATAACCGACGGCCCTCCCCAGAGGGCGAGCAACCTTCAAAGAAATACGCAACCTCTCGACCCAGTGTTGATCGCTCAAACGCCTCTCAGCAGGCAAGACACCTCTAATGACGGTCTCGGATTGGAGTCCACACTGTGAACCGTACTCTAGCCCTTCTGATCGGCATCGACACGTATCCGAACCTGGGTTCGAACTCCCAACTCGCTGGCGCCCTCGCCGATATCGACGCTATAGCCTCATTGTTGAGAGCACGAACACCAAACCTCGACCTCCGCATCCTGCGCGAGGCACAGGCGACTCGCGATGGCGTAGTCGCTGCCTGGAACCAACTCGTTAAAGATGCTCAGGCAGGCGATGAGGTCCTGTTCTATTGGAGCGGACATGGCTCTCAAATCCGTGATGAATCCGACGACGAAGACGATGGCTGGGACGAAACCCTGGTCCCTTTCGATAGCGGCCGGATTGACCAACCCAACCGCGACCTCGTAGACGACGAGATCCGTGCTTGGTTACAACGCTTGACCGTTAAAACTCCGCATGTGAGCCTCGTGATCGATTCGTGCCACTCTGGGACAGTCGCTCGTTCCGGAGCACGCTATGTGCCCCGTGATCCACGACCGCGACAAGTCGAAGCCCCGGAATTGGCGGCAGACTTCGCAGGCCTCGCCGGCCCGTCAGGTTGGTTGCCGGTTCACAATAACTGGGTACTGCTCGCCGCCTGTCGAGCCAGCCAATTGGCGCAAGAGTTGCCTCTAGCAGGCCGTGGCAAAAAGGCTTCTGTAGCCGGGGACGGCCTGGTTTCCCGGTCGTAGGCTTGGCGCGATTTGGGGTGCGCCCCCATGGCGACGGAACAGATTTCGTCGCCATGAT
>JAJCXQ010000455.1 GCA_029263355.1 Acidobacteriota bacterium | reverse complement strand
CGTGCTCGTTGGGGTCGTCCTCGAGTTCGTAAAACTCGTCCTCGCCCTCAGTGAAGAGCAGGTATTTGTAGTCCAGGCTCTGCAATGCGTAACGCGATCCAGGCTCATAGTTGGGTTTGGAGAGACGATCTTTCGACGGGTTGGCGTACTCGGTGCGCTGAGAAAACGCGAAGGAGCGGGTCCGGGCCACGGGTTCGCCTCTCAGGTACGGAGTCAGTGACCGGCCTCTGGGTGGCAGCAACTGGCTGCTGAGGTCTCCGTCGACAATCTGCGCCAGGGTGGGAAGCACATCGACATGCTGCACCAGGTGATCGTCGATACGGCGAACGGGCACCGAGCCGTCTGAGAACCAGAAGATCAGCGGCACATGCAGCTGCGCATTGTAGATGTGCACGGAATGTCCCCACCAGTCGTGTGATCCGAGCCCTTGGCCATGATCGGAGGTCACGACCCACAGCGTTTCTTCGTTGTGTCCAGCTCCCTCGAGCGCAGCCTCGAGTCTTGCCAGCTGGCTGTCCGCGTACCGAATCTCACCGTCGTAACGGAGGATCTGCTCGTAGTCGTGGTCTCTCTCCACGGGAACGTCCCGGCCCGTGAGGAGCTTCCGATGTTTCTTGCGGCCGACAGAAGCGGCGCTTTTCTCGACGTTCCGCGCCGGATCTTCCGGTGGTTTCAACGGGTTGTGGGGGTCATACAGGTGAACCCAGAGAAAGAAGGACTCCTCCTCCCCCACTCCTTCGAGCCACTCGACCGCCCGATCGACAGTCTCTGTCGCCGAACGATAGAGCGAAGGAGGAGCCTTGGGATCCATCCACACCGGCGGGTCCCAGCGGTCGAATCCCTGCCCGACATTGCCGTTCAACGGCACGTCGGTACTGACGAAACCTGCCGTCCGGTAGCCCACGTTCTTGAACATCTCCGCCATCGTCAAGAAGTCCTCCGACAACACATGGGTGTTCTTGACGACGCCGTGCTCCAGTGGGTAAAGCGACGTGAAGAGCGAGGAGTGTGATGGCTTGGTGGTCGCCGAGTGAGAGTAGGCGCGGTGAAACGAAACCCCTTTCTCAACCAACTTATCGAGCCAAGGACTGGTCTCGACGGGATAACCGTAGGATGAGACATGATCGGCCCGTAGCGTGTCGATGGTGATCAAAATGACCTTCTGAACCTTGGGCAACTCGACCGGGTCAGGCTCAAGGCTGCATCGCCCACAGGCGAGAGCGATCAGGGCGACGCTGGCGAGGGTACGCGCCGCTTTCCGGTAGCCCACAGGAGAGTAAGTTTTCATTTGAGGGACGACCTCCGGTTCCATGCCTCGTCAACAGATCCGCTTGTTGGATGGGGGTTGGTGCCAGACATCGTCAAGATAACACGAGCCAGCGGCGGCGAGTCTAGCCGCCGCGGTGTCAGTTGTCCGTCTAGTAGGTCACTTCGAGCAGCGGTTCTTTGCCGGCTTTCTCGCGGCTACCGAACTTGACTTCGCTTGTCCCGCCCATCGCCTCTAGGAGAAAGCCGTCGTTGGTCAGATCGCCATCAACCCACGCCTGAACCAGCGCGGTGACGTCTGTTTCGACGTAAACATTCTTCGTGTCCGGCACCACCGAGCTCAACACCTGAGTCGCAAAGTCACCGCCCGGGTTGGTCCACGCCGAGGGATCGTCGGTGTGGCTCCAGTCAGCGCCGGTGCTGTTGTGGCCGGTCCCTTCCTGCCAGCTGCCGGTGAGGCGGTGGAGGTTCACCGTCACGTGGCTCTTGGCCATGGTGACGTAGAGCCGCAACTTCGCCGAGGCTAGTGTCGATCCGGCAGGGACACTCGAGAGATCGAATCGCAGCAGCGAATGCTCGATCTGGCTGCTGTTGGCCTTGAGCTTCAAATCGCGGCCGTTACCGTGGTTCTCATCCGGCTTGTTCTGTTTGACGAAGGTATCGGCGGCCGCGGTCAGTTGAACGGTGCTTGGCGAGCCGCCACTCTGGGGGCTGCGTGCCACGGTGAGGAACATCGTGGCCGAACCGTTCAACAATACGCTGTCGGTGGCCGTGGCGGTGATCGTATGGGTACCGGCCGACAAGGTCGCAATGCTGAACGAGCCGCTGGCGCCGATCGACCCATCGAGGTCCGAAGTCCAAGCAAGCGCGGCGGTGAGGTCGCCATCCTCGGTATCGGCAGCGGTGCCGGTGAAGGTCAAGTTATCGCCCAAGGTGAAAATCGAGCCGGCGCCCGGGCCGGTAATCGTCACACTCGGAAAGGCGTTGCTGGAGCCGCTACATCCGCTGCCCCCGGTGGCGGGCAAGAGCGACATGTTGTCGAGGGCTGACCGGATGTCGACGCGACCGTCGCCACATTTCCCTGCTCCGGAGCCGTAAATCGTATCGGCGTAGGATAGTGCGTCGCTGACTTGGGAGAAGCCGATACTGCCGGCCGACCCATCCCCCTTGGCGTCAGCCAGCAGCGCCACCGTTCCGGAGATCCAGGGAGCCGCGTAGGAGGTGCCCGAAGCGCCGGCCCAGCCGCCGCCCGGGTAAGCGGTGATGACGTTTTCGCCCGGCGCCGCCAAGGCCATCAGATCGTTGCCGAGATTCGAAAAGGCGCTCACGTAATCACCGGAATCGGTCGAGCCGACCCCGAACACGTTGCACAGACCGGCTGGGAAAACCATTGACTCGAGACCATCGTTGCCTGCCGAAGCGACGACGATGACACCGTTCTGGTCAGCGTAGTCGATCGCCGCGATCAACTCTTGAGAGGGAATCTGGAGACTGAAGCTCATGTTGATCACCGTCGCTCCATTGTCCACCGCGTAGTAGATCGCGCGCACGACATCAAAGACACTCGCTCTGCCGTCGCCACCAAACGCCCTCAGCGGCATGATCTTGGCTGCCGGCGCCACTAAATGTACAAGACCGGCCACCATCGTGCCGTGACCAAAAGCCGCCGGGATGACTGCGGGGTCGAGCTGATTGATCTGGTCATCACCGAGGATCGCCATCGATGACTGACTGATCACCGCCACGTCTTCGCTGCCCAGGATGGCCATCGACGACTGGCCCAGGATGGCCATCGACGACTGGTCGAGAACCCCCCACTCGGAGGCGTCGCCGGCTTGCTCGAGCAGAAAATCGTAACCCGCCACCAGGTGACCATAGAACAAGGCATGGTCGGGATCAATACCGCTGTCGATGATCGCAACGATCGCGCCATCACCGGTTTCCAACGTACGAGCTGAGGAGGCCCGAACCAGATCGTCGGCGTCTTGCTCGACGTAGCCCGCCCACACGTAGCGGTCAGTGCCGATCGAGTCTTGGTCGAACAACACGGTGCTGGTATCTCCCAGCGCACCGAGGACCTCGCCGATGGCTTGATCGAGGACGATGTTCTCGTCAGCTTCGGGGAGGCTCGCCAAGAAGACTTCCTCGATGCCGATCACCGACGGTTCCTTTGAGACGACGTCGGCTAGGATCTGAGCCGGCGAAACGGAGGAATCCGCCCGCACGACACAGACTTCCTGACCCGCTGGCGGTGAATCGAGACGATGGACCTCCGTCAGTCCATGGCGTGCTAGGACCCCAGCGATCTCCGAAGCCGACCCGCGGATGATGAAGTCGTTGTCTGGCGCCGAGAGGGATGGTTGCTGGGCGAGCGCACCCTGTGCCCAACCCAGTAGTACAGTGAGCAGTACGAAGATCGAGTTTTTGGTCCGGTTTTCCATCATGTCCCCCGTGGTTCAACGTTGGAGACGTCTCACCGCAAACAACCCGATGTTACGAGCGGCGTCAGTCTCATGAAGCAATGCGCTGCATCTCAACAATTCCTTGACGTGAACTCAGTAAAACCATTCCAAGTGACATCCTCAATATCCTCAACATGTCAATTCATATGACAGAACCTAACAATTAATAGGACAGCTTCATGACTATCGGATACCGACCGTTCGGGCTCTAGCTGGGCAGGACTCCGAGCTCGGTCAATAAGTTGTTCTTGTCCAATTTAAGAACGTGTCACCGCCGAGCGTCAGCCTGAGTATGGTCCGATCATGCACCCAGAAAAAATGCATCAAAAGGATCTCCGAAGCTTCTCCGAGATCGCAACACATAGGACGGATTGCCGCTGCCGGATACCGACCGGTCGGTTCTCCAAGAAAACCATATCTTTATTCGGTGTTGTGATCAAAATTGTTTGTTTGACACTCTAGAGTCCTATACAGTTCAAAGCCTTCGCAGGATCCAAGTGGGTGGGAATATGAAACATGGAAGGCTCGAGAGGCATCCGTCGCATTGCGGACAGCACGCGCTCTTAGTCGCTACGCTGCTCGCCGGATTGGCGTGTGCTCCACCCAAGCCATCATCGCCCGTTGCTCAGGAAGCCTTGGCGACTCAGGTTGAAGTTGGCCAACCCGGCGGCCGGCTGGTGGTCGCCCTCACCGCTGAGCCCAAAACCTTTAATCCGGTGATCGTCGGCGATCTCACGTCACGAGCCGTCGTCCACCGGATGACCGCCGATCTCATCCGAATCGACCGAGAGTCGCAGGAAACGGTTCCGGCACTCGCCGAAAGCTGGACCGTTTCCGGCGATGGCCGACGCTACACCTTGAAACTACGCCCAGAGTTGCGCTTTTCCGACGGTCATCCGGCAGGCGCAGATGATGTCATCTTCAGTTTCCGAGTCTACCTCGATGAGACGGTCGCCTCACCCCAACGTGATCTGCTGCTATTCGATGGCAAACCCCTCAACGTTCGAAAGATCGGTCCGACCACCGTGGAGTTCGAGCTCCCCGAGCCTTACGCTGCCGCCGAGAGGCTCTTCGATGGCTTCGCGATCCTGCCGCAGCATCGGCTCGAGGAAGCCTACGAGGCGGGCCATTTGGCCGCAGCCTGGGGTCCTAGGACCTCCCCTGTAGACATCGTGGGCCTGGGACCTTTTCGGCTCAAAGAATACCGCCTGGGAGAGCACTTGGTACTGGAGCGAAATCCGCACTACTGGGACCATGATGACGCTGGCCAGCAGCTGCCCTACCTCGACGAAATTGTTTTCTTGTTCACCCCCGAAGAGACACAGACCCTCCGTTTTCTGGCCGGCGACCTCGACATCGTCAACCGACTCAGCCCAGAAAACTTCGCCGCCCTCGACGATGCCGCGAAGCGACGGGGTTACCGGCTCTATGACTTGGGGGCCGGACTCGACTATCACTTCCTATTCTTCAACCTCAACGACCTCGTCACCAAACGTCTTCCCCAAACCGCCCGCAAGCAACGCTGGTTCCACCAGTTGGCATTCCGCCAGGCGGTACTGGCGGCCATTGATCTCGAGAGCATCGTACGTCTGGTTTTTCAGGGGCGCGCCACGCCCCTGGCTTCTCACATGACGCCCGGCAGCCAACGCTGGGTCAACCGCGACCTCGAGCCGCCGCGACGCTCGCTGGACAAAGCTCGGCTGCTGCTCCAAGAGAGCGGCTTCCGCTGGGATGCCGATGGCCAACTCCGCGATGACCAGGACCAAAGAGTGGGATTCTCGCTGCTGACTATCGCCAGCAGGCCACAGACGACCCGCACCGCCACCATGATCCAGAACGACCTGCAACAGCTTGGCATCGATGTCCAAGTCACGACTCTCGAGCTCGGAGCGGTCTTGGAGCGGCTGTTCGAGACTCATGACTACGACGCCTGCTTACTAGCTCTCGGCGGTAGCGACGCGGATCCGAATCCAGCGATGAATGTCTTGCTGTCAAGCGGCAGCCATCACCTGTGGCGTCTCGGACAGGCGCCAACCACGCCATGGCAGGCTGAGATCGACCGCCTGATGCAGCAGCAACTCTCCACCCTCGACCCCGGTGAAAGGAAACGTCTGGTTGACCGGGTGCAGCACCTCGTCGCTGAGAATCTTCCCATGCTCAGTTTGGTGAGCCCCAATGTGTTAGTCGGCGCCAAACAGCGGTTGGGCAACTTCCGGCCGGCGATCTTGCCCCATCACACCCTTTGGAACGTCGAGGAGCTGTTTTGGAAACCAACGGACAGCTAGACGGCTGGTTCGAAACGCTGGCCGACCTCGAGGAGGATCACGCGCAGACCCAATTTCTCCGCCAACGGCCCGAGCTCCACTCCCGCGAGACCCTCGAGCGACTCAGCCAGGAGATCCTCCAGGCCCTGCGGCAGGACCGCGAACAGGCGAAACGGTTGGCCCGGGCGAGCCATTGGCTCGCCGAAGAGATGGGGGACGACTACGGTCGCGGCTTGAGCGCCAAGTCGTTCGGCAACATCTGCTATCTCGGCGGTCAATACGACGAGGCTCTGAGTCACTACCATGCCGCCGTCGAGCTCTTTCAGTCTCAGGGCTCGGCGGTTGACGCCGCCATCACCCTCTCGAGCTCGATCCATGCCCAGATCCTACTGGGGCGATACCAAGAAGCGTTCGCCGCTGCAGCTGAGGCACGGCAGATCTTCGAACACCACGGAGAACGACTGCTCTTGGCGCGGCTGGACAGCAATGAGGCGCAAATCGTCATGCGTCAGGAGCGCCTCGCCGAAGCCGTAGAACGCTACGAGCGCGTGCTCGTCGACTTCCGTGAGCACGGCGAGCCCCAGGACATCGCCGCGGCGCTCTACAACATCGCGGTCTGCCGCATCGGGCTCAGCAACTTTCCTCAGGCGCTGGCAGCCTACCAGGAGCTTTCCGCCCACTGCGCGCGCCACGACATGAAGCTGGTTACCGCTCAGGCCGATTACAATGTCGCCTACCTCTACTTCCTACGCGGCGAGTACATTCGCTCCCTCGAGCTTTACCGGCGAACCCGTGACCTTTGCGACGAGCTCGGCGATCCCTACCACCGGGCGCTGTGTGACCTCGATCAGGCTGAAATCCATCTCGAGCTCAACCTCACCGACGACGGCGCCCGGTTAGCCGACCTCGCGTTCACTGCATTCGAGCAGCTCGGCAACAACTACGAGGCCGCTAAAGCGATGGCTTTCCAGGCGATTGCCGCCAGCCAACAGCGTGCGGCGCGG
>JAJCXQ010000454.1 GCA_029263355.1 Acidobacteriota bacterium | reverse complement strand
CCTCGTGGATTCCGGGCCCCAAAGGCTCGCTCAGAATCCTCGAACGCTTTCCCAGCGGCGGGACCCCAATCGTCTTTGTGCATGGGCTTGGAGGTCGAGCCGAACAATGGGCGGCCCAGTTGGCCGACGTTGGCCCAGCTTTGCGCGCCATCGCCCTCGATCTGCCGGGGCACGGCCAATCAGATCCGGCCGAAGATGACGACTATTCGATGTCAACTCTGGCAGCGTCGATCGCCGCCGTCGTTGATGGTTTGCGCTTGCGGCGGTTCGTGCTAGTCGGCCACAGCCTCGGCGCCGCTGCCGCCATCCACTACGCCGGCACACATCCTAATCGTGTTGCGGGCTTGCTCTTGGTCGACCCGAGCGGCGATCAAACACGCTTGCCACCATCCCAGCGCGCGAATCTTCTCGCGCAAGTTCGCCGGGCCCCTGTCGAAGAGATATCCTGGCAGTTCAAACAGCTCCTACTGAGCTCCAGCTCAGAGGTTGCAGACCGGGTGCTGTCAGAGCTTGAAGCAGTGGCGCCCAAAACTCTGGTGGCAGCTTTCGAAAGCGCCATGCACTTCGCTCCGATTGCCGCCCTCGCGGACTATGAGGGGCCGCTACACAGCGTCATCAGTGACTTCAATACCCTGCCCCACAGCCTTCACCGGTTGCTTCCTGATCTGTCGGTTAGCCACATCCATAGTGCGAGTCACTGGTTAATGATGGACCGTCCAGACGAGCTTTGGGCCCTTCTCGTTGATTTCCTCGACAAGATCACCGATCTAGGCAGAATCGGGCACAGTCCAGACACATTGCACGGTTTATCCACAGCCGTCTCGGCGAACAAAGCGCCCCCTGATCCCTATAGCTAAGTCACAATAATTCAAGTGCTTGACTCCGAGAAAGTTTTGAGTACAATTTAGCTCATTCCGCCGACAAGGCCGTCACAGTAGAACTGTGGAACCGAACTGAGGTCCCCCAGTGTTGTTCTTGGGAGGAGCGTTGAACCCCGGTTTCGTCACTAGCAACCGGAACCTTGTTATCGACTTTGGATCATCATCCTGCCCTTGAAACAACACACGATCATCTTCGTTCCGCACGCTCGAGCGAAATTCCGCAAGTGGCGGTTTTCGTCTCTCCAGGTTGGCCTCCTGCTCGGCACCCTGGCTTTCCTCACTATTGGCGGAGTCTTCGCCGCAGTCGCCTTCTTCAGTACCAACTTTGACAGCGGGCAACTCGAACAAGTTCGCGCTGAGAACACCTCTCTGAGGACGGTCAACCAAGGGTTCGAGACAAGCATTCGCGAACTCGAGACTCAGGTTTCCGACTATCAGCAACGAATCCACAAGTTGGCGATCGTCGCTGGCTTGACGGAACTTTCGCCCAGCGCTGAGGCCGGTATCGGCGGCACCGATCCGTTGCAAGACAGGTTGGGGATGAGCGATCAGCTGGTCGCCCTGGAAGGCACTCTGCAAGAGATGAATGGCGGCATGCGCTTGCTCGAGCTGAAGCTTGGTGAACGCTTCTCATTGATCTCGGCGACGCCGGCGATCGCCCCGGTCCGTGGTCTTCTCACAAGTGGCTTCGGCTATCGGAGCGATCCCTTCACAGCTCAACGTGCGATGCATCGAGGCATCGATATAGTCGCCCCGGCAGGCAAAGAGGTCTGGGCCACTGGCGACGGCGTTGTCACTCGCGCGGGTCGTGCACAAGGCTTGGGGAACGCCGTGTTCCTCTCCCACGGTTTTGGTTTCAGTACTCGCTACGGGCATATGTCAAAGGTGATGGTCAAAGAAGGCCAGAAGGTTCGCCGCGGCGACGTCATTGGTCTGGTGGGTTCATCGGGCCGGGCGACAGGAACCCATGTTCACTACGAGATCCATGTTGATGGCCGAGCCGTCAACCCCTTAGGCTACATCCTCGACGGCACCTCTCCCTGATCTGTTTCCTCAGCGGGTCTTGCGTGCTTTCCGGCTTCGAACTCAACCGCTAGCCTGACTGATCGGTGGCGTTGCCCGCCGATTCCCTTCGCTGTCGCTCAGCCTGTCTCTGATACAATGTGGTCAGGAGGCACTGCCTCTTTTCTTCGCAGGCGAACACCTTCTGCTTCGCTTCCCCCTCCCCTTTCTTGCAGCTGAGAGAATATCGTTCCATGCTCAATTCGGTCCTGGCGAAAGTCTTCGGTACCAAGCACGCTCGTGAGTTGAAACGCATTCAACCCCTCGTCAACGACATCAATGCTCTGGAACCCGAGCTAAAGGCTCTAGACGATGAGGCCTTGCGTGCCAAAACAGGCTATTTCCGAGAGCGGCTCGACGCCGGGACACCTCTAGACGAGCTCCTGGTTCCGGCCTTCGCAGCCGTCCGAGAGTCTGCATGGCGCCAATTGAAAATGCGCCATTTCGACGTTCAGCTCATCGGTGGCATCGTTCTCCACCAGGGTTCGATCGCGGAAATGAAGACCGGTGAAGGCAAAACCCTCGTCGCGACCCTGCCGGCCTACCTCAACGCCCTGACTGGCAAGGGAGTCCATGTGGTCACGGTCAATGACTACCTGGCCAAACGAGATTCTGAGTGGATGACGCCGATCTTCGTAGCGCTCGGCATGAGTGTTGGTGTGATTCAGACCAACATGCCCGATGCTGATCGGCAGGAAGCCTACAACGCGGACATCACCTACGGAACCAACAACGAGTTTGGGTTCGACTACTTACGCGACAATATGAAGTTCGAAGTCGAACGCATGGTTCAACGCGAGCATCATTATGCAATTGTCGATGAGGTCGACTCGATCCTCGTTGACGAAGCGCGCACGCCGCTCATCATTTCCGGCCCTTCCGAAGAGTCGATCGACAAGTACTACCGGATCGACCGCATCATCCCAAAGTTCCAACGCGGCGAAGAGCTCGAAGACGACGAAGGGGTCAAGTACACCACCGGCGACTTCCTGGTTGATGAGAAGGCCCACGCCGTTACCCTCACCGATGACGGCGTCGCCACGGCGGAAAAGCTTCTAGGAGTCGACAACCTTTACGACCTGGAAAACATGGAATTGATCCATGGTATCAACCAGGGTTTACGCGCCCACCATCTCTACAAACGCGATGTGGCGTATTTGGTGAAGGACGGCCAGGTTGTGATCGTCGACGAGTTCACCGGCCGCATGATGGCTGGCCGGCGGTGGTCCGATGGCCTGCATCAAGCGGTGGAAGCCAAAGAAGGGGTTCGGATCGAACGCGAAAATCAAACACTCGCGACCATCACCTTCCAGAACTACTTCCGGATGTACGAGAAACTGTCGGGCATGACCGGCACCGCGGAGACCGAGGAAGCGGAATTTGGCGAGATCTACGATCTCGACGTGTCGGTCATTCCGACCAACCGGCCGCTCAATCGTCCTGACTTCCCAGATGTGGTTTATCGTACCGAGCGCGAAAAATGGAACGCGGTCGTCGAAGAGATCCAAGACTGCCAGGAACGCGGCCAACCGGCCTTGGTCGGGACCATCTCGATCGAGAACAGCGAAATGCTCTCGAAGCGACTCAAAAGAGCGCGACTCCCTCACGTGGTGCTCAATGCCAAATTCCACGGCAGAGAAGCAGCGATTGTCGCTCAGGCGGGACGCAAGGGAGCAGTGACCATCGCCACCAACATGGCCGGTCGAGGGACCGATATCGTCCTGGGCGGCAATGCCGAATACTTGGCTCGCTCGGAGGCTGACCCGGACAAAGACGCCGAGGCCTATCGCGAGGCATTGGAACGCTTCAAGAAGATATGCGCTGAGGAACGTGAGCTGGTCATCGAAGCCGGTGGTCTTCATATTCTGGGCACCGAACGGCACGAGTCACGCCGAATCGATAATCAGTTGCGCGGGCGCTCAGGTCGCCAAGGTGACCCAGGCTCTTCTCGCTTCTATATTTCCCTCGAAGACGATCTCATGCGCATCTTCGGTGGCGGTACGGATCGGGTCAAGAACCTGATGGGTCGACTCGGTATGGAAGACGGCGAAGCGATCGAACACAAGATGGTCACCAAAGCCATCGAGCGAGCGCAGAATCAGGTCGAGGGGCGCAATTTCGAGGTTCGCAAACACCTGCTCAAATACGACGACGTCATGAACAAACAGCGCGAAGCGTTGTATCAGCTTCGCCACGAGGTGCTCGAAGGTAAGTTCACGTCTCAGGAGGAAACCTTCGACGAGCCTACCGAAGAAGGATCGCGGGAGTTCATCCTGCGGATTTCGTCGGACATTCTCGATGATGCGATAGCTCGCCACTGTCCGGCGGACATCGATCCCCGAGATTGGAACATGACCGAATTCGCCACTGAGATCTTGTCCGCCTTTGCCATCGATACTCACAAGCTCGACATTGCGATCGATGATCTTGGCATCGACGAGCTTCGCGATCAACTATGGCACGCGATCGAATCTAAGTATGCCTCCAAGGAAGAGCAGCATGGCGCTGACGTGTTGCGGATGTTGGAACGCAACATCATGCTGCAAATTCTCGATGGCAGCTGGAAGGACCATCTGCTGGCGCTCGATCACCTGAAAGAAGGCATCAATTTACGAAGCTATGGACAGAAAGACCCGCTCAATGAGTACAAGCGGGAGAGCTTCGAATTGTTCACCGATATGAAGACCCGATTTGAAGACTCAGTGGTGCGCAATCTATTCCGAGTGGAGCCAGTCTCGGAAGAGGAGCTCGCCGAGCGTCGCTCACGGATGGTTGAGCAGATGAAGTCCCGCTTCCGTTTCTCTGCCCCCGCCAAGTCTTCCGGTCAGAGCAAGCCCAACACGGTCAAACGCGACGACCGCAAAGTTGGCCGCAACGAACCGTGTCCCTGCGGTTCGGGCAAGAAATACAAGAAGTGCCACGGCGCTCGCCAGACTTGACGCCAAGGCCTTCGGATGCGCTGTGACGTACCCCATGATGCGCCAACAGCTCAGTGAGCTCGTCGCCAGCCTCGGTCCTAATCCCTGGATCCAATCACTCCTGATCCTGAGTCTTTCGCTGGTCATCGCCAAGCTGGCAGAACTGACCTCGGTCAAAGTGCTGCCTCGGCTCACCCGCCGCACGACCACCGAGATCGACGACCGACTCTTCGAGATACTGCGCAAGCCGGTTTCGATCAGCGTTCTACTGATCGGCATCCATCTTTCGCTCTTGCCGCTCGCCATCGTCGAACCATTCGATCGGTATGTCGGATCGGTGCTTGCGACCCTGGCAGTTTTCGTTTGGCTCGGATTCGCCCTGCGGTTTGCCAATCTGCTACTCGAGACCCTGGCTCGCAAACGGGACATCTTCACCTTCATTCAGCCTCAGACACTGCCAGTGCTGGAGAACGCAGCAACTGTCATTTTGATGGGTGGCGCCGCCTACTTCTTGCTGCTGGCTTGGCACGTTTCAGTGTCCGGCTGGCTAGCGTCCGCGGGTATCGCCGGTCTGGCTATTGGTCTTGCCGCCAAAGACACCCTCGCCAACCTGTTCGCTGGGGTTTCGATCCTGGCCGACGCCCCATTCACAGTCGGAGATTTCATCGTCCTAGAAAGTGGCGAGCGGGGTGAGATCATTCGCATCGGCATCAGGTCGAGCCGGCTGTTGACTCGCGACGATTTGGAGATCGTCCTTCCCAACTCGATCCTTGCCAATTCAAAAATCATCAACGAAGCCGGTGGGCCGGCACGCCAGCGTCGGGTCCGGGTGAGTGTCCAGGTGGCCTACGGCTCCGACATCGATCAAGTACGTCGCGTGCTGCTCAACGTTGTTCAAGGTCACCAAGAAGTGTTGACAGATCCCGAGCCAAGGGTGCGATTTCGCGAGTTTCAGGATTCCGGGCTACGATTCGAGCTATTGGCCTGGGTCGCGGAACCTGTCCTACACGGCAGAGTCCTCGATGCCTTGAACAGCGAGGTCTACGAGCGCTTCAATACCGAGGGTATCGGTTTTCCCTACCCTGCCCGCGATGTCTATCTCCATCAAGTCGCCGAATGAAGAACGTGAGGGTAATTTGACGATTCCAGAAGGGCCGCTGGCTTCAGCAGAAAAGTTGACCTTGATCGAGAGCCATGACGCGCTCGAGGCTGCTTGCCAGCGTTGGCGGAGAAGCGCCCAGCTGGGTATCGACACCGAGTTTGTCCGCGAACGGACCTTCTATCCATATCTCGGCCTGATTCAAGTTGCTGATGACGAATCAGCCTACCTCGTCGACACGGTCACCATCGACGACCTCGGGCCGTTGGCCGATATTCTTCAAGACTCGCAGGTCACCAAAATCTTTCACTCCTGTGGCGAGGACCTGGAAGTGCTCTACCACCGATTTGGCGCGTTTCCTCAGCCCGTTTTCGATACTCAAGTTGCTGCCGCCATGTGCGGCCTAGGCTACTCCATAGGGTATGGTCGCCTGGTCGAATCCCTTTTTGACGTCCAATTACCGAAAGACAAGACGCGTACCAACTGGATGCGTCGACCGCTGAGCGATGCACAAAAGCTCTACGCGGCGCAGGATGTTGTTTATCTCATACCTGCTTTCCGCCGGTTGCAGGTCGAGCTCCGGCGTCTAGGCCGGGAAGAGTGGATTCAAGAAGAGTTGCAGACACTCTTCGATATTGAACGTTTCTTGCCTGCCCCAGACCTCGCTTATCAGCGAATCAAGTCGATGAAGACTCTGCAACCACGCCAGCTGGCAGTGCTCCAGAAACTTGCAGAGTGGCGCGAACAACAGGCAAGAAAACGGAATCTGCCAAGAAACTTTGTGCTCCATGAAAAAACGCTTGTCGAGCTAGCCCGCAAACAGCCGACAGGTCGCACAGCGATCGGTAAAGTCGAATCCCTGCGCCGGCTCGACCGAGAGCGCTACGGCGAGACGTTAACTAGACTTGTCCAGGAAGGACGTCAGGCAACGGCCGAGGACCTGCCGTCTTCACCTCGACAAGGGCGTGATCTCGCAACTCATCGCCAGCAGATCCAACAGCTACGGCAAGACACCGAAGCGATTGCCAAGCAAGCCTCGCTGCCGCCAGAGCTACTTGTGACCCGCAAAGGCCTCGAAAAGCTGATGAGGAGGTTTCTCGACAAGCGATCACCGGTCCTGCCACGAGAACTTCGCGGATGGCGACAATCGGTTGTCGGAGAGCAGCTGTTGGAGCGCTTGAACGCCGGCGAACGGTGAGCAGAGACCCGAGCCTCCAGCCAGAATTCCTATAGACCGCAAAGCATGAGCAAGGATCCATGGTAACCTACCGACTATTCGGTAGACTCTACATTGTCCTCTCCCCCCGGCGCTCTCGGCGTCCTACGCGACTCTGCGCTGCCCGTCCTTAAACAATAAGATATCAAGGAGACGCCTTGGAAACGCAGCCCGAGCTTGCGCACCATGAGCCGCTTTCCTCGGTTCAGGCTGTTTCTCCAAAACAGCACAGCCCACGAGTTTCGGCACCCGCGCCACCTGCCATGCCGATATTCGGCTGGCGCGGCAACGCCCTACGTTTCTTTCGCAATCCGATCCGGTTCATGGCAGATCTGCGTGATGCTTACGGTCCGGTAGCCTGCCTGGTACAGGGCAAGAACCCTACTCTGTTCTTTCAGCCGTCGAGCGATCGTGGGCGAACGTTCTTTGGCTTCGGCGCCGAGCACAACCGGCAGATCCTCACCGAAGTCGATGATTTTCAGACCCGCCGCCCTCGGGGGCCCAAGACCTGGGCATTCGACCAGCTGTCGAACAACATCTTGACGATGAACGGCGAGAAGCACACTCAGCAGCGGCTCTTGCTGATGCCAGCATTCACCCGTGAACATCTCAATAGCTACCACAACGACATCATCGAAATTACCGAGAAGATGCTTCAGCAGTGGCGCCCGGGCGACCGTCGCGACATGTTGACCGAAATGAATCGCTTGACTCTCGAAATCTCCAGCAAGACGCTGTTCGGCCTTGAGCCAACCGCTGATTCCTGGTTGCTGGCGAGCAAAATCCGCCAGATGGTAGATATTCTGTTTTCACCCTTGGCCATGATCCCCATAGATCTTCCCGGCACCCCATACCGCAAACTTCGTGTCAATCTGGAGGACACGGCCAAGAGTCTCCAAGCGGAGATCGAACGCAAGCGGGCACTGGGGATAATCGGCGACGACTTCCTCTCGATGATGATCGCGGCCCGCGACGAAGACTCCGGTCGCCTGACTGACGATGAGCTCGTCAGCCAATCCTTCATCATGTTCTTTGCGGGGCACGACACTACCTCCTGCGCCTTGACTTGGACCCTATTCCTGCTGGCGATGCACCCGGAAGCGACCGCAGAGCTTCTCGACGAGCTTGACGAGCACCTGGGAGGGCAGCCACCGACCTATCAGCAGACCTACACACTGCCCGTGCTTGATCGCGTGATCAAAGAGAGTCTGCGTGTGCTTTCGCCGGGAGTGATTTTTCCACGCTTCGCGACGTGCGACACTCACCTCGGCAACTTCGAAGTACCGGCGGGAAGCGAGGTCATATTCAGCCCCTATACCACTCACCATGATCCGGCGATTTACCACCAGCCAAACCGCTTCCAACCGGAACGCTGGCTATCCCTCAAGCCCTCCCCCTACGAGTACCTGCCATTCGGGGCCGGTGCGCGCAAATGCCTCGGCGCTGGTCTCGGAACGATTCAGCTCAAAGTCATCATCGCCATGATCGTGCAACGTTATCGCCTTCGGATGATCGCCGGCACCAAGATCAACCCTCATGTCAATGTGGTGCTTTCGCCTAAACACGGCTTACCGATGGTCATCCATCCACAGGATCGGGAGTTCGCCCACAGTCGAGCCAATGTCGGCGGCTTTATCCACCGAATGGTTGACCTCGAACAAGCCACAACACCTTAGAAGCCAGTGGTAAACAAAGGACGATTTTGTAAGACCTCAGCACCCCCAACCCGCGCCCGTTTCTGGTGTATACTTCTGGACACAAGTTACTCGAAGTCACCACAAACGGTTAGGAGGGGGGAACCATGGGGCCGAAGACTACGCAGTCGATCCTCAAGTCTTTGATCATCTTTTGTCTCGTCGTGGCAGGGTGGACGCCGACGTATGCGCAAGGCGCCAAGGGTCCACTCTCGAAGCTCTCGGTGCACGGCTTTCTGACCCAAGCCTATGCCACTTCCAATCTCTCAGAGGGCGGTTTCTTCAGTCCGACGGTCAACGAGCTGATCCTTGGTATCCCAGAGGATGGCACGTGGGACTATCGAGCCATGGCCCTTCAGTTCCGCTACCAAATCACGGACAAAGACGTGATGATCGTCCAGCTCAGCAGTCGCAGCCTGGGTGAGAGCCCGATCAACGATGTCGAAGACGAAGTCGAGCTCGACTGGGCTTTCTATGAGCGGCGCATCGGGGACAACACCGCCGTCAAGATCGGACGAGTGCAAATCCCGTTCGGCATCTTCAACGAGTTGCGCGACGTTGGAACCGTATTGCCTTTCTACCGCCCTCCCTTCGTCATGTACCAAGAAGGTAGCTTCACCAGTGAAACCGTTGATGGTCTGGTGGTTTCTCACACGTTCGCCCCAGCCTCGAACTGGGCCCTGGAATTTGATTTCTGGATCGGCGAAT
>JAJCXQ010000453.1 GCA_029263355.1 Acidobacteriota bacterium | reverse complement strand
CTCGATCACCACAGGCTCGATCATCGGCGTCCCGATCGCCGGCAGAGAGGCCGAATCGACGATCTCTTGATGACCCAAGCTATATAACAGCAGGCGTCCCGGTCGACCCAAGGCCGCCTCAGGTAGTTGCATCGCCCGTTCACGAATGCCCGCCAAAGCCCCAATTAGATAAGCGTCGGACGGCAGGCTCGTCGAGCTCGTTGCGCTCGTTTCCGCTTCCGGCGGCGCCCAGTAGACCAGGACCTCCGGTCGCGCCAGCGGCTCCCGCGGCGCCAGCTCCACTTGCCATCCCGCCGCCGAAGATCGGACTCGGGTGGTGATCGGATGGGTGAAGAGCTCGCTGTACTCGTCGACGACTTCTCCCACTCCAGCCCCCACCAACTCGGCCGGCAACTGGCCCACGAGGGGTGCTGCTGGACGCCCCGCCAGGGCAGCGACATAAAGCCCCAGTACGACGACGCCCAATAACGCGGTCATCCAGCGGTGGCGCCGGCGCAGCGGTGCGATCATCGATCACCTCCCCGCGACGCGACTCGATGTGCATTACATTCTTCCGGTGGTCCTTCTGACGCCAGCCAACGCCGGGCCAAAATTGGCCACAACGCCACCGTCCCCGGGATGATCAGCAGCCGGAAACCGAACGTTCCACCGGTCGCCGACGGATCGATCTTGCCGACGCCCTTCCAAACGAAGATGATGGCGAACAACAGTCCAACTCCAACGTAGATGGTTGCGATATTGACCAACCAAGTCGCTGCCGTCAGCAAGGTCTTGTCTCCAACACGTTCTGTCTCCTCGATGCGGCAAGTCGCTGTTGAGTGTCCATCGGTAACGCTGAGCGATAGGTAATTGTCATGTGATCTGCGTTGTCACCTCTGATTTGCGCGACGGCCTTCAACGGTTACCAACTCGGCTCGCGGATCGTTCATCCGTCGAGCCGTCGGGCGTGGCGAGTATAATTCAACCCAGCTCTGACCCAAGGCCACTGATCGTGAGCGGTAACTTCGTCGACCGCAACGCCAAAGTACCCCACGAACATCAAAGCTCACGATCATCGGATCTCAGGATCGAAGACAGTCCGGAAGCCGGTTGACAGGCCGGCAGCGCGCCCTACCCCAAATTTCGGAGGACGAGATGCAGAAAGTCAAAGTCGCTGATTGGAACGAACTCAAAGATCGCCAGCCCGCATACGCGTTGGTGGCCAACGTCGACTTGGTGGTGGTCCGTTTCGACGACGACGTCTCGGTGCTCTACGGCCGCTGCCTGCACCGTGGCGCACTGCTCTCCGATGGCTCGGTCGCCGGCGAGGACCTGATTTGCGGCGTCCACCAATGGGACTATCGGCTGAGCACCGGCATCAGCGCCTACAACAACGAAGAGGTGTTGCAGAAATTCAACTCCTGGATCGATGGTGGTGGAGTTTGGGTCGACGCCGACGAGGTCGCGGAATGGGAACGAGAGAACCCTCAGGCCTACGATCGCGACGCCTACCAAGGTCTCTACCAGGACCAGCACGGCGCCCCGGAGGAGCCGCACAACGCGCTGATCCAGGAACTGGCCAACAACGGCCTTTCCAAAGTGGGTCACCACGGCGCCGTGTCCGCGATGGGCGTCGACCGTCGCGAGCTGCCGAGCTGGGACGATCTGCAATTCCTCACCGCTCAGCTCGCCACTCTGCCACAGCTCGATGACGCCACCGTCGGCACCGAGTTGATCATCGGGCCAAAAGCCAGGAAGCCGCTGCGCCTCGAAATCCCCCTCTTCGTCTCCGACATGAGCTTTGGAGCGTTGTCGGAAGAGTCCAAAGTTGCTCTCTCCAAAGGCGCCGAGATGGCGGGCACCGGCATCTGCTCCGGCGAAGGCGGCATGTTGCCCGAGGAGCAGGAGTGCAACAGCCGCTACTTCTACGAGCTTGCCTCAGCCCGCTTCGGCTATTCGATGGACAAAGTCCAGAAGTGTCAAGCCTTCCATTTCAAAGGCGGCCAGGGCGCCAAAACCGGCACCGGCGGCCATTTGCCAGGCCACAAAGTCCAAGGCAAAATCGCCACCGTCCGTGGTCTGAAAGAAGGTGAGTCCGCGATCTCCCCACCACGCTTTCCGGACTGGCATTACGAAGACGACTTCCGCAACTTCGCCAACGAAGTGCGCGAGGCTACCGGCGGGATTCCGATCGGCTTCAAGCTGTCGGCCCAGCACGTCGAGGAAGATCTCGACGCCGCTCTGCGCATCGGCGTCGACTACGTGATCCTCGACGGTCGCGGCGGCGGCACCGGCGCTGCTCCCAACATCTTCAAAGACAACATCTCGGTGCCCACCATGCCCGCCCTCGCCCGTGCCCGGCGTTATCTCGACGAGCGCGGTTGTAAAGACGTCACCTTGATCATCACCGGCGGCCTGCGCACCCCGGCCGACTTCGCCAAAGCCATGGCCCTCGGCGCCGACGGCGTCGCCGTCTCCAACTCCGCCATCCAGGCGATCGGCTGTCTCGGCATGCGCGCCTGCCACACCAACAACTGCCCGGTCGGCATCGCCACCCAAAAACAGCACCTACGCGACCGTCTGCCCGTGGCGATCGCCGCCAAACGTCTCCAACGTTTCTTCGAGTCCTCCGTCGAACTGATGGGAGTCTTGGCCAGGGCCTGCGGCCACACCCACCTCAACCAATTCCGCCTCCACGACCTCACCACCTGGAAGCGCGACATCGCCTACCTCACCGGTGTCAACTACGGGGGTGTTGTCCCGCTGTAGGGACGGTGCTCGGAAATCCCCCTCGATCCCCATGCCAGGCGCCCCCTTTTCCAAAGGGGGAGGCCGGAAATGAAGCCTGACGATCCAGCGGCTTCTCCTTGAAAGCTCGAAGCAGCCACATGCCGGGAACGCCGGCGTCTCGCCGGCTTGGTCGGAACAGCGAAACAGCCCGAAGAGTTGATGATTCACTTCGTAGCGAGCCAAGAAGTCCTGCGGCACGTCAAAACGACGGTCGAGAAGAAGTCGTAGGAGACCGCTACCCGGCGGCCAGAGTCTGCGTCGGCTTTCAGGTGTTGGCCTGAACGCTAAAGCCCGCGGATGACAGAAAGTGTCAAACGAGGTGCCGGAGATCAGCTCATGGGTGAGCTGCGAGCGAGCCCGTCTGCTCCAGCTCGTTCTGACTGCTGACCGTCACGTGTCGCTTTCCTGCCTGTTCCAAGGGCAAGAAGGCTTCGTCGCCATCGTCATGAAACTTTGAGGCATCCCCGGTGACCAGAGGGTTGAGCCCCGGCATGGAGCATGCAGATTGCTTAAGCAGATTCGCTGTATGTCTCTACAGATCGGAACGACGGTTCGACGTTGATCAAGCGGGCGGCGGCGATCGAGATCACACACCGACAGGAGGAAGAACCATGACTCGAAGCCAACCGATCCGTCGCCAAGTGAGAGTGTCCTCGTCGATCGTGCCTGTTCTCATCTGCGGGATCCTGCTCGGTGGCTCAGCGGTGCGAGCCACCGAGATCACCATGAGGCTCGTGGACCAGAACGACGACCCGATCGCTGCGTCCTACTTTCTTGTCAGCGGCCAAGTCGTCGGCCAGGACGCCACGGTCGACCTCCCCGAAGGACTCTACCCGGTAGAGATACTGGCCGGGCTCAACGGCCTGTCGACGAACTGGCTTCGGCGGTCCGTTGAAATCGATGTCGGACCGCCCAGAGTCCGGTCCTCGGAACGGTGGCGAGCGACTCGACGGTCTCCTTGCCGGTGACCGATCCGGTCCTCTACCCGACCCTGGGCACCACCTACGCGGACGGCTATCCCGACGTCTTCCTGCGCACCGATTCCGCGGCGCCGCTCGAGGGGCCGTTCACCTTCAGCTTTCTGAGCGGGGAGGCGATTACGCCGGACTTCGTCTCGGTGGCCGGCGAAGCCGTCGGTCTGCGGTGTCTCGCTGACGTCGTCGGCAACGCCACGCTATTCGTCCCGGCCGGCATCGGTGCGGTCGGCGGCGCCCAGGTCGAGGTCCCGATCGAGCTCGATACGGGAGGCGACGACGTCGCTGCTATCGCCTTCTCAGTCGACTACGACGAAGCATGCCTCGCTTTCGAAGGCATCGACTTGCCGCTGCCATCGCCCTTCACCGGCACCGTATCCGTCGACCAGGACGACCACGACGGTGAGATCGACGTCACGCTGTTCAGCATCCCGGTGACCTCGTTCCCCGATGGCCCGGTGGCCGTGATCACCTTCCTGGCCACCTGCGCGCCGCCGGCCGGTGGGTCGCTTTTCGCCGCGGTCGGCTTCTCCCAGGATCCCGCGGCCACGTTTGGCGATTCTTTGGGCGTTGACGTGCCCGGCAACACCCTCGACGACGAGGTGGAGATCGTCTCCGGGGTTCGAGGCGACTGCAACAGCAACGGCGTGGTCACCGCGGCGGATCTCTCGTCGCTGGTCCTGGAGCTCTTCGACGAAGATGGCGACCGTTGGCTGGATGTTCGCGGCGGCAGCTTCGCGGGCGACCCCGTCGGCTGCGACGCCAACGCCGAGGAGATCGTCAACAGCGGCGACCTCTCGTGCACGTCGCTCATCATCTTCGGCGACGATTGTGCGAATCGGCGCAGCGGCACGGCATCCAGGGAGCGCCCGTGGCTCAGCGTCGAGACCCTGGAGGCGGTTCCCGGAGAGACGGTGCTCGTTCCGGTCCGATTCAACGCCAGGGGGTGGGACGTCAACACCGCTGTTTTCTCGCTCGACCTGCGTGCTGATCTGGTCCAATTCGACACCACCGACGCTGATGGCGACGGCATCCCCGATGCTGTCCGCTTCGGCGAACTACCGGGAACGCTGCGCGCCGTCTTCTTCGATCCCGAGGACACTGACGGCGAGCTCGACTTCGTCCTCGGCGACCTCTCGGCCAGCCCAGGCGTCTTCGGGGACGGCCTTCTCGTGGAGCTCGAGCTCGAGCTGCTGAGCCCGGGCGCGACGATCCTTGATGCTGCCGTCTTCTCGCCGGAACCTCGGCCGTCGTTCGGTACGCCCGCGGGAGAAGGGCTGTCGGGAGACGTCGTCCTGTTCGTGGATGATTTCGAATCCGGGGGTTTCGAAGCCTGGTCGCGCCTCGTCAATCCGTGAGTCTGAGCCACGAACAACCTCGGCGGGATTCGGACGAACGTCCGAATCCCGCGCAGTCGAATCCAGAGGCGCATCCTCCCCACGTCCCGAATCGCGTCCGCGCCCCGCATCTCAGCTTTGTCTCCGACAGGCTCGCGACGTTGGCGGAAGTCGAAAGCTAAACATGGTGCTGACCTAAGAAGCTCCGTAAGCTTTCCCAAAGGGACTCAAAATCAAAGGCCTATCGACGCCCGCTGTCGATGTTCCAAGCTTCGGTAGCAGGACGTGCCAGGGCGTAGAGCCTCTGGAGCTCGTCCTGGGTCCGCTTGAGCTGGTACGCATGGTGGCGGCTGCGCGAGGACTGCTCGAGCTCTCTGGCAAGCTCCAAGAGGCCTTCTTCAGCACGTGTGAAGTCCTCGAGCTCGACGAGGGCCTTCGCCCAGTCACGGCGGACGTTGATGGTCTCGGGGGCGAGTGGGCCCGCGATGTCGTGCCACAGTTTCACTCCCAGCTCGTAAGTCTCGACCGCGGCAACAACGTCGGACAAGTCCATCTGCATGTGGGCGAGGTCGGTGAGGGCCGTAGCTAGATCAGCGGTGAAGCGGCCACCTGCCTCGAGGCTCTCGACCCGCAGCTGATATGCAACCGCGGCTCGAGGGGTATCGTTCCGAGTGCGGTAGATATGAGCGAGGTCGAGCGCCGCATCAGCGATCCGGGGGTCGGCGTCGCCAAGATGATGGCGCAGAATCTTCAGGCGGCGCTCGAGGGCCGCAAGGTTGATCGACGGATCGAGCTTTTCATGGACCGAAGCGATCGCTTCGAGGGCAGTCGCGAGCTCGAGGCTCATGGAACCATACTCGACTTCAGTCTCGGCGACATATTGCTCGGCCAGCGCGATGGCTTGCGAGGACTCACCGCGATCGAGAAGCTCGTCGAGCTCGGGGAATGAGCTGCAGCGACAGCCGCAGCCAGCAGCAGCCTCTGGAGCGACTCGATAGCCATCGAGCTCGGCGTCACCCTCACCAGCGAGGAGTTGCTCGAGGGCCACGAGCGAACGCCGTAAGTCCGCCGCTCGGGTCGAATCAACCCCCCACGACCGTTCGGCAATGCTGGTGGCTCGCCGCAAGGGCTCGGCGGCTTCGATGTAGCGCCCTTCCTCGCCGAGGAAATTGGCGAGCTGGCGTAGGTTGTCGACCAGCCTGAGATGTACGAGGCCGTAGTGCTCTTCCCGGAGCGCCAAGGACTGTCGCATGGCGCGCTCCGCCAGATCCGGCAGCTGAAGCTCTTGGTAGTGCATCGCCAGAAGCCGATGATCGGCGGCGAGAAAGAGTACATCTCGGTCCGACTCTCTTTCCTTGAGGGCAATCGCTCGATGCAACCACTCGACCGCCTCGGAACGACGCTCCTGCTGAGTGAGATATCCCACCAATGCGTCGATCGTTCGGGTATCAGGCTCGCCGCGCGAGAGGTCGTCGTAGAGAGCCGACAGCTTGCCGGTAGCGATCTCCAGGTAATCCTCGTAGTTCTTCGACTTCGCGTACCCGAAGGCGGCTTGCCACCTATCCAGAGCCACCGCGCCATCCTGACCTCGCTCCGCTGTGAGAGCCGACTCCACCAACTTCTCCCACTTGGCGTCCAAGACTGACGGCTGCGCGTCGTTGGCGACCACCGGCCATCCGATGAGCCCAACCAGCAGGATGATTCCAAAAATCCGGGTCGGGCGGGAATGCTTCATCGAATCGTCCTCCTTCGTTGAGACACGGATCGCGGGTCGCGTCTGACTATTAGACTCATTACGGACGCCGAGCTTCCGATATTCGATCGATGTTCGAGCGCCTCAATCGAATGGTCGAAACGATCGCGTCCAAGTCCGACTGAGCGCTGCGACAGTGTGGTCCCGCTGTAGCCCATACCGGCGTGCAGAAGGCTGTGATATTCTGCTTCACAATAGGAGGCGATCTATGAACACAGCCACCCTACAACAAGTTCTTACTCTAGAAGACGCTGCGACGTTTCTGCGTCTGCCGGAAGAGACTGTCCACAGACGTGCGGCAATGGGCGAAATTCCCGGGCGCCAGATCGAAGGCGCTTGGCGTTTCCTACTTTCGGCCCTGGAAGGGTGGCTGCAAACGCCGGATCAGCGCTCCGTCTTGCTGAGCCAGGCCGGGGCTCTCGCGGATGACGAGTCCCTCGAAGAGCTCCTCGCGGGAATCTATACCGCTCGAGGACGCCCCGAGGTCGACCCGGACCTCGACTGAAGTGCACATCCTCGATACTGATACGTTGACCCGTCACCACGCTGGTCATCCGAAGGTCGTGGAGCAAGCACGACATGTCGCCGACTCGCTTATTGTCACAACGGTTGTTACCAAGATCGAGCTTCTTCGTGGACGCTTCGAGTTTCTGCTGAAAGCGAAACATGGTGCTGACCTACTGAAAGCTCAGGACTGGTTGATCAAGACGGAGCTTCTCCTCTCACAGCTGAGAATCCTCCCATTCGATGCGGATGCTGCAGCAGAGTTCGATCGCCTACGAGCCCTCACCAATCTGCGGAAGGTCGGCCGAGCAGACCTTCTGATTTCGAGCATTGCCTTGGCGCACCGCGCTGTTGTTGTGACGCGTAATCTTCGTGATTTCCGAAGGGTACCTAATCTCGCTGTGACCAACTGGGTGGACTGAGCCTCAAGCCCCGGCGCCTTCCCTGCACCTCCGCCGATTTACGCGGGAGTGTTATCCTGACACCCGCGCCATGGCCACTCCCGATCGCCTGATTCTCGTCGACGGCACCGCCCTCATCTACCGGGCGTACCACGCCATCCCGGCTAACCTCGCGACGGCCTCCGGACTGCCGACCAACGCGATCTACGGCTTCGCCACCATGTTCCGCAAGGTGCTCTCCGGGCGTCGGCCAGAGCGCGGCGTCGTGGTCTTCGACGCCCCGGGGCCAACGTTCCGGGACGAGCAGTACCCCGATTACAAAGCCCAACGTCCGCCGATGGACGAACCCCTGCGCCAACAGCTGCCATGGATCGACCGGGTGGTTGCAGCGCACCACTTTCCGATGCTTCGGATTCCCGGCTACGAAGCCGACGACGTGATCGGCACCTTGACCCGCCAAGCGGTGGCGACCGGCATGGAGGTCTTCATCGTCTCCGGCGACAAAGACTTCGCACAGCTGGTGTCGGACCAGGTACGGATGGTCGACACCTTGCGTGACGTGGTTTTCGACTCGCAACTGGTGCGCAAGAGGTGGGGGGTGGATCCGGATCAGTTCGTCGACCTTTTGGCGATGATGGGTGACACCAGCGACAACATCCCCGGA
>JAJCXQ010000452.1 GCA_029263355.1 Acidobacteriota bacterium | reverse complement strand
TCGAGACTTGGAATCGTGCGTCATCCCATTTGTGGAGCCGCGAATCAATCAGATCTTCGCGCCGCTCGTAAGTACGATCGAAGATGAGGCTACCCGGGACGAACTTCTCTCTCTCGCTCGTCTCTACAGCGCTGAAGCTAAGGCCGAGCGCGGACTCGACGTTGCCGCTCAAGTTCTTAAAGCGATTGTTGGTGTCTTGGGGAAAGGTCTTCCGCTGTCCCTGTCGTTCATAGCCCGGGAGTTCAGCAATCTGTTCACGTATGAGCATCCTGATGGGGTTGCACCCCGCTGGATTGGCTTTGTCCTCCGGAAAGAACTGGGGCTCCGTCCGATGAAGAGTAATGGGCGATTCGTTATACCTGCCTCGTCGATCCCTCACGTCCGGACGCTCTGCGAGCGATACGGCGTCGAGTGTGAGCTGCCGCAGAAGTGACGACTGTTGATCAGGGATTAGTGTACTCAAGATGCGCCTGTACAGACTTGAGAAAGCCAGGTGGAAAGAGGATCCGGCACTTCTGTCTTGTCGCCCGGCGACAGAGTGTGCGCTTGGATCAAAGGCTTGCTCACAACCGAGTTCTACTTGGAAACGGGTTTGGGTTCGACATGCCACGCCGGGCTTCGCCGCTTGCGAGAATTGATCCGGTAATGCTCGTCAAGAATGAGCCATTGGGAGATCAGGCCATCGGGCAGTGATCGAAATCGGGAGTGGAATGACGACGTAGTAAGGCCGCTCTTACGAGAGACTGGTTTGAGACCGAGCGCCATCATCCCCGCCGGAGGAGGGCGGTCATCAAGCCTCAGTGGTCTGGATCAGCGAGACGGCGACGACGGCTTGGCGGTTCTCCGGTCGATCTCCTGCTCGGCGTTTTGGACCTTCCACCGGACGTAGTCGATGTAGTCGGGGTCGATGGCCTGTTGCCGGATCTCGGCGATGATCGGGAGAAAGTAGTGCAGGGAGCGGATAGGGACAAGAGGCTCGGCGTTGGTAGGGCGATAGAGTCGCCGCATGGTGGCCAGGGCGAAGGCGGCTTTGAAGAGACAGAGCGGGATCCTTTGGTCGAAGAGCCGGTGGGCGAGACGACGATCTTCGCGGCGCACTCTACCGGCACAGGTGGGAGTCCGACCGTAGCCTTCAAGCACGCGCTGGACGTATAGGTTTCGATCGAGCGCGTGCTCGAATTGCCACCAGATGGCAGGCTCTTTCATCCCTGGGGTTGACGCAGGGACGGTCCGTCGATGCGGACGGTATGGCAGCGATGGCGCAAGCGGCTCAGGAGTGCCTCGACCATCGATCGATTGCCGAGGAATTCGTGCCATTCGTCGTATTCGAGGTTGGTGGTGATGAGGGTAGCTCGGCGGTTGTAGCGCTCTTCCATGAGCTTGAAAAAGATATTGGTTTGTTCCGGGCGCAGGTTCAGATATCCCATCTCGTCGATGACAAGCAGGTCGAGTTTGGCGAGTTGCCTGAGCAGCTTCGCCGAGGAGCGATCGGCCAGGGAAGCGTACATTTCGTCGAAGAGATCTTGGGCTCGGATAAATCGTCCGCGGTAACCGTTCTGCAGGGCTCGCAGCAGTAGTGAGCTGGCGAGTCCGGTCTTGCCGACCCCGGTGGGTCCGATAAAGACCAGATTTTCGGACTTGGTGATGAAGTCGAGCTCGGCGAGGGTCTTGATCTGTCGTCGGTTGACTCCGGTCTGCGTCTTGAAAGGAAAGGTTTCCAGCGTCCAGCGCTCCGGTAGCCTGGCGTTCTTGATGCGCCATTCCAAGGCCTGCTCTTGCTTGGCGTGGTACTGCGGCCGCACCAAGCGCAGGAGGAATTCCTGGTAGGGAATCTGATCGCGGTCGGCGCGCTGGGTTTCCTCCTCGAGGAACTCAGCGATTCTCTTCAGGCGCAGGTTCTTCAGCAGCTGTTCGAGCTCCTCAGTCATCGTCGTCTCCGATGTTTTCGAGCGGAAAGAAATCTTGGTCGATGCGTTGCAGCACCATGGTTTCGAGTCGATCGATGTCGTAGAGGCCGTAGTGCTCGGCGTCTGTGACGGCGTCGATCACGGATTGCCTGGGATAGTCGTCGAGCATGCGCAGCATTTGGCGCAGGGCAAATCCGAGCGACCTCTTGCAGCGTTTGCCCAAGGCCTTGACGTAACTTGCAAGCTCCGGCGCCCGGCGTAGCAAAATCGCGAGCTCCTTGGGCGGATCGCTGGCCTTCTTGCGTCGCCTTTCCGGTCGATGCTCGGGCAAGGTGATCCATTTGCCTGCGGGTTCTGGGTAGCGCAGGTGGGTGAGGCATTGCCGGCCACGGGTGATGACGATCTCGCACCGGCCCTCCCGGACCTGGACGCCTTTGCCGATCCAGTGTGCGGGCACGGAGTAGCGATTGGTATCGACGGTGACGTAGGCGTGGACGTCGACGATGCGCTGGTGGAGCAAGTAGGGCTCGGGGATCCAGATGGGAAGCGGTCGCAGCTGGGCACGCTCGATGTTGTAGAGCTCGATCGGTGAGGCTTTGAGATGGCGCTTGACGGTCCGATTCTTCCTATCGCACCAGGCGCGGGCCTGGGCATTGAAGTCGTCCCAGTCGGCGACGACGTCCGGCCAGGAAATTGTTCTCGATGTAGTGAAAGGGGCGCTCGACGCGCCCCGAGCGGTTGGCGTCGCCAGGGGCGTGAGCTCGAAAGACCGTGCCGTAGCGTGCGGCGAAAGCTTCCATCTCCGCCGATGGGATCATGTCCTTCCCCGTGCCTCGCAGGATGATGACGTGGGTGTTGTCGATCATCACCTCCTTGGGCGCACCCTGGAAGTAGCGCAAGGCCTCGGTGAGGAAGAGCTTGCATTCAAAGCGTCGGAATCGAGGGTAGCCCTGGAAGAAGATCATGCGTGAGTAGCACAGGACGGCCGAGGCGGTTTGGAGCTGCCGCACCGCCCCGCCGATCTCAGCCTTGTGCGGGGAGGTGTCGTGCTGCATCTCCTGGCCCGGCTCGAAGCTGTACCTGCCCGCCGGTGTCTTGGGCTTGCGCCCGATCCCTTGCCGGCGACAGTAGGCGCTCAGGGCCGGGTAAGAGATCTGCGCTCCCTGAGCCAGAAGCTCCTCGTGGACTCGCACGAGATTGCCGCTGCACGCTCTGTATTGCTCCAGGATCTCCTCGCGGTAGGGCTCGGCTTTCTCCGGCCGAGGCCGTGGCGTCGCTCGGCTGCTGCCCGAGGCGATCACCTTCTTCACGCTGTTGCGCGAGATGTTGAGCAGTTTGGCGATCTGACGTTTCGGGACCTTCTTCGCAGCCAGCGTCAGAATCGTGTTGCGAGTCGTTTCGTCCAGCACTGTGGATCTCCTCTTCAAAGGCGTCGAGCTGCGAGCGCACCTGGACCGAGGCCAGGCGCAGCTCATCGAGCTGCGCCTGGGTAGTCTCGGGGTCACGAAGGCATTCGCAGAGGCGACGTGCGGTGGTGGCCATTCGTTCGAGATCACGCAGCATCTCGAGCTGAGCGGGCAGGGGCGCGGACTTGCTCTTGTGAGCGCGAGCGCGCAGAAACAGTCGTGGGTCTGCCAGCAGCCGCTCGCTAACTTTCGGTGAGCTCTGCAAGAAGGCCGAGCACAGCTCGCCGATCTCGCGGCTGCTCAGCTGAGCTTTGGCGACCGCCGTGGCAAGGCGGAGGCAGTCCTCTCGCCTGCGGCGGACCATCGGCACCAGATAGCGCATCGCCGCATGGGCAGGAATCGCACCGCTGCGCACCTGATCCTGGACCTGTGTCGGAAGCTCGCGGACCAAGGCCAGACGACGCGAGACCCAGCTCACACTCTTGTCCATCCGCACCGCCAGCTCCTGCTGGTCCAGCCCTTGGCTCTGGAGCACCTCCAGCAGCCAGCCTTGCTCCAACTGCGAAAGATCTTCGGAGCTGCGCTGACTGCGGTCCAGCAACAGAGCATCGCTTTGCTCGAGGTCCCACAACGTGGCGCACACCGTGTCCGAGCCCAAACGCTCGAGACAGCGCAGGCGCTTGAAACCGTCGATGACCAGGTACGAGCTGTCTTGAGACACCACGACGATCGGCACCTGCTGCCCGTGCTCAGCGAGCGAGGCCAACAGGCTGCCCTCGCGCTGCGGGCGCAGCAGGCGCAGATCCTCGTAGCGGCGATCAAGCTGATGAAATACCAGATCCATAACACTCCTCCGTCCTCGCACCACGGCACCTGGCGGGGCCCTGTGGCGCCACTAGCTTGGAGCAAAATCGGATCTCGTCTTTTCAGGCAAATCGCGCCAACTGGTCTGTAAGTGCCGATGAACAAGCGCGCTCAGCGATTCACTAGTCTTTTCACGGGTCTCTCCCAGCAGGCGCGTAAACCGTCATGGACAAAGGCTTTTCAACCCATCTCTGGTCTTTCACGTCTTTGACCATACGCACCATCAGCATCGCGAGCGCCGCCAACAAATCGGCACCGGCGAAACCCAACTCGACCTCAGCCTGATCCCAGGGAAAGGCCGCCAACTCCGACGGCAGGCGCGGCGCAAGTGGCACAGCAGCCAGGGGCTCACCAGCACTCTTGCCACCACTCTGGGCGACGGCGGCAGCTGCGACGGATCGGAGCTTGAGACGATACCCGCGCTGGTAAGACGGGTTACGCCAACGCCATCTGGCCTGGGTCTGGGCACGACGCTGCTGCTGACAGCTTGCCGCCCCACAAGCGACCTGGCGATCGCCGACTCGGGGATCGGGCCGGAACATCTTCCGGCACATGCTGCATCTTTTCTTCCCGTGCATGCCCCTGGCTACCAGGAACACGGCGTGAGCGCAGCGATACCAAGCCCCACACTCGCACAGGGCTACCTCAGGAGCGGGTCAATTCTCGTGAGCAAGGACGGGTCAATTCTGACGAGCGCTGAAGCGCCGGGAGATCTTCGGGTCAAAGCCTTCCATCGCGGCGACTGCGACACGGCAGCTACAGGCATCCAATGATTCAGCTTACAAACGGCGTCGGAAGCCAACAAGTCGATCAAAACTAAAGAGACAGAGTAAAGCTAAGTCACTGTAAAGAAGAGGCTTGTCTGGAGCCGATGAGCGGATTTGAACCGCTGGCCTGCTGATTGCGAACGTCTTCTTGCCAGACTTTCCCACAAGCCTTGCAAAAAAGCGCTTGATGGGCTACGATTCGACTCAAGTCTTAATCAGCTATTCTTCAACTCTATAGGTTGCCATTGGGAGGAGCTTGTTAGATTACGATTGGGAGAAGCTTGTTAGATTACTTCTGGTTGCTTATTGGTTGCTCTAGAGTGGAGCTGGCGATAAGGCGCACCAAGCACGCGATCGGCTCTGTGAACTGAGAGGGCTGCGCCGATCTCCGGTGGAATGACGCCCGGAGGTGACCAGATCGTCGCCGAGAACCCGCTCGGTTCCGTCGGCGAGGTGATCACCCAGCCCGAATTCACGCTCGGCTCCGACGTAGCCGCGGACGGCGGCGGAGCGATCAAGAATCAGGATCAATTGACGGGCAATCTGGGGTAAAAGTGTAGTATGGAACACGATATTTATCATTGGCTAGACAATGTCCTACAGACTTCCAAGCACGAGTTTTATGTGCTGGAGTCACATCTCCCATCTGAAATGCACGATGCAAAGGGGGAGATCGATAAGTGGTCTGCGAGAGACGTGGTCACACACTTGACGTACTGGCTGGAAGTTTTCTCATACAACATTGACGCTCGCGCCTACTCAAAAACTCTAGTCAATACCGAGAATTACAAGGCTCTAAATCGCGAAGCATGGAAGTTGCGGAGCACTCTTGATTGGGATAAAGTTCGACTGGATCTTGATCGAGCATTTGCAAGTGTTCAATCTCGAGTGCACGGTTTAACAACAAAACAGTTGGCGGATGCTTCATGCTTCTCAATCGAGGGTCGGCCTCTTGTTGTTGACTACATGTACGAAGTCATTGAGCATCCTATGCATCACTGGATGATCTTGTACAGACAAGCTGGTGCGGAAGAGATGGCAATCAAAATGCTTGAAAGGGTACAGGAGGGCGTTAGTCAGAAAGGGCTTATGAAGTGGTCTCTGTCAGCAAGGAAGAAGATTCGCAAACATCGCCAGTCTTTAGCGATCTAGCGCTGTAGACTGTCGTGAGCCTCTGGTTTTGGGAGCATGAGCCTGCTCACTCGGAGCCCTAGCGTTCGACAAGGTGCTGTTCATCTGAAGTAGCAAATTCTTAGGATTGGAGTCTTCTCAGTGGTTTCAGACATGTGATTGTTTTAATCTCTGCACTCTCGCCCAGTTTCAACGTATTTCTCTAGAAGCCAGCCAAGAAACTCAATACAAGAGAGGGGTGTTTTCGTGAAGAATTTAAGTCTGGTTGACGAGTATCTCGCGCAGCATCAATCTACGGATCGCGTCTTCAACGAAACTATAGTCTCTGGCAGTGCGGTAGTAAGTGGCACTGAACTCGTCGTCGACCACTTCGACCCGATGACCGAATGGATCTACACACGCATTCGGGAGATAGTCGACGCTTCGAGCGTCGGGGAGGACGCGGCGAGGCTCTACATCGGAGAACTGTCTTTTTTCGCGCGCTACAACTCCACTCTCCTGCTACGGGCTGCCGACAACGTCAGAGGTTTCTGCCCAGAGTTGGCACATGAGTTTCTTAGGAATTTTCTAGAAGAAGGGGGAGAACGTGGGAAGCTACCGGCCCACTACGTTATCTTTTCGGGCGCGCTGATTCACGACCTTGGGTTCCGGGTGAATGGCTGGCTTCCACGCACTCCTACGACCTTGGCGCTCTCGTCGATCATTGACCTGCTTGCGTGGTCGCACTGTCCTTCGACAATCTTGGGGATGTACTACGCCACCGAAGCAGTGGCTGTCGCTGAAACAGAGCAGTTGCGCGAGCTCACCGATCGCCTTGGTGACCTTCTTGGTCGAGGGACTGGCAAGGGCCTAAGTAAGCTCGACTACTACTACCGTATGCACTTAGATGAAGGACACGAAGCAGCGACCAACGGAGTAGCGGTCGAGCAAGGGCACCAAGAGGGAATTGCCCAATTCATCAAACAGGCCGATTTGTTTGGCTTCCTTCAACCGCAAATCATTGATGGCTTTCTGCAGATGCTCTACCCGTTTAGTGATCAATGGACCGGAGTCGCAGACTTCATCTCTACCGTGGAAAGCACGGAGAGAAGCCTGCGAGATAGAGATTAACGACTTAGAAGGTGTCTCAATGAGCCAGCACTCAAATTCCGCCGGGCTATCCAAGGGGGAACTACAGTCTCTAGATGACGATGGGTATGTCGGCCCCTATGTTAGAGTCTTGAGCCAAGATCAGGTCAGCTCAGTTGCGAGCAAGCTGTTAGGACACGTTAGAAACAAAGGCGACAGACATCCGTTATATGGTCGCTACTCAGCCCGAGATTGGCATCTAGTGTATCCAGAACTGCTCGATTTTGTCGCCACCCCCGCCGTTCTCAGCCAATTGAAGTCCATTATGGGAGAGGACCTTATTCTATGGAGGAGCCATGTATTCTACAAGCCACCAAAGACTGGTCCCGTTGGTTGGCACCAAGACTTCGGGACCTTTAGTGGCGAGGACATCGGAAACAACAAGCCAAGCTTGGTGCCAACGCATCTTCCGCACATCGACGAAGATGTACTCAAAGAGTACTTACCAAGCACCACTCGGCTGACCTCTCCCGAGACAGCACCTGATCTAAGCGACTTCTGGGACATTACCGTGTGGATAGCACTGACCGATATCGAGAAGGACATGGGTGTTCTTAAGATCCTGCCTGGCTCGCACAGGCTGCGCTATCCAGTGCGAATGGATCCGCTACCAGATTCAGATTTTTGGCAAGACCCATTTGTTCGTATCCACAGTAAGGACCAGCTGGTGAAGGCATGCAACGATTCTCAGCTCGTTCTGGATGTCGATACCTCAAGAGTTTTAGATGGGATGCGAGTGGAAGCATTTTCGTATGAGGAACTAAAAGCCAGAGTCCTTTCGAAACTGGCTGCGACTCAAGGTAGTCGTACGGTCCTTACTGAGACCGACGAAGCTGGGATGGTCACATTCCCGGCGGCTAAAGGCGACTATTTCATCTTCTCCGAAAGAGTTCTACATGGCTCTTTGGCCAACACCTCCGATTGTGAGAGGCTTGCCATCAATTTCCGCGTCACGCCATCTAGCACGCTCGTCTATCCTTTCAGGACGAGAGGAGACTTTGTAGATGGATTTAACTTGAATGTAAGCCAGCATGAAAACGTGTTGCTTTCAGGTCGGAACTTGAACCCACTCAACGTGACTCGGTCGCTTCCTACTAGACTATGAACGTTTCTCAGCCCGCCTCTCAACAGTACCGGCCGGATCGCAACTTGGCCCAAGACATGGGTTCCGAGTTGCGACAGCTGGCTGACATCCATGCCACACCGTTCTACGTTTACGACATAAGAGTGCTCCGTCAGCAGTGCGCAGAATTCCGCACCGCATTTCCGTACCTGTGGTTCCAGCTGTACTTTGCGACCATGGCTAACGACAGGGGTGTCATCCTGGAACAGCTCGCAAGCCTTGGCGTGGGCGCCTGTGTAAACTCGGTCGCACATCTTGAGTTAGCCTTGGACTCGGGCTTCCCGCCCGCCAAGGTCCAGTATTCTTCGACGGGGCTCTCCCAAGCAGACATGGAGCGGCTTGTGTCACTGGGCATCCATTTGAACGTAGACTCCTTGTCGCAGCTAGAGCAGTGGGCAGCTCTGGGCGGCACCACAGCGGGCCTTCGGGTCAACGCATCAAGCTTATCCAACGAAAGGCCCAAAGATCGAATAGGAATGAGCCTGTCCGATCTAGACACCGCTCGATCCATCGCGAGAAAACGTGGTTTGAAAGTCTCCTGTCTTCACGTCTATATCGGCACCAATCTGCAGTCGCACGAGCAGCTAGTGCCCACCGTGGCTCGCTTCTTCCAAGTGGCCGAGCAATTCAATGAGGTCGAATGCCTAAACATCGGTGGGGGTGTGGGTGTTAACTATCGACATAGTGGGCCGGACTTTGATCTAAAGGCATATGGCCGCGCAGTCAGTGAATATCAGAAAGGACTAAGCCGACAGCTTGGACGGTGTGTCAAAGTCGTAGTTGAACCGGGCAGAAAGTTGGCCGCAGCGTGCGGAAAGATGGTTGCAAGGGTCACGGACGTGAAGCTCTTGAATGAGCGCCGTTACGTCGCTGTTGACACAAGCGTCGCAGTTTTCCCACGCCCGCTCATTCACCCGGAGTCATCGCATCAAATCTGGCTTCTGCCAGAGATTCAGTCGCAAGACCACAGGTCTTTATCGGAAGCCATAGTTGTCGGACGAACCACGTTCTCCGGTGACATTCTTGGCACCGCAAATCTCCCTGAGAGGCTTGAAGTTGACGACGTAATCATTTTTGACGACGCGGGTTCCTACTCCCAATCGATGGAGACCAGGTTTCTGGGGCAACCAGCCCCGGCCATTGTGGTGATAGATGAAGCAGGGAGCGCTCGGCTCCAATGAATACAGAGTCTCCGCTACTTTGTCTGGCTGAATTAGTTCAAAGCCTTCGGACAACACTTTGGAGCCGAGGCTTCGTAGAGTTGCCGACGGCATTGATTCACGAACACGACGCGTGTCCCATCCTTCAGCGCGTACGCCTCGACGATGGCCGGTTCCTCAAAGAGTCGGGCGGGCTAGCCCTTCGGTGCAATCTTGCCTACGCTTCGAAGGTTTTCGAGATTGCAAGCTGTGCACGTCGCGACCCGGTTGATCATGAACATCTTCAACAGTTCACAATGCTAGACTTGTACGAAGCGGAAGCGACGCTGGAGGACGCAATTCAACTGTGTCGAGAACTTGTCACGTCGTTTTATGAGGGCCCAATCGCGACATGCTCGGTCGCCGAGCATATCAAAGCGAACTTGGGGGTGGACCTCATCGATGACCCGGACTCGGAAGCGAAGCTAAAGATTGCGCTAAGTCGGCAGTATCAGGAACAAGATGCAACACTTTACAGCCTTGTCAATACCTACATAACGAGGGAGATTCAGCCGCTTTCACTGGGCCAGTTGGTTATTGTGAGCGATGTTCCTCGTGCGGCCGAGTCAGCTGGGCGCCAAGCGCCCGACGCGGTGGCCACCGCCAGAATCGCGGAATTTCAGATTGATGGTATGGAGGTTGCACAGTTAATCGAAGACGAGCCCGATCCCGGTGTCTACGTTGAGAAGGCGCAAGCACACGGTCACTACGGTCCCGAGGTGGATACAGTCGTGCAGCACATTCGGGATGGAAGTATTCCGAGTCGTAGCGCTGGGTTTGGGATCGGCCTTGAGCGACTTGCAATGGCGGCAACCGGACGGAAGGATATTCGCGCGTTTATGCCGTCGCAGGACTTCGTTCGTGAGTCGTAACATCATGCATACTGACCGCGATGCGAACATCACGCTGAATCCAGAAAGCCAGGGTTGGGGGGGAGGCTTTCAGCGCAGAGGTATTCAGCCGCTCATATGTGCAATGGCTCCGGTTCTTAAGCACATAAAAAATGGCGCCATATCGAGGGAAACGAGTCTGACGCTGCCATTCGATGAGGTGACCGAACTGAACCAGACAGGTTTCCCACTTGCGAGGTTACCAGGAAGTTCTGGAGGCCACGATGCTACGCTCCCAGAATTGTTTGGGCTCGTCATCTCTGTCGCAGAAGCCGATCCAAACGTAGCGCAGGCTCTTCGTTCACACTTTGGTTTCGTCGAACATATTTTGACAGTGGCGGACGAAAAGCGAAGAAACTTTTGGGTGGAGCGTTTGAATTCAGGGGATCTGGTCGCAGCGGCGGCGACAGAAGGGGGGAAAGCTCAGCTAGACTCATTTGGCACGACGCTGGACCAAGTGGAAGGAGAGTTGCGCCTGAATGGGGCGAAGGCATACGCTACTGGAGCGCTATTCGCCGATTGGATTGAAGTGGAAGCCACTTGTGGGCATGAAGGGGTGGCGGTAATGGTCCATCGATCTGCACAAGGTGTCATCTTGAGGGATAACTGGGACGGAGTGGGCCAGCGTCTTTCTGCAAGTGGTACCGTCGAGTTTGGCAACGTCCTAGTGGAACCTAAAAACGTGGTGCACGGAGAACCTTTCCCGTACTTTGAGTCATTCTATCAGCTCTTCCTTCTCGCGGTTATTGCAGGGATTGGAAGAGCAGCAAGCAACGAGGCGTCTGCAATGCTGGCATCTCGAGAACGAACGTTCAGCCATGGAACTTCCGTGCTTCCACGCAATGACCCGCAACTTCAGCAGGTAGTTGGTGAGGTCAGGAGTTCAGCCTACACAGCGGGAGCCGTCGTCCTGCATGCTAGCCACGCTCTTGAACGCGTATATCAACACTCTCTTAAGGGGAGTGCTTCTCGTGAGATCATCGCGATTGCAGACATTGAGGTAGGGCAGGCTCAGCAACTGGTTTCCGATTTGGTGCTGTCGGCTGCGGCCCGGATCTTTGATGCGCTTGGTGGATCTGCCACGCTTCGAAAGAAAGGTCTTGATCGCCATTGGCGAAACGCAAGGACGCTGGTGTCGCACAACCCTGTGGCCTTCAAGACAAGAATCATCGGAGACTTTGCAGTCAATGGAGCGTACCCACCAGGTCAGTGGAGAGTGGGCGTTCCGCCAAGCAAGGAAAGTGATGATTGATCGTTCACGGTATCGATTGTGACACAGGGGCGGGTCGATGCGTCTTAAGTTGGGGGAGGCAGCGATCATACGATTGGTGTCCTATGGAGCTCGTCATGAGCGGTCAACTGTAGGACGCAACTCACAGTGAACCAACAAGATGGCGAATGAGAACTTTGGTTCGTGTCAATTGCACCGCACTACTCTAGGGCTCATGCCGCCTCTCCTGGGGCGGGGATGATGGAGCGGGCACTGAGTACCTCTGCAGTGCTCGGCGAGCACTCGGAGCGGTGTGCCGAGGTGCGGCGAAACGGCCGGCCAGAGGCGGGAGCTGGCGCCTTGGCTCGCCTCTGGAGGCCCCTGGAAGCCGATCGTCAACGGCATGTGTGCAGAGAAGTGGTCGCATTCAATTGAAATCTCGATTCACGAGGCCCAAATGGGAAGTCCCACCGGGCAGAGTGCCACAGTAGGGAGACCGACCGACTCATCTTATCTGGCACGAATCCTTTTAAATCCGGTGAACAGCCAACCAATCGATTAACCCGACCGGTGCCAAGTGGTGTACCGTAACTACAAACCATCCAGTTTGGAGGCAGCTATGGACGTTGAAGCTCCCACAGTCCGGCGTGTGATAGGCAAACTCTCTGCATCGAAGTTGAAGAGAGTAAAAAGTTATTCAAAAACCAACAAGTTTAGCCATAGTTGGTATTGGTATGGCCCTGAAGGCGATGGTGGCATGAACTATAAAACCCTTGAGTTCGGCGTCGGGGAACAATTTCAACTAGCGTGTCCGATGGCAGTTGCTTTTGACGTGACGTCTTCAGTAGAACCAGGACACTTCTGGGGTGCCAAGGTCGGTCAAGAGTTGATGAATGCCATGGAGCATTTGTCGGAAGCCTCTGGGGGTGATGTCGGCAGTGTCAACTACATTCTTGAGTTGAGTAAGCTTTCCCATGAAGAACTTGTGTCGATCGTTGATGACTCCTTGAATGGAACCAAGAGTCTGACGAATGATGACATAGCGGAGAGTGTCCACGAGGAATTCTTGGACAGAACCTCGCCTGAGTTGAAGAGTATGGACCAAGCACCAAAGGTGAGGAAGGTTTTGTCGGCTTTGTCACAGAAGCAGCTGAGCAGACTCTTGAAGTACTCTATTGAGCAGCCATTTCATCACGGTTGGTACTGGTTCGGACCAGAAGGCAGTGTGGGGGTAGTCTCTGATGAAGAACGCTTTTGCAGGGAAGGTTGGGGAGATCCGATATCAGTTGCCTTCGAGCTTACACCGTCCCGCGATGAAAAGAGTTGGAGGGGGTGTAGGTTAGACGACAGGTTTATTAGTGCGTTGGAGTTTTGGTCGTTACATGCCGGTGGCGAAAAAGGTATGGAAGAATATGTTTTTGAACTCAACGCTCTGAGCAGCGAAGAGCTTGGAAAAATGATTCGAAGTGTAGCGGCTGAAGCTCTGCTGGTGTAGCGATGTCCAGTTGATGGAACTTGTTGCGATTGCGTGAGCTCTATCTCCTTTCGGAGGATGAGCCCAAGAATCTTCTAGGCAACGTTACGTGGCACCAGCTCAATGCTCACCGGATGGTGAGCAGCGCTCGGAACCAACTGCAATCCATATTGGTGAAGCCCCTTCTCGACCTGAGCAACCAAGAATCGACAACCACATCTCTCATGGCAATGCCTCGACAACCGCATAAATTCAACCATATACATACCAAATCGCCCCTCGTCATTCACGTACCAGCTACTAGCATAGTGATTCACTTACTGGCGCTTACCCGAAGGCGCTTTAAACAGTTTCTCGTTTCTTTAAACGCCTCATCTTGGTCTATTGACGATCGCCTCAACGGTTGCCAGTATCCGCAATCGAATGGGACTTGGGGAACAATCAGCGTAACTGCCATCATTACACCGGGCTCTGCAAAATACGGCGTCCCATTAGTCAACCCATCCTCGTCTAAACTTCCTACCGCATTCATTAGGGTTTGGACAAATGGAGAACTGGTCTTATACAGAACACTCTCACAGAGTCAGCTTGAGGCGATCCGAAGAAGTCTACAGAATCAACCAGAAGCCTGGAGGAAGCTAATCAAGGAGCGCTGACCTCGGTGATGGATCTCGAGATCGAAGTTCCCAGGGACCACAACCCACCACACGCGGACTTCGCCGCCGAAAAGTCCGTCGAAGATCCGCCGCCCGAAAGCGCTCTCTGAGAGCCCGGCGAGCAGGTTGGCTCGCTGCTCGCTAATGGTAGCGCGAAGGGTGCAATAATTGGCCGAGGCTATGCGGCCTCCCGATAGTAGTAGTTCAGTAGCCCACAGACGTGTCTGCGCCGCTGAACCTCGGCGCCCGGGTTCGACGGTGGCGGCGCCCGGCTCAGCAATTGGTTGTCGAGCCCCTGGTGGTTCCTCTTTTCATGGTAGTGCTTGTGATTCACCGCCCTAATCCGGCCAGTGGATCACTGGGTTAATCCGGCCACTAAATCACCGCCCTAATCCGGCCACCCCTCGAAGCCCTTCACGCTCTCGGCTTCATCGGCCGGTGCCCTCCATTCAAGGAGGTGCCATGGCGAACAGGAGTTTCGAGATGTATGAGTACCGCAGGGTTCTGGTGTTGATGCGCCAAGGGGTATCGGACCGATGTATCAGTCGAGGATGTCTGATGGGGCGTGAGAGAGCGATGGAAGTGCGTTGGTCGCGAGCGCTTTGGGCTGGCTTCAGCGCGTTGAGCCGCTGCCAGAGGAGGCTGAGCTGGCGCGTGTGTTCAGCTGTTCACCACGGGTGTCGACGGTGTTGGCAACACTTAGAATCTGACCCACCCAACAGTCAGAAAGTGACCCACCCCCAGCCCCGACATCCAGTAGTTTCTTCGTTGACTTAAGACGACGAGACACTGGAGGAAGGATGCTGAGAATGGATCAGGTACATGTTATTCGACACAAGGTTCTGATCGAAGGTCGGAGTATCCGATGGACGGCTCACGAGATGGGAGTCAGCCGCAATACCGTGCGCAAATACCTTGAGCAACCGGAGCCACGACGATGTGAACCAGGCCCTCGGGTGAAACCAGTTCTGGAGGAGGTTGCACCCAGGATCGAGTCCCTGTTGATGGAGTGGTCGCACCGGACGACACCGAAACAACGCATCACCGGTAGCCGTGTGCATCAGCAGTTGTTGGAGGAAGGCTACAAGGTGGGCGTGTCGACGGTGCGGATCTACCTGCGGGAGAAACGTCGCCAAGCCTCGGAGGTCTACATCCCGCTGGTCCATCGATGCGGCGACAGCGCGCAGGTGGACTTCTTCGAAGTGACGGTCAACGAATCGGGTGAGATGCGCAAAGCGTGGAAGTTGTTGATTCGACTGATGTACTCGGGCCGAGATTTTGTGCACTTGTACGACCGCTGTGACCAGGTGTCGTTTCTCGAGGGCCACGTGCGGGCCTTCGCCGAGTTTGGCGGCGTACCTCGACGGCTGGTCTACGACAATCTTTCCGCCGCGGTGAAGCGCCGTGTTGGGCTCAAGCGCGAGCTGACCGATCGCTTCCAGGCGTTGGTGAGCCACTACCTGTACGAGGCGTGCTTTGCGCGATCTGGAGAAGGGCACGACAAGGGCGGCGTGGAATCGCGCGGCAAGGGGATTCGCTTGCAACATAGGACGCCGATCCCTGAGGGCAAGTGTCTGTCGGCGATCTCCGAGACGGTGAGAGAGTCGATCCAGCGCCAGGCCGAGCGGCGTCGCGATATCGAAGGTCGCACGGTCATAGAGCGCTTCAGCGAGGAGCAGATGGTGTTGCGACCGTTGCCTGCCGTGCCGTTCGATGCCCGTAAGGTGGAGTTGGTCGATGTGTCGCGCCAAGCGATGATCCTCGTCGATCGGCACTGGAAAGACTCATCTCGCCATTGCACTCGGTGTGGAAGTGACTCGACGTCGCCATCGGGTGAGGGCTGCAGATTTAGTCCAGCAACTGCTCGAGGCCCGCGACACACGCTCTCTGGTGCGGTTGAAGCAAAAACTCCTGCGCACTCCACTGCTGATCATCGACGAGTTGGGTTTTGTGCCTTTCGATCGTGTCGGCGGCGAACTGCTCTTCAACGTCTTCGCCGAACGCTACGAACGGCGCTCGACGATGGTGACGACCAATCTGCCGTTTGAAGAATGGGTCCACGTCTTCGGCGACGAGAAGCTCACCACCGCGCTGCTGGATCGGCTCAGTCACCACGCTCATATCCTGACGACTCAAGGTGCTTCGTATCGCCAGCGGAGCGCCCGGAAAGACCGACAAAACAAGTAGCGCTACCGGGATCGGAGGAAGGCCGACAAACCTCCTCTCATCCCTCCCAATTCAATGGAAGGGAAAGAAGAAGAAGCTGTCCGCGTCACAACTCAAACAGGCTGAGGTGGGTCAATTTCCGATTGTTGAAACGGGTCAATTTCCGAGTGTTGCAAACAGACGGCGTCGACACTGGAGTCGGTTCGCGACCAGGTTGTCGCCTGGCATAGCGAGGGCCTGCAAAAGACGACGATCTTGCGGCTGTTGCGGCGTCGCTGGGGCTATGACGGTAGCTAGTCTTCGGTATGTCGATTTATCGACCGACTGGATCCGCTACCTAAGGATCATACGATGTGCCTGCACTTTGCGCCGGGCGAAGCCGCGTAAGGGGACTTTGGCAACGGCCCGAAGCTGCCGGATCCCATGACGGGGGAGCCACGTTCGACGTGCTCACCAAGGAGCAGGCTTCTGCCGCCTGCCCTGACCAGGAGTAGCGTCCCTATCAGACTGAACGTTCACGCTTCTTGTCATTCTTTGGCGTTGTAGGGACATCAGGGACATGAGGGACGTGGGAGAGCCCCGCAACCGGTGGACCTCGCCCATGGTGGCTTAGCCATGTACGGGGAGCGAGACGCTCGGAGAAGCCTCGTGATGTCCCTCATGTCCCTGATGTCCCCGAAATTTGGTTGGAGCCGGCGACCGCGCAGCGATCTCATATTCCCCCGCGTATCATCGGCAGAATTGTCTTCCTCGAAGAGTCTTCCCTCTTCCTCCACTGTGTCTCCAGATCAACTCTTAAGGAGAACACAATGGCGCTTCGACCGACCCAGTCTCAGTACACTGCTTTCGCCCGAGTCTTTGACTACTTCAACGAGACGCTCTTTGATTCACAGCTGCCGCAACCCATGCTGACGTTTTCTCGCCGCAGAATGACATATGGCCTTTTCATCGCGAACGCTTGGGCGACAGATGGCCTTGATCCCGTCCACGAGATTGCACTCAATCCTGATCAACTTGCGACACGCACTGAGTGTGAAGTGGCCAGCACACTTGTCCACGAAATGTGTCATGAGTTTCATCAGTTGTTTGGTACGCCAGGACGCCGTGGGTATCACAACGCTGAATTCGCTCGAATCATGGAAGAGCGGGGACTGTGGACAACGAGTGACGGTACGTGGGACGGGAAGCGGACCGGCCAACGGATCACACACAAGGTGATGCCAGGGGGCATGTTCGAGAGAATTTTCTCAGGGATGTCCTCGAGTTTGTTCTTGCCGTTTGTCTGCCTTGGTTCACTTGAGAGGCCATCTGTGCGTGCTTCCTCACGCTCCAAGACGGTCTATGAGTGTAGAGCAACATCTCAGAAGTTCTGGGGTGGGAGTCGTATCGCAGCACTTGACGCAGCCACAGGAGAGCCGTTTCTTCGCGTTGACGATCCTGGAGCAACGCTTGCACTCTTCGATCCCTTTGTCGTCACTCTTGTTAAGGCTGCGCTGTGTCTCTCGCCAGAACAGCGTCAAGAGGTCCTAAGGGCTCTCGGCTTTGTCCTGTGACTGGAGCTTTAGGCACTGCATTCGTGCGGTGCCTCTT
>JAJCXQ010000451.1 GCA_029263355.1 Acidobacteriota bacterium | reverse complement strand
ATACCGTTCGCCGGTATCGGCGATAGCGTTCAGGCTGGCTTCGAGCCGACCGCGCGCGGTATTGTGCTCGCCGTTCAGCGCTTCGACCTGGGCGAGAATCGACAGGAACTGTCCTAGATGCACCTTCGCCCCGATGTCGAGATATTTGTCGACGGCTTTGCGAGTACGGCTCGGGCTGTTGTCGCACCAGCCGAGCAGAACTTCCCCCGGTGCTCCCCACCAAGAACCATACTTCTTGCTGATTCGGACAGCGTCGGCGGCCAGTTCACGCACCCGGTCGGGTTCACCCATGTGATAGGCGAGAGCGGCGGCAAAGACCTTGGCGTAGGCTTCGCTATAGCGGTGGCGCAATTCTTCCGCCAGCGTTACGGCCCGATCGCAGGTCTGCCGCGCAGTATCGGGAAAGCCGAGAAACCACAGTGCCCATCCCGACCAAATAAGGCTTGCAACCCCTGAGTCTTCGCCGGTCTTCGCGGCATAGTGACGCTCTCCGGTGCGCTTGGCCCAGTCCTTCCGGGCGTCCTCGGAATCGTAGCCGACGCCGGTTTCGAGCTCAGCCAACGCTTCCTGGAAGTGGCCCAGGCAAAAAAGCGTCGCACCAGAAGTGAAGCGTGCGGCGATGCGGGTCATCGGATGTCCCGAAGGTACTCCCTCCGCCGGCTCGGCGAGATGAACGAGGCTGCGTGCATAACTCTTCGCTCGCTCGAGATCGGCGAGAGCGAAATGGATCCGCCAATAACCCCAGAGTACCCAGAAGGGGCCTTCGAGACCCGAGCTCTGGCGCAGCTCCAACGCCTTGCGATAGGCCTGTCGTACCCTGTTGGAAGCGAATTCGGAGGTAGCCAGGGCCGGCCCCAGAGTCTCTTGAACCTCGAGCTCGAGCTGGGTGCGTTCAGGCTCCGGAACCTGCTGACCTCGGAGCAATTTCAAAGCTCGCCCGAGGTAACTCGTGGCCGACCGCGAATAAGAGCGCTGGAATGCCTGCCGGCCGGCTTTGTGCCAACATTTGATGGCGCGAGAAAATTGACCGGCTCCTTCTAAATGAGGCGCGATCTTCTCGAGCTGGCCGGCGTACTCCGGTGAGGCCGAAAGAGCGTCAGCCGCCGTCGCATGCAGCCGGCGCAAGTCTTCTCCCACTAGGGAACGGTACGCGACCTCCTGGTAACCGGCGTGGAGAAACCGATAGCTGATGCCACCACTCTCGATGATCTCCGTAAGGATTTCTTGTGCCACTAGCTGATCGAGGAGAGGCTGGAGGTTATCGAAAGTCAAGCCGCTCACTGACAACAGCAACTTCTCGCTGCAACTCAGGCCGAGAACCGCAGCGCATTGCACTACCCTCTTCGCCGGGCCCAGTTGGTCCAACCGTGTCCACAGCCACACCCTGAGAATGTCGGGGAGCTCTTTCGAGCTGGCTCCCTCGAGCACCGCTCGCGCCGCCTCTTCAGCCCACAGAGGAACGCCACCCGCCCGACTGACAAGCTCCGCCACATCTTCGGTGGGCGGCAGTTGCTCACCGAAGATTTCAGTCACCAGGCGCCGGATCTCTTCTTCTTCGAGACCGCTGAGCTCCAGGCGATGGCTCGCTTGCCACGCTTTGGGGGAATACTCCTCCGACCGGAAGGTACAGATCAACAGTATCCGACGTTTGCCGACAAAACGCGCCGCCTGCTCCAACAAATTGAGTGTGCCCCGGTCCGCCCAATGCAAATCCTCGATCACCCAGATTTGAGGTGCGGCAACCGCAACCCCGTCGGTCTCAGCCCCATCGGTCACAAGGGACTCGGAATCGACCTCAAAGGCCCTCAGGAAAAACTGGAGAACCGCTCGCAACGTCTTGCGCATTTTGCGCCGGGGATCGATGTCCGTCGCTGGATAGGCGCCGGTCAGCGGAATCTGTAAGAGATCGGCGAAGAGCGGAACGGTTTCGTCACCCGGAACATCGAGGCGCTCGAGAGCTACTAGCAGATCTGACTCCGAGGCCGGATCTTGGCTACCGTCGACTTTGAGGCGCCGACGCAAAGCATCGACGGCGGGGCTCAGCGGCAACAGTTGATTCGCTGGCGTCGCGTGCCACCGCTCGATCCTCTTCGAACCCAAGGAATCGAGGTTGCGACGAACAAATTCGGTCAGCAATCGCGACTTGCCAATTCCCATCTTGCCGCCAATCAGAACCACCTGCCCTCGGCCTGCCGCTGCGGATCGCCAATAGCCATGCAGTTCTTCGAGCTCGCGTTCGCGACCGACGAATTTGTGAGTCGCAGAGGATCCCTCACGCTTGCCGATCGCACGATAAACGCGCTCGTCACCGGCACCATCGATGCCTTCGACCTCACGGCAGTGGATAAAACGCTCAACTTGAGCACGGGTAGAGTGGCTCAGCAGGACCTGGCCTGGCTTTGCGAACCCGACCAGCCGCGCAGCTCGGTTACCGCCGTAAAAACGCGCCTTTCCCCCGGCTTCCTCTTCGCGGACAACAACCTGAGCGCTATCGATTCCGATCCCGACAGGGCTCCCAGCCTCATTCAGCCTCTCGGTGATCTCGAGGGCGGCGAGGACTGCCTGTTGAGCGGCTCGTTCCATGGCTCGCGGGTAGCCGAAACGCGCGATCTGAGTGCCGGTCGAGTCCGTCTCGCTGACTCCACCCAGACGCTCGACGATCTCTTCAACGACCTTTCGCCCGGCTTCGATCCGCTCCCAATCCGGATCCGACTCGGTATCGTTCTCCGCCCAAACACAACGCACTTCGGTAACCGGGCGCCGTTCTTCGACACGCTCTCGAGGGAGCGGCACGACGGGCTGCTGCTCGGTGCCTAGCCCAGTATTCTCGAGTGCTGTGGTTTCGAGTGCTGTAGTTTCGAAGACGGTTGCCCGCCTGACCAAGGTGTCGAAAATTTCATCGTAGACCTGGCGTCGTTGCGCTGGGTCACGGAAGTCGTCGAAGACCGTCGCGCCGTCTTGAGGCAATACTTGTAAACTCTTGACCCACTCGTGATGCTCCCACACTTGGCTCGAAAGAATGACGGGGATAATGAGAACCTCACGCTCCAGCCCCAAGTCGATCTCTTTCTGGCACCAGTCAGAGGCGAGAGAGTTTTCACTGACCAAGGCTAAGATAATGTTGGCCTTCTGCAGCCCAACTCCGAGCTTGTCTTGCCATTTGTCCCCTGGCTCGATGATCTTCTTGTCGATCCAAACCTGGATCTTGGGAAGCTTCAAACGTTCCAGATTCTTCAGATGTAGCCCCAACTCAACGGGCCTACCCTTCGTGTCGAAGAGCACTCGCTGATCCCGGCGGCTGTAGCTAACGAAAACCTGAGTCTTTGCCATCAATTCTCCCGAAACACCCGCGAGTCGGTACGCGGCGAGTCTGAATCCTCAGCGGATCGTCGCGAAGGAAAAACTAGTAGTCAGTTGCGCTGCCAAACAGCATAGATCTCGCCTATAAGCGATGCCAGAGATGCTTTACTAGACGCCTCTTTGCCCTCGCGAAACTCTACAGCTCGGCTTCCCGCCTGCCGTTTCGGCTTGGTCTTCGAGCGGTTGGTAATGATCGCCTGCATCATACCAAACGCAGCGTCTGACCTTGGCAGGAAGACTCCTACCGGCACCGTCATTAACCCGAGCCAGCGACGACAAGGAGTTTCCGAACAGTTGCCGGTTCCTCAACAGTGGAAGAGATAACCTCCCGGCCACCAGACCGGGAGGCGAGCCGAAACATACCTTGAGCCATACGGACGACACCACGGATATCGTGGTCGAAGTCTTGGATGAGCTGCTGGCGCTGCAAACGGATATCAACGGTTTTGCGGCGCTCCTGGTGCCGCACCGTCACCAATTCTCCGAGCTCCGACAGTTCGGGCTCGAGCTGGGCGACCAACTGGGCTGGAGCTCCGGCGACTTCCTCACTCCCGAGCTCGAGTTCGAGCAAAAGCGTGAGACCGAGCGCGGAATTCTCGAGACTGGCTTTGACGACCAGCCCTAGCCGATACAACCGGGCCGGTCCACGGGACGATGGCGTTCCTCGCTCCGCTTCAAGAGCTCGAGTTGGAAGTTGACGTCGAGCGCGGTCTCGTCGTCAGCCAGCAGCGGCGCCAGTTAGTCCGGCAAACAGTGCCAAGTATCTATTTTTTGAGGATGGGAAAGGCGCAGTTGTTGGACCAACATGTTGGTCATGATGTTGGTCCAACATGTTGGACCAACATTCCTGTGACTGATCGCGGAGTGGGTAAACTAGCAACTGGAGGATCGGTCGCAGGGTTCGGCCATCGCATCGTTCGTCGCATACGATCGCGGCTGACATGAACATGAATCCTCCATCGCTCACGCCAAGGTTCGCCGGTCCGAATTGCTGTGCCTGGGGGAGGACTGCGAGTAGCGACACTCACTCGCTTGCTCGGGAATTGCGGCAGTAGCGCCAAGGGCGTGGTGCGGGAACTGCGATGGTAAGAAGAATCGGCAGGTTCTCGAGGCCCAGGCGTCGATCGATGATGGCTGCGTCGAGCGCCGAGCACCAGAGTTGGTAAGCGGGTCGCGAGGCCCATTTCAGAGTCGGACCCTATAGGTAAGAATCACGCCTGAGCCAAGCCTGTGACCGTGTTATGGATCGAGTTTGACTGGCAGCGCTGTCTCTGCTGACAGCAGGGTGGTCAGGAGTAGATCGAGGCCATGCCACCGGTGACAGTGCGGTGGGCTGAAGAGCATGGAGGCGTCGCCACAGGTGACGATGTATTGGGTTGGAGAGAATCTAGGACTTGCCACCGGTGACTCCGATGAGGGCTGGAGAAGATCTAGGCATTGGCATGGGGATTTATCGGCGTTTTTCGAGTAAAACGAGGCTTCTACAGATCCGACGGATTTTCGGAAGAGAAGAATGAGGCTTCGCTGAGTAAAACGTGGTGTTTTTGGGGGAGAAGTCGGCTTCTTTGGGCGCCTCCTCGGAGAGGAAGAGGACAAACTCGGCTTCTCTGCGAGTGAGGTCTCGAGCCCGATTGATGGACTCGCGCCACGTCGAGCCACTCTCGGGCACGGCGCTCGTCTATTTCAAACGCCGAAGATTCCCGGATCGACGCTCGAAGGCGTAGATGTCTGACCCCCGCATGACGCGCATCGCGACGCTGCGCCAGTTGCCCGGTAGGTGTCGCATCATCCCATCGTCGACGATCAGTACGTCGGCGTCTTGGCTGCCGGCGGCCATGGCTGAGACGTGGCCTTCGAAGATCCATACCGCGTGGCCGAGATAGCCGAAGATTCGCAGCAGGTCGAAGAACGGAATCACCAACGAAACGTTGGTTTTGGCTGCATCTAGCTCGTTGTAGGCGATGACGGCGATGTTGCGCGGTGTGCCGGAAGGCACCAAGCTCTCTGCTAGGGTCGACTGCTCGAGAGCCAGGGTACCGGGAGGTGGGCATGGATGAAGCATCGTCACCCGCGACGGGGTCACTAGAGCAACGTGTCGGCGCCCTATGGATTCGGGTTGCTGTGATGCGCTGGCGGCCGCCTGGCGCACGGCGGCGAAGACACGATCAGCTGGATGTGAGAGATCAACTTCGGGCATCCGCACTTCCAGACTCGGTTGATCCTGAGGCGCCACCACCACCGGCCCAGGCGGCGCCAAAGCTGCGGGCGCGGAGAGATCGGCTGCGACCTGCCACGCCTCGCCGGGCTGACTCGAAGACGTTTGCGGAACCCTCGGTGGAGCTGCCACCGGAGCCGTTGGAGGCTCGACAACAGATGGAGCCGATACAGCGGGTGGAGCCGATACAACGGGAGCAGCAGCTACAGGAGCTGAAGCTACAGGAGGCGCACTATCGGGAGCTTCAGCCTTCGGAGACGCAACGGCCGGTGCCGTCGCAGCAGCCCATGGCGCTTCCGGCGCTGGCGCAGCAGGAGCAACAGGTGCAGCAGGAGCAACAGGTGCGGCAGGTGCAGCAGGTGCGGCAGGTGCAGCAGGTG
>JAJCXQ010000450.1 GCA_029263355.1 Acidobacteriota bacterium | reverse complement strand
ATGGCGCCGCCGCGTCGGCGGGCGATGTCTTGCAGTTCATCGAACTGAGCCTGAATCAGCGCTGGATCGCGATTGTTGTCGAGGAACACTTGACGCTCCCCTGCGGGTAAGCCGAGCTGGCGGGCGAGGGAGTAGCCGAGGGTGTCGGCACTGGTGCGGGAGTCGAGGAAGAACAGGTGATGCTCGGCGACCACCGACAACACGGCGGAGATCGCGTTGCGATCGGCCAACAATCCCGATCCCATGTGGTTGTTGACTCCTACGGCTCCCGGTACCGCCGCCAACGCTCGACGGGTGGCGTCGGTGAGCTCGTCACGGCCCATGCTGAGAAGCAGGGCTCCGGGGCCTGGGTTGGCGCCGCCTTTGGCCTCCATCGGCAGGTGGCAGAGGAGCTCTACCCCGCGGCTGTTGAGCTCGGCGACAACCTCGGAAGTGCGGACTTCGAAGGGCAACACCGAGTAGGTCAGCGGAACTCCAAGGGCGAGCAGGGTGTCGATGTCGCGCAGACTACGGCCGAGGTCATCGATGACGATCGAGATGCGAGGCCGGCTACCGGCTCCTGGCGGTGGCTGACGCGCCATCGTGAGAGGCTGCTCGTCGAAGCCGTCTGTTCCCGGCACCGCCGGTGAGAACGGTTCATACGTCGCAGACCGTTCACTTTCCGACTGCGGTATCGAGCCTGTCGTAGGAGGCGGCGTGACCGGGGTGGACGCTGGCGGGTGGCTGAAGTCGGGACGTGGCGGCGGCTTGGCAAGCTCGACACCCACATAGAGCCCAGCCGCAAACAAGACCAAGGCGATCGTGATCGGAATAACTTTGGGGCGCCCCTTGCGAGGCGTTCGGGGACGACGAGAAGGCTGACTCATGGGATAGCTTGGCGGAGACTCGGGCTGCTAGGAACGGCGCCGCCAGGCAGCGCCGTGCTCGCTGTCACGCTAGGCCGCCACCTTCTCCTCGATGACCTCATCCTCGATCAGCAGTGTCAGGCCACGTTCCAAGACCTCGTCGGTCTTCAAAACCTCGGCTGTGCCTTCACTGGCATCACCTTCACCCTCCGCTTCACCTTCGTCACCCTCGCCTTTGCCTTCGTCACCCTCGCTTTTGCCTTCGTCACCGTCACCCTCGGCGCCGGCATCATCGCTGCCTTCGCCGTCGGCGTCAGATTCGACGGGGATGAATGTCGGGCGGATTTTCACATCGGGCTCGAGCGCGGTATTGATCGGTTGGCGGTCGGGACCGGTGAAGAAGGCGTCGGTGACCTGCAGGCGTCCACCGTTGGAGAGCTCGAGCAGTTTCTGGCGTCCGGAGTGACCGAAGCTTCGTTCGCCCACCAGGGTTGCGCCGGCACTCTGTTTGAGGACCGAGGCGAGCACCTCGGCGGCGCCCTGAGTACTGCGATCGAGCAACACCGCGATGCGGCCTTCCCAGATCGAGGAGTCGCCGCCGTCGAAGGTTGCCAGGTCGTTCTCGCGTGAGGTCAGGGCGCCGAGCTCACCCTTGGCAAAAAAGCCTGCAACTTTGTAGGCCGCTTCTGGATCGCCGCCCGCAACGCCGCGCAGATCGACCACCAGTTTGTCTCTTTCGGTGAGCTCCGGCAACGAGTCGGAGTCGTCGATCAAGGTCCGCAAGCTGCTCTCGACGCTGGTCGGGGTGTTGGATTGGATCGAGGGCAGGCGCAGCACACCGATCCCGCGGCGGACTTCGAGCTCCACCGCTGGCGGCTCGTAGCTGCCGAGCTCGAAGGTCAAGGTCTTCTTTCGGCCACGGGGTTGGATGCTTTCGACCTCGATCTCGGTGCCGGCAGCTCCCGCTAGGATCGATTGGATCTCGAACAGCGGCGTCTGGCGCGTCCGCTGACCTTGGATCGCCGACAGAATATTGCCGGCTTCGATATTGGCTTTCGCCGCCGGGCTCCCTTCCTCCACCGCCACCGCGTAAGCGACGCCACGCTCCTTGAGCACCACGATACCGCTGTGGCTCTTACCGACGGCCAGGGTGGCTTCGTAAGCCTCGACTTCATCGGGTGGAATGTAGATCGAGAACGGATCCAAGGCATCGACGGCGCCTTCAAACGCGCCGGTCATTAAATTCTCAGGATCGAGTGGGTCGACGTAGGCGCGGTTGACCAAGCTGAACACCTCGGCGAACACCGAGAGATACTTGTACAACGAGTCGCTGCCGTCGTCTTGTTGGCGGTTGTTGGCGGCCACGATGGACGCGCTGGCAACGAAGAATACCGTCGTCAGGGAAATACATATGAAGACAAGCCGGCTTCGGTTCATGACGATTGACCTGCTGGTTTGAGACGCATCGCGCTTCGGATTGAGGAGGGGGTGCCGCCCAGCCACTCAGAGGACAGAGTGACGGGTAACGAGGCGATGTCGAGGTGTGGGACCCTCGACAGGTAGGATCTGACCGCAGCACCGTAGGCCACGCTAAAAGATACCACACTGACTTGCCGGTGTGCTGACGTCCGCGTCCTCGCTGCGTTGTTGGTACGGTCAGACCTGTCGACACGGTTTGGTCTTTCGACACCGGTCAAGCCGGTCGACACGGTATGGCCTGTCGGGGCCGGTCAGCGCAGCCATCCCTGTGGGTCTTGGGGTTGATCCTCGATTCGGATCTCGAAGTAGAGGACTTCGGTCGCGGTGCCGAGGGTGTGACCGAGGGAGAGTTTGTCACCCTTGCCAACTTGCAACTCACCAAGCCCAGCGTAGAGCGTAAACACGCGACCCGGATGGTGCACCACCACCATCGGACCATAACCCTCGAACTCAGAGGCGTAAAGTACCTTGCCAGGAAAGATCGAACGGATCATGTCGCCGGCTGTCGAGGCGATGTCGATACCGTTGTGAGGCACTTCGGTGCGGTAGCGGGGATCGAGTCGAGGGCCAAATTTGGCGGTGACTTCGCCGCTGACCGGCCAATCCAAAGCGCCCCGGAAGTCCTGGATCGGGGTGCCGTCGAGGGGCGTCAATCGACCCTCGAGCAGCGAGCCGATCAGTTTGGTGAGCTTACGCTCCTTGTCCTGTAGCTCCTTGGCCCGTTCCATCAATCGCTGACGCTCGCGCGCCACCTTAGCGAGCACTCGTTCCTGCCGGCGGCGCACGGTCACCAACGTATCGCGGCGCTCCTGTTCACGCTGTCGCCAGACGTCCATTTCCTCACGTTCGTCAGCCAACCGCAGGCGGCGAGCATCGAGGGTTTCGCGGGTTGCGGTGTAGCGTTCGATCGTTTGACGATCGCGCTGCGCCAGGAACCGCAGTTGGCGGATTGCCGGCAGCAATTCGGTGTTGGGCTCCAAGGAGAGAAACAGACGCAGGTAGCCGCGTCCGCCGAGGCGATAGAGGCCGGCGAGGCGTCGTTTGAGGTCGTCGCTCAGTGCGGTGAGAGCCGCCTCGAGCTGTTTGACTTCAGCGGTGGTTGCGATCGAGCGTTCCTCAGCGAACTTGAAAGCCGCCGTCGCTTCGTCGAGCTGCGCCTGTTGCAACTCGAGCTCCAGCTTGACCCGCGTCAGTTGGTCCTCGAGACTCGTCTCACGCCCCCGCATCGCCACCAGGCGAGTCTCCAGCCCGGTGATCTCCTGGCGTAACGCCGCCAGTTCAAGCTCGCGCGGGTTCTTGTCACGGGTTTCGTTTTGGCCGGTGGCGTCCTGGGCGGTGGCGTCCTGGGCGGTGGCGTAAGCAGCCATCAGAGCGACGATGGCGAGGAGGATGAGCTGAAGGGCGGCGCGGTGCACGAGGGCCTTAGTTTACTAAACCTGTCTCGTCCGTTGATGGGTGATTTTGTCGCGTCGTCGCTAGAGCTGTTTCGTACGCTGATGTTCGATCTCGTCGCGCAGCCGCTCGAGGGCGGAGACGGCTGCCGTGCGATCCGCCGCATCGACAGCATCTTGGCTGTAAGCGGCGCGGACGTAGCTGTCGGTGAGCTGTTGGGCAGGCTCGGCGAGTGGCCGTATCCGAGCCGGCAGGGTGGCGAGGAATTCGTAAGGGGTGTGGCGTTCGTGGCGCGGGTGGCCGAGCCGATCGAACGCGCCGAGCAGACGAGTGTAGGCGTCGATCACAGCGTCGTGGGGCTCCAAGCCGTGTAATGCGCTGAGGCCAGCTAGGGGATCGTCGCCAACGGTAGCGGTGGCGGTGGCGACGTTGCGTCGGCGAAACAGGCCGCGCAGGCCGCGGGCGAATCGGCCGAGTAGGCCGCGTAAACGTCCAGCCCAGTCGCGAGCTAAACGACCGAGCTGAGAGCGTAGGCGCCATAGGCCGACGAGGATCATCAAAGCGACGGCGAGGTAGAAGGGCCAGCGCAGCCATTGGCCGAGCTCGGCGAGGAAACTGATCAGTTTGCCGGAGTAAGAAGTCGCTGGGTTGGCGCCTTGCTGTGGCAAGCTGCCTTCGGGGTTGCCCTGTTTTCCTCCCGAGGTGTTGCCCGAATTTTCGGTCCCTGAGCTAACGTCGCCGGGGTCGATGCCACCATCGGCGCCGTCGTTGGCGACCTCCGGCGCTAGCGCGCCGCTGCCTCGATGCTCGATGCCAGGTATCGCCAGTGCGACGGCAAGCACCATCACCATCACCATGGCCGCTGCGAGCGCGCGTCCCGGCAGAGAGGTGAGGCTCACTTCGCCACCCAGCGCTCGCACCCGTTGTAAGGTCCCAACGCTGGCGCTACAGGCCAGGACCAGGCCGGTAGCGAACAGGAAGACGATCATCGCCGCCAGGGCGCGCTCGCCGACCGCTGGTGGTCCGGCGAGCAGCAGCGGCTCGCCAAGCGCGAAAATGATCAGACCGAGGACGGCCAGGCGAGCGACCGCGACACTGGGGCGCGACAGGGAAGCGCTCTTTTTTGCTGCGTTCTTTTTTTCGTCGCCTTTTTTCGCGTCGGTATCCCTGGAGCTGGTCTGGGATGGCAACGGGCTTTGGCCCCGCTCCCGTCGCCAGGCGTCGAGCTCTTGACGCTCAACACCGTAGAGCCGCGGTTTCGGCGTCCCGGATTGGTTTTCGAGACTGAGTCCCGCCACCAGTCGACGGGCGAAGCGCCATACCCCGAGTATGATCGCGATATTGATGATCGGCCCCGCTAGGCCGTTCGACGAGCTCCCCCATGGCGCCAAGATCATCGCCAGGATGGTGGCGACAGTCAGGGCGAGGGTATAAAACTCTTGGCGCTCATTGCCGTGAGACATGTGGCCGTAACGGGCGATCAAGACGGTTGCGGTGACGAAGCAGAAGCCGATCCACTTGAGGACGGGGGAGCCGCCGAGGAAAACGGATCTGACGTCGAGTAAAAAAAACAACAGAGCGGCGACCATGGCGATGGTGGCCACTGGAACGACAAAATGGTTGATCAGCCACAGGCCAGGGACATCGAGGGGGTTGGCTGGAGCATTGAGCTGGGAGTCGCGACGTTGGGCGCGGTCGAACGGAGTGGCTGAGGACAGCGGCTGCTCGATCTCGTCGAGGGCAACGGCGCGCTCTCCACACAGTCGGCAAACGATCAGGTGACTGCCGACTTGGACACAAAGCGGACACAGCGCCCGGCCACACTCGCAGCACTCGAACTCGGCGGCGGTTTCTGGGTGTTCGGCGCACGTTCGGGAAGCGAGCGCTTGAGAGGCGGATTCCTCGAGCGGAGAAGCGGCTTCTTCGTGTGGCGCCGTCATAACCGGTGCCCCCCGAGGAGCTCGAGATCGTTCTCGTCACGAACGACATAAACCGGCGTCCCTGCGAGCGATTGAGCCTGACTCTCGTCGCCGGCGCCGATCCACACCACACCCACTTCGATACCGGAGCGCCGGAGCACCTGGACCGTGTTGGCCAGGGCGCCGTCCACCTGTGGTGTGATAATCATCAGCACCAGTGATCGGGACAGCCGTGGCTGCTCGGCGAGCAGCACCTCCGGCAGAGCCGGGCCGGGAGCCAGCACCAGCCGGGCCAGCATCTGTCGCAGCTGGGCGAGTTGCCAGGCGCCTTTTGCTGGTGCCGCCTCGAGCGGACGAAAGCCGATGATCTTACGTCGCGTCTGGGAGGCTTCGAGCGCGTCTTCGACTCGACGGAAGGTGGCGCCAGACCAGTCGTCGGGATAACGCTCGGCGGCGTCTGCGCCGTTCGAGATCAGACCCGCCGCCTGACCGCCGCCGAGCACAAACTCGGCGATCGACGCCGCGGCGGTGGCCGCCAACTCGTCCAGATCGGTTGTCGAAGCTCCACCCGAGACCTGGTGGTAAACGTCACGTCCCATCTCGACCGCCAGCATGACCCCTTCGAGCACCGCGGGCTCGAATAGCTTCACCTGCAGAGTGCCCGAGCGGGCCGTCGCCCGCCAGTGGACGCGACGCAGGGAATCGCCGCGCTGGTACTCGCGGATACCCTGGAAGCGTGATGGATCCTCGAACAGGCTGCGGCGTCGCGGCACTTCGTGGATCGGCCGATGCCCCAGCGGCCAGCCCTGGCCGATCGCCACCGAACGTGGCAGCACGGTGACGAAGCGTGCCTCCGAGTGCAGCAGAAAGCGTCGCACCAGCCCGAACGGGCCGCTGGCTTCCACCATCGCCGGACCGATCCGGTAGAGCCCACGTCGGACGCTGTGCAGCCGGTAGGCGAGGCCACGTTTCTCGTCCGCGGCCAGCGAGGCCGCGCAGCAGGTTGGGCCTTGCACATCGAGCCCGGGCTCAATCTGATCGCGCCAGAACAATCCCGAAGCCGGCGCCTGTTTACTATTGTGCACGGTGAGCCAAACATCCACTTTCTCGCCGCGGACCACCTCAGTGGCCGACAGACGGCGAGTGATCTCGAGCTGGCGGATGCTGAGGGAGGTCATCAACGTCGAGCCGGCGAGCAATAAGCCCACCACCGCCGCGGCGTAGAGGAACAGGCCGCCGGAAAAGATCGACAGCAGGCCAAGCACCGCCGCCACCACCAGGCCCCAGCTGAACAGTTGACCGCGTCGGGCCGCGCCGATCTCAGCGCGTAGATCAGCGGAACCACTCGCCGCGTCTGCCGACGCTCGGCTCATAGCCGTGGTGCGGTGCTCAGTGCTCCGGGCTCGATGATCGGCGCCGGCACCAGGCCAACCGCCTGATCCACCACCTGCGCCACCGTCCGTCGACTGAGTCGGCCTTCAGCCCCCAGGATCACCCGGTGGTAAAGCAGCGACGGGTAGAGGCGTTTGGCGTCGTCGGGTAACACGAAGTCACGTCCCGCCATCGCTGCCATCGCCTGGCAGGCCCGGTACAGGCCCTTGGTCGCCCGCGGCCCGCCGCCGAGCACCAATTCCTTCGAGCGGCGGGTGGCCGCGACCAGCTGCACGATGTATTTGCTGACTTCCGGGTGGACGTGGACCTGGCGTACCTGCTGCTGGATCCGCAGCAGCACCTCAAGGCTCACGACCTGCTGCACCGCCGCCAGAGGATCGCTGCCACCGCTTGCCGCCAGCATTTTGAGCTCTGCCACCTCACCAGGGTAGCCAATCTGCAACCGCATCAAGAAACGATCGAGTTGCGCCTCGGGCAGCGCAAACGTGCCCTCGTGCTCCACCGGGTTCTGAGTGGCGATGACGAAGAACGGCTCTTTCAAGCGGTAGGTCTTGTTCTCGACGCTGACCTGTCCTTCCGCCATACACTCCAGCAGCGCCGCCTGCGCTCGCGGCGTGGCGCGATTGACCTCGTCCGCCAGCAGGATCTGAGTGAATACCGGCCCGGGATGGAAATCGAACTCAGCAGTTTTCTGATTGAAGACACTGGTCCCGGTCACGTCCCCCGGCAGTAAGTCAGGGGTACACTGCAAGCGCCTGAAGTTACCGCCCAGTGTTCGAGCCAGAGTTTTGGCGAGCAGCGTCTTGGCGGTGCCAGGCACATCTTCGATCAGCAGATGGCCTTCAGCCAGCAGGCAAATCATCACCATCTCGAGTTTGGCCCGTTTGCCGTAAATCACCGTCTCGAGCTGTTCGATCACCGCTTCCGCGGCTCGCTTGACCTCGTTCATGCGTCCTCCCAGGGGTGTTCCCTATTGTCTACGGCGGGGGAGGAGTTTCGTCACGACTGGGCGGCTTGTCGACCACCAGCAGGGATTTGCTGGTGGGAAGAGGGTGGACACAAGGTCCACCCCTACGATCAATGTCGGGGCCGACCTTGTGTCGGCCCTCCAGCGTCAATACAGAGCCAGGTCTCTGGCCCCGTGGGGGCTAAATTGTGCAGCCCGGGGCTGGCGCTGCGGAGCTTTAGCGACGCAGCGTGAGCCCCGGGAAACTGGTCTCCTAATATCTCCCGCCCTGGAAGGGCGGAACCGCTTTGCAGTCGTCCTCAACGGTATCGATTCCGCCCCTCCAGGGCGGGACTCCTGGGGTGCACTCACCTGGGGCTCACGTCGCGTCGCCAGGGCTCCGCGCCGCCAGCCCCAGGCTTTACGATGGCACCCCTACGGGGTGCTCTTGCTTGAAGGCGCCCGTCTCTTCTAAGAGACGGCCTAGTGCCTTTCGGTCGTTATTGTCATTTCGACAATAACGACCCTGTTCAACTCGAGCGTTACGACATTTCCCCAAAAGTCATTAAAGCCAGGTGGGGCGACCAAAGCATTTCTGCAATAACGATTTTGAGCAACTCGAGCGTTATGGTCAAAATGACAATAACAACTGAGTTGCTCTAAAATGTTATTATCATTTCGTCAATAACGTTTTTGAATAACTTGACTGTTATTTGGAGTTGCCAATAACGGTTAAGAGTCACTTGAGAGTGATGGTATTCTTACCGAACCCTTCGCGATCGTCTCATTAGCGGTCGCTCGAAGATTCATATCATTCAAGTGGCGCTAGGGCGTTGTTGTTCGAGTCCGCGTCATAAGTTGGGCCGTCTAGGCCATGACTCAAATCTCATTCGATGGATCTGATGGCCCATTTATCGACCTGTCGTTTCACCAAGGCCAAGGAGGACCAGATATGTGGCCGAGTCGACGCAAAGGACGCTTGGAGACCCCGCGCCGACCGCCGGGGCAGGACCGCAAGTCGAGCTTGATTCCAGCACCCGGCGGCCTGGAGGTGGTGCAGGCGTTCATCAACACTCTCGACGTCAAGTCCCAGTCGGACGAGTTGACGACCCCAG
>JAJCXQ010000449.1 GCA_029263355.1 Acidobacteriota bacterium | reverse complement strand
GAGATCGCTGTTGTAGCTCAAGGTCGAATTCAACACACCATCAACTTCCACCATCGCTAGCGTCCAGTCGAACTTCGCCGTAGTGCCCGCGATTTCGAGCGGCTTGGCTTCGAGTCCGTGCAGTCCGAGCGGCGTTTGCGGGTTGTTCTGCAACATGAAAAAGACCTGGAAGAGAGGCGGTCGGCTGAGATCGCGATCGACGTCCAAGTCTTCGACCAACCTCTCGAACGGTACGTCCTGGTGGGCAAAGTCTTCGAGGGTTGTCGTGCGCACCTGATGAAGCAGCTGTTCGAAGCTGCTGGCTGGATCCAGGGAGCTACGCATCACCAGCGAGTTGACGAAGAAGCCGATTAGGCCTTCTATTTCGGTGCGGGTGCGGTTGGCGATCGGTGATCCGACAACGACGTCACGCTGACCGCTGTAGCGACTGAGGAGGGTCTGAAAAGCCGCTAAGAGGACCATGAAGGGAGTCACTTGTCGGCGCCTCGCCACAGCATTGACGCTCTCAGTCAGCGTCCGGGTGAGGGGCCGTGATGCGATGGCGCCCGGGTACGTTTGGAGAGCCGGTCGTGGCCGATCGGTGGGTAGGTCCAGAGCAGCTGGTGCGCCGGCAAGTCGTTTGCGCCAATAAGCCAGTTCAGCTTCCAGAAAGTCGCCAGAGAGGTGCTGCCGCTGCCAGATAGCGAAGTCGGCGTACTGGATTGGCAAGTCGGGAAGAGCCGATGGCTCGCGACGTAGGAAGGCGTTGTAGAGACTCGCCATTTCGCGAGTTAAGACACCACCCGACCAACCGTCCGCAGCAATGTGATGGATGGTGAGCGTCAAGATGTGGTCCTCGTCGCCGAGGTGGATCACCGACACTCGAAAGACGGGGCCGTGCTCCAGGTCGAAGGGGCTAGAGGCCTCGATGGCGCATAGCTGCCGTGCTCGACATAGTCGCTGAGGTCCAGGGATCGCCGACAAGTCGATCAGTGGTACCGACACTCTCGAAGCCTTGTGTACGATCTGTACGGCTTGGCCGGAGACCTCACTGAACGTCGTGCGCAAAGATTCGTGGCGTCGCACGATTTCGGTCAGAGCGGCAGCAAGCGCCGGGAGCTCTAGGGTGCCTAGCAGGTGGGTTGCCCAAGGAATGTTGTAGGCTGAGCTTCCAGCATCGAAGCGGTCGAGGAACCACAGTCGCTGTTGCGCGAAGGCCAACGGAAGTTGACGGTTCCTCGGAACTGGTACGAGAGGCGCAGTGGGAGCTATTGTGTTGGTGCATTTGGCGCCTTCGATCCAGCTGGCCAGGGCGCTGACGGTGGGGCGCTCGAAAAGCGCACGCAGTGGGATCTCGACCCGGAAGACATCGCGCAACCGCGACACTAGCTGAGTGGCGAGAAGCGAGTGCCCCCCGAGGTCGAAGAAATCGTCATGGACGCCAACTCGTTTGGCCTGCAGCACGTCAGCCCAAATCTCTATGAGCAGCTCTTCGATTGCAGTAGCAGGTGAGGCGAAGCCTCCGCTGTCCATCCCACCGATGGCGTCGGGGGCCGGAAGGGCCTGGCGATCGACTTTGCCGGTTGGCGTCAACGGGAGTTTGTCGAGGAGCACAAAGAAGGAGGGGATCATGTAGTCGGGCAGCTTGAGCGCTAGAAAGTCTCTCAGCTGTCTGCTCGTCGGGCTTGCGCTCGCCATCGCGGCTGGCGCTGAAAAGTAAGCCACTAGGCGTCGATCGTCGGCCACGATAGGCGCTGTTACCACCGCGTCCTGTATCGCGGGGTGATCTCCCAACACTTGCTCGATTTCTCCTGGCTCGACGCGGAATCCGCGTACTTTCACCTGGTTGTCGATTCGCCCCTGGAAGTGGATTCGGCCGTGGTCGAGATAGACGGCTCGATCTCCGGTTCGGTAGAGCCTGGCTCCTGGTTCTGGGCTCCATGGGTTGGGAACGAAGCTTCGGGCGGTCCGACTGGGCTTGCCGAGATAACCGCGAGTCACGCCCGGCCCACCAAGTAGTAGCTCACCGGTCGTCGCTACTGGGACAGGTACAACGTCGCGATCGACGATATAGGTCTCGACATTGGCGAAGGGGCTCCCGATGTCTGGCAGATGGCCGTCGGGGCGGCAGCGTCCGGTAATGGCTGCGACGGTGGCTTCCGTCGGTCCGTAGACGTTGAACAAAGCGCGGTTTGGCGCGGACCATAGGTCCACCAACTCCGCCGATAGCGGCTCGCCACCGATGATTAGGGTTTCGAGCTCTGGCAAGTCGGCTGGTGGCAAGGTCCGCAAAACCGACGGCGTCAGCTCGGCCACGGTGATCCGTTGCTGCCGCAACAATTCGATCAGGTCGACTCCGAGTGGGTGTGGCCCAGGCTGGCCCAGGCAGATCGTGCTTCCGGTCGCGAGGGGGATGAGGATCTCCATCGCTGAGACGTCGAAGCTCATCGCAGCGAACTGCAGGATTCGGCTGCCCTCCCGCCAAGCGAAGTTGCTCCGTTGCGCCTCGGCCAAGTTGACCATGCCGCGGTGCGGCGCCATCACTCCCTTGGGGCTACCAGTCGAACCCGACGTGTAGATCACGTAAGCCACGTGATCAAGACCTGTCAGGCTTGGCGGCGCCGACGGGTCGGCGGCGACGATCTCGGCGTCGATCTGATCCAGACAGATGATCTTGTCGTCGAAGTTGGTCAAGCCTGCTATCAGTCGGCTCGAGGTCAAAACCGTGGTCGGTGCAGCATCGCGCAGGAGGAAAGTCAGACGTTGTTGTGGATACGACGTATCGAGTGGAACGTAGGCGCCTCCCGCCTTGAGAATCGCCAAGATTCCGACGATCATCTCGACCGAACGCTCGAGATGCAGACCCACCCGCACCTCCGGTCCAACGCCGGCATGACGCAGAATGTTGGCTAGCCGGTTGGCCCGTTGGTCGAGCGCTGCGAAGCTCAGTGCATCGTCACCACAGACGATGGCTGTGGCATGTGGCGTGCGCATCGCCTGCGCTTCGCAGAGCTCCGGCAGGGTGAGGTCTGGTTCGCTGGTGAGTCGCGAGTCGTTCCACTCCACCAGTAGTTGGTGGCGTTCGGCGGCGGTCAAGACGCTGATCGCGGACCCAGTTCTACGGTAGCCTGTTGTGAGGCCTTCGAGCACTGTTTCCAGGTGACCGAGTAGACGGTGGATGGCAAGGTCGGAGAAGCGCTGGCGATCGTACTTGATCATCAGCAGCAGCTGTTGGCCGGGGATGGCGCCGAGGCTCAAAGGTAGGCTGTCTTCTTCTTTACCGTGGACGTCGCTAATCTCTAGATCACCGAATGCGCCGCTGTGAGACGGGTTGACGGGGTAGTTCTCGAACACCAACAGGCTTTCGAAAAGCGGCAGATCGGTTTTCAGTCCGCTCCACCGCTTTATCTCGAACAGTGGGCTGTATTCGAATTGTTGGAGCTCGATTTGATGCCGGCGTAGCTGCTCGAGCCACTTCGAGATCGTCTCGTCGCGCGGCAGGGCGACTCGCATCGGCAGGGTGTTGATGAACATGCCGATAATGGATTCGACCTTGGGAAGCGCTGGTGGGCGCCCGGACACAACGATGCCGAAAACGATCTCGGAATGGCCGATGGTGCGGCCCAGGGCGAGAGCCCAGGCGGCCTGTACCAGGGTGTTGAGGGTCAAGTGGTGACGACGGGCGAGGGATTCGAGGGCGGTGGTCAGAGTCTCAGGCAAGGCAGCTCTCTGTTGGCCTCTGCCGGTACCCGACGTCGGGCCACCAAAGACCAGTGGAGTCGGCTCTTCGATCCCTTCGAGCTCTCGACGCCAGAAAGTCTCGGCTTGCTCCATGTCCTGACTCACCAACCACCGGATATATTCTTGGAACGATCTAGCTGGCTTTAGCTTGGGTTCCTGGTTGTCGGCAAGACCCTGGTACAAGGTGAAAACTTCGCGCCAAATGAGCGGCAGCGACCAGCCGTCAACCAGTAGGTGATGCTGACTGACGACCACGCGATAGGCGTCGTCTTCGAGGCGTACGAGCGCCAAACGCAGCAGTGGAGCTTGATTGAGAGCAAATCCGCGTCGCCGCTCCTCTTCTTCAAGGATCGCCAGCTGCGATGAACGATCCGTCTCGGCAAGTTGCCGCCAGTCGCGCACCATGAATGGGATGCTCTGGCGGGACAGGACAACTTGGACCGGACTGTCGAGCCCTTCCCAAACGAATGCTGTGCGAAAGATGCCGTGTCGCTCAGCGAGCTTTTGCCAGGCCTGCTCGAATGCCGACGCCTCGAGAGGTCCGCGCAAGAGAAGGCTTGTCTGGCCGACATAGAGCTCGGACTCTGGCGCCAACAGGCAATCGAAAAGCATGCCTTGCTGCATTGGAGACAGCGGGTAGATCGCTTCGATTTGCCGTTCGCGCGCAGCGCGGGCGAGCGCTACGGGACCATCGCCACAGATCTCCGCCAGCACATGATTGAGTTGCGTTTGTGATAATTCAGCTTCGGGAAAGTCGGACGGCGTATAGCCGCCAACATCTTCGCAGAGACAGTGGTCGATCAGTCTTCGAAGAGCGTCGAGATAGGCTTCAGCGAGAGCCGTTATGGTCACTCGATCGTCGAGCGCGGTGTTATAAATGAAGCGCAGCTGGAGCTGATCACTGGCGACAGCGCCGTCGATCTCGAGTCGATAACGGCGGCGCATGGTGCCGCTTCGTTCGGGGCCGCTCGATTCCGTCGCCGCCGCCAACCAGGAGTTGGATTGCAAGACTTGATCCACCTGGCCCAGGTAGTTGAAGCTGATTTCAGCGGCCGGCTGCATTCGCAATCGCTCCGCCAGCTCCGAGTCTCGGGTCAGATAGCGCAGCACACCGTAACCAATTCCCAAATCCGGCAGGCGGCGCAGCTGCTCTTTGACTGATCGCAGGCGATCACCAGGGGCGAAAACACTTCGCAGGTCGAGGACAACTGGATAGACCGAGGTGAACCAGCCGATAGTGCGGGTCAGGTCGAGGCCCTCCAGCAGGTGGCTGCGGCCGTGGCTCTCGAGGTCGAACAACACAGTGCGCTCGCCGGTCCAGCCGCTAATGGCTTCGGCCAAGCCGGCAAGCAAGAAATCGTTGATCTGGGCCCGGTAGGCTTCGGGAGCGTTTTGCAGCAACTCGGTGGTGTAGTGCTTGTCGAGTTTCACGACCACCGAATCCAGACCGGCGGTCGTGTTGGCTTGCGCCGTGCGCGGTGCGGGCAACGTCGAATCCGGGAGGTGATCGGCGACGGACCACACAGCAAGCTGGTCGAGCAACTCCCGTGAGCCCGTTCGCTGTTGGAGGTGCTCGGCCCAGGCCTTGAAGGACGTGGTCTTGGGAGCCAGTTTGACGGCCTCACCTGCGATCAGCTGTTGGTAAGCGGTCTCCAAGTCAGGCAGAAGGATTTGCCAGGAAACGACGTCGATCACCAGGTGGTGTGCGACGAGCAGGAACCGTGCGGGTTGCTGTGAGCCGAAAAGTCCCAACACCGCTCGCAGTAGTGGGCCCCGGGCGAGATCGAAACCTGCCTGAGCTTGGGTTGCAGCGGTTTCGAGTGCGGCGGAACGACGGTTCGATGGGAGACTGGAAAGGTCGAGGACGGTGAATGATGTCGCGGTGGCTAGCTCTTCGGTGCTGGCGATGTAGGTCTCGACGCCTGAAGGCGCCAGTAGAAAACGCGACCGCAGCGCATCGTGATGCTCCATCAGGCAAACCACCGCACGGCGCAAGAGCTCCAGGTGGGGCTGATCGCGCAATTCGAACATAGCTGCTTGATTGAAGTAGTGCGGGTCGATGTCGTGAAGCTCGAAGAAGCGTCGCTGAATCGGCGTCAGCGGCAACGCTCCGGTGACCGGGCCTTGTTCGGCTTCGATTACTTCGGCGGTGCCCGCTACCGAGGCCAGGCCGGCGACGGTTGGGTGATCGAACAAGTGACGCAGTGTGATGCGCAGACCCGCTTGGCCTGATCGTGAGACGACTTGGATGCTGGATATCGAGTCGCCGCCGAGCTC
>JAJCXQ010000448.1 GCA_029263355.1 Acidobacteriota bacterium | reverse complement strand
GGAAGAATACGCCGAGTTCTACAAGCACATCTCCCACGACTGGAACGAGCCCCTCGACACCCTGTCATTGCGGGCTGAAGGTCGCATCGAATACCGTGCCTTGCTGTTCCTGCCCAAGAAGGCGCCGTACGACCTCTATTTCCGTGATCAGAAATTTGGTCTGCAGCTTTACGTGCGTCGAATCTTGGTGATGGACAACTGTGAGGATCTGTTGCCGCCCTACCTGCGGTTTGTCAAAGGTGTGGTCGACTCCGACGACCTGCCGATCAACATCTCCCGCGAGATGGTGCAGCAGGACCGCCACATCGGTCAGATGAAAAAGTGGCTGACCCGCAAAGTGCTCGATCACCTCAAGACGATGGAGAACGCCGACCGGGAGAAGTATCTCGAGCTGTGGGGACAGGTTGGCAAGGTGCTGAAAGAAGGAGTCGGTTTCGACTTCGACAACAAAGACCGCATCGTGCCGTTGCTCTACTTCCAATCCTCCGCCGATCCCGAGAAGCTCACCAGCCTGGCGGAATATATTTCCCGTATGAAGACCGATCAGGAGGAGATCTACTACCTGACCGGTGAAAGTCGGATCGCGGTCGAGAGCTCGCCGCATCTCGAAGCCTTCAAAGAGAAAGAGTACGAAGTGCTCTATCTGGTCGATCCGGTGGACGAGTTCGCCATCCAGGGCATCACCGAGTTCGAAGACAAGAAGCTCAAGTCGGTCGGCAAAGGCTCTGTCGAGCTCGGCACCGAAGAAGAGAAGAAGAAGGCCGAGAAAGACCTCGAAGAGCAGAAAGAGACCTATAAAGATCTCCTCGAGCTGCTGCAGAAGAAGCTCGACAAGCATGTCAAAGAGGTGCGTCTGTCGAATCGACTCACCACCTCACCGGTCTGTCTGGTGAGCGGCGAGTTCGACATGAGCCCGCAGATGGAGCGCATGATGGCGCAGACCGAAGGTATGGGGGCGATGGGTATGGGGAAGCAGAAGCGCATCATGGAGCTCAACCCCAAGCACGAGATGCTGGCCAAGCTCCAGGCTGCCTTCGCCGAAGATCAGGAGGCGCCGGTGCTCGAAGACTACGCTTCGCTGTTGCTCGGCTACGCCTACCTGGCGGAAGGTTCGGACTTGCCCGACCCGGCGAAGTTCAACCAGCTGGTTGGCGACCTGATGGTCAAGGGTCTGTAAGCGGCTCAATCGTCGAGTCATCCGGCCGGTCGTTGCTGTCGCACGTCGCGCTCAGCACGGCCGGCTGGGATGACCGGCCAACAGCGGGTTCTATGCACCGGAAACCGAGGGGCTCGATGGCCTCAGATCTTCTAGGCGCCCTTCTCCGGTTTTTTGGAATTCCGTTTATCGGACTGCTTACCGTTTATCAGACTGCTTAATAAAACATCTATATAAAGGCCCTGGGGAGCGCTGATCGGCTATAGACAGCTGCAACTCAGCGCGGTTTTATGGAGACTTGCTGCAATGCTCCATCCCGCAAAAGCTCGACCATCAACGTGCGGTCGCCGTGGCGGTAAACTCTCTCGAAGAACATCTTTCGATCAACTATATTTTCACCGTTGATCCGATAAATGATGTCTCTCGCCCGGATACCAGCGCGTTCGGCTCGTGAGTCTCTTTCGACTGACAGGACACGGATACCGTTTTCGTAGAACTCTCCATTGTAAAGATAGCGGTTCGCATCCTCAGCTGTGATACCAATCGACGAGCGGCTTTGCTTGTTGGCTAGGGAAACCTGTCGCCCGCCTGGGACGGTGAAGTTCAGGGTGTTGCCGTCTCTACGGACTTCGAATTGGTCTGTCTTAGCCTTCACCGACAGTATCGCGTTCTCAACCTCGTCGATCTTGCTGTCCAGGGAATCAAGCTTGGCTTCGGATTCGCTATGCAATCGCTTGAGGTCTTGGTGAATCTGTCGTTGGTTGAGCTGGATTCCCGCGACCTCGTCTTGCAGCCGGGCAACCTGCGCGGTGAGCTGTTCCGTCTGTTGGCGCTGGGCAGCACACCCGGTGAGCAAATAGCCCGCAACCACTCCGACCATGATGAGCCTGCTGGTGCTCACCGCCTGGATTGGTGCTTGGCACCCCTGAGGGTTGTGTATCGGAGAAGCTTTGCCGAGATCATCCCAGTGCCTCGGAGAGGAGAGTATTAGGTTCCAGCCATCTCGGAGAGAGATTCAACTCTTGGGTTGGACGTCATGTTGGGATTCGAGCGCGTCTTGCCTGTCACCGACTCCTACGACGGCCCAGAGGTAGTATCGCGCAAGATCGAGCTCGGCCCTATCATCCGCGGTTATGAATAGAGCGGTGCTGCAAACGTGACGGCCATGGCTCAACCCGAGATTCTATTTGGTGCAGCGCTCTTGGGCATCTTCGTGTTCTACAGCGGCTATGCCATGTGGACCAGCTTGATAGGCACCGCGACATCTACCGCAGAGCCCAGCGAACAGGAACCGCCGGTGGCGCCACCGATGCAGATCAAAGACATTACGCTCGACGATGTCGCGGCGGGCCAACGGTGGCGAGTCTTCGGTGATGAGTGGCCGGAAGATCTCGAGGGCTTGGAAGATCTCGGAATCGAGCCCGCTGCCGAGTTTCATGAGGACGACGGAGTCGTCTATTCGGGGATCTCGGTCTCGTCGTCCGGCACGGTCTCGGCGCTGCTCATGATCAAGAGAGTCGGTGACTACGATTACGGTGGCGACTATTGCGAGCACGTCGGCGGCAGCTGGCGCCAGGTCGGGCTCCATCCCGACCCGAGCGCTGATCTGGGGACTGAATTCATCGCCCAACCCCTCGCCAACGACCCCTCATTCGATGCGGATGGGGAGGACTACAGGCAATACCATCGCGAGCGGTTCGTCGATAACGTCGCGTCTCTGACCAGGTGAGCGAATTTATTTTGGTTCCAGCCATCTCGGAGAGCAACAGACCGCCATTGGAGATCCCCGAACGTGTCTGCGCGGCGTGCATGGGCTCTCGGGGATCCCCGAACGTGTTTGCGCGGCGTGCACGGGCTCTCGGAGATCCCCGGACGCGATTGCGCGGCGTGCACGGGCTCTCGGAGATCCCCGGACGCGATTGCGCGGCGTGCACGGGCTCTCGGAGATCCCCGAAGGCGATTGCGCGGCGTGCAAACGGGGTGGGAGGAGTCGTATGGACTAACTATTTAGCCCGATTTGAGGTCTGCAGTTTTTTTTGGAGCAGTTGAGTAAGGGGTGAATGGGCACCTGGGAGCGCAAAAAGCCCCTGGGAGCTTGCGCTCCCAGGGGCAGAGGACTGTCGCTAGTCGGGGACTAGCTGCCAGTGGCGGAGACGGCACCGTCAGCGGGCTCGGTAGGCTCGGCAGCTTCGGAGTCAGAAGCTTCCTCGCTCTCTTCGCTCGCTTGTTGGTCGGTCCGTCCTGGGCGGCGGGGCGACGGTCGCACCGCTGCGGCCAACTCGGTTTCGCCGGCGAGGCTGTATAGCGCCTCCAGCGTCCGAGCCGTCCACAAAAAGACTTGGTCGTAGTCGTCTTTTGCCCGGTTACGATCGGCCTGCGTCGTCACAGCACGTTTGGCCTCACGACCCACGACCTCGAGGGCGTCGCGCATCGCTTCGGTCAGCGGCTTGAGATTCCGCAACATCAACTCGGGCGTGAGCGCGAGGTCAATGAGGCGAGTCTCGGGTAGTGGTCGAGTGGGGTCGGAAATTTGCTCAATCAGGTGTTCTGCCTGACGAAGCAGCAATCCCGGGTCCCGAGCCACACGAGCCGGGAAACCGAAGGTCTCGAGTTTCTCCGATCCGTACAAGCCTTCGAACACTCGGCGCAGGTCGAGGAATCCAGTAGTGAGCTGTTTGACGGCAACGTCGCGCCCCTTACGGGGTGGTGCGTCGTTACCCAACTCAGCCACATGGACCTTCTCGGCCTGCTCCAGACGGGAGCTGGCAGCCTGCAACTGCTTCAGGAAAAGCTGCTGCAAGGCCCAGAGGTCGGGAAGAACCCCGCCCTCATCGATCAATCCGCTCAGGCGATCACTCAGGATTCCGGTAACCCGTTGGCCGTGCTCCTGAATCGACTGTATGACGGAGTCACACGACTTCAGGCGACCATTGATGGACTTTAGGAATGACATGGGCTTTCACCTCCTTTCTACCCTGATCTCCCTCTACCGAAGCTGCTGTAAGGCAACTCCGCTGTCGCTTGATCAGTGTGAATGCATCATAGGTAAGGCTGAGGTAAATCGTGCCAAGTTGGAATAATATTTGGAATATTCAAGGTTCTTCCGCGGCCCGCCGCAGTTGTTTGTAGCGCCACCGGACCTCTTGCCCCACTCGTTGCAGCAGCAGTTCGGCCTCCGCTGGCTCGAACTCCAGCAGATGTTTGGCGACACGATCAGCGAACACGTGGCGCGCTTGTTCGTCCGCCCAGGCAGCTAAAAGCTGCTGCAAGATCTTGCTATCGCGCTCCGGGTTGTCGGCGCGTTGGGCGCGAGCACGGCCAATGTGGATCAGCTCCTGATAGAGGATGCCGATGAACCCCTCGGGGTCGAGAACCTCGGCGGGATGCTCCCAGTCTTCGGCCAGCTCGAGTTGCGTATAGTGATTGTGGGCGAGGAGCGCGGTGCCCAAGCGATCGTGGCATTCACCGAGGCCGGCTTCTTGGGCCAGAGCTTCGAGGTGGTCGAGATGGCCTCGAAAGCGGGGGTCCTTGATCACTAGGTTGCGCAGGCGCTGCTTGGTCTCTGTCGGCAGGCTATCGCTGTCATCGGCCAGCAACGCCACGTCTTCCAGGGTCAAGAGATCCAGGTTGCTGGGTGAGCGTTCATTCATGATCCATCCTCCCTCGTCGTCAGGGTCTGCCTAGGGTGCGGGCTGCCTTGGCTGTGGGCTGTCCGCTGGAGTGTTTCCGAAAAAAGAAGCGCCGGGTCTCCCAGCGATTGGAAGACCCGGCGAACGGAGATGCGACCTCCCACACGCACAGCACTGCTACAAGTCCCCAAATTACAGCTTTGAGTACGGGTCGTCTCGATGCGACGACGGGTTCCGTTTAGAGGTGTCCGTAAGTTCTCAGGTCCCTGAATTTGTTGTCTTTGCACAGCGGATGGAACCATACGCTAGGCTGAGGCGAATCGCTCCAGAACGAGTCGTTCATTGAGATATCCAAAGTTTGAGAGTAGAGTGTCCGCCATGGAGCCAAAGGAAGTAAGGTCAAGCATGACCCGCCGTGTGATGACGTTGTTGCGGCGGGAGATGAAAACTGCCGGCCACGGAGTCATGGCCGATATCCAGAGAGCCCTCGGGTTGAGATCTACGTTCTTCAGCGAGCCGCTTGATCGAATCGAGCTGGCGATTGTGCTGCAAGCGCTCGAAGAGCTCGAGATTTCACCCGCGACGTTCTTTGCAGCGCTAGAACAAGAAGAAGATCCTGCGATGCCTGAGATTCCAGAGGGTTGTGAAGACATCGCGCAGTATTACCTGGCCGGGAAACACCTCGAAGAGGCTGGCGATGGTTGATTGCGCCGCTTGGCTCAAGGAGATGGATCGCGCTCGTTACGAGGATCCAGAACGGGTTCTGAAAGATCTCGAGGGTCGTCGCGCGACCGTCCCCCCGCCAAATCAGCCGCTCTACTTTGGGGTCCTCGGATCCACCTATCGGCTGCTTGCTGGCCGCAGCCAAAGATCCGAGCCGTGCCTCAAACAAGCCGAAGTACATATCGAATTTAGCCGCTGGATCGCCAAACGACGGGGCGACACTTCAGCGGAGGTGGATCTGCACCTACGCAGCAGCTATGTGATGGCTGACCGGGGCGATTTCCGCCTGGCGTTGGCGCGCGCCGAGCATGCCAACGCTCTCTCCGAACGTTGTCAAGACATTGTTGGGCGAGGTCGCTCGTTGTTTGAGCAAGGCAAAAACCTCTACTACTTGCAGCGAACGCCTGAAGCGATCCAGGCCTACCGCGCCGCGCTGCGTTTGTTGCCGGAAAGCGAACAAGCCAATGTGTTCTCTGCGCACCAAGCTCTTGGTCTTTGTTTCAAGCGGCAAAAGCATCATGGGAAGGCTCTCGAACATGCCCGCGAGGCTGAAAAGCTAACGCCAAGCCCCTGGTTCGAAGCCAAGTTATGCTGGCTCAAGGCCCAACTCTATGAAGGCCTGGCGGATCTCTCGCAAGCCGAGACGCAGTTCAGCCGGGCCGCTGAGATTTTCAGTGACCTGCATTACGGGGAGGCCGCGCTAGCAACGGTGGAGTTGGTGAGAATCCAAGTGTTGCAAGGCAAGGCTGAGGAAGCCGCGGCCACCGTTCGCGGGATCGTCGAGTTGATTGTGCCGCTAGGCAACAACCAAGTGGTCGCCGGCGCGATCGTCGGGCTGCTGCGGGGGAGCCTGACGCTCGACAGTGTCGAAAACGCTCGGAGCCAAATCGAGACTGCGAGGGAATGCCCAAAATGGCACTCCCTCGAAGTCGGACCTTAGCCGTTTGGGTCCGCAAGCGGGCCGACCCCGGCCCGGATAAGAGTAGCTACGCGCATGGGAACCTCCTGACAGACAGGAGCAACACAGGGCCGGATTGCTCTGCGGCATCCTGCCCAACCATGCAGCGATCCTAACGGACTCGACTCTTGCCGACGCTTGCCTTCTATGAACAAGAACGAAGGCTAAGCGTCCCCTGTTAGGTTCTCGCCCGGTACCGCCGCCCGCGCCAAGCGCTTGGTGAAGTAGTAGATGCGTTTCAAGTTCTCTAGAACCCCCATCTCTACCGTATAGGCTGGCAATCGGTTGGGTTCTTCAGCGACGAGGCGACGCGCCTCATGGAGAGCCGCGGAGTCTGCCAACCGGTTGATCTCTTGTTTCATTGCCGCGACCACCTGTCTCGCTTCGACGCTCTTGGTGGTCACCGCAGACATTGCCGCGTCGAAGGCCCTAGCGACCACGGCGTGGAATTCCTCAATGACCTTGCGCGTGGCATCGCTGACCACAACCTGCTGCTTGCGGCGCCGCAAGCCCAGGGCGACTAGATTGGTCTCGATAAGATCGCCGATATTCTCCAGGTCGTTGGCCGCCGCCATCAATCTCGTAAGCTCCTCGGTCTGGCCCTCGGTCAAGCTTTGCTGGCTGATCTGACCGAGATAAGTGATGATTTTGCCGTGCAACTCATCAACGGCATCGTCCATGGCGGCCAGCTCATCCAGCTCCTCCTGTTCTCCATGCAACACCGCAGGTAGCGCCGCACTAAACATCATTTTTGTCCTGTCGCCCATGTGAAGAATCTCGAGCCTGACCCGATCGAGAGCGAGGGACGGAGTGGAGAGCAGCTCCTGATCTAGGTACTTGGCCTGGATGAGTTGTTCTTCTTCGATCGGGCGATCCGGGACCAGCCATTCAGCCAACCGGGCGAACCAAGTCGCGAAACCTAGGAACAGTGCGGTGTTGGCGACGTTGAACGCCGTGTGGGCATTGGCAATCTGTCGCGGCGCTTCCGCCGCCAATCGGGCAGAGCCGGAGAGCTCTTCGGCCTGTGGGGAGATGGCAGTGACGAAGGCAGCAAGCTGATCGATGAAGCTCACCCAAATCAGAACTCCTGCGACATTGAACAGCACATGGACGACCGCCGCCCGTAGGGCCTCGCGCGGCCTGCCGATGGTCGCCAATAAAGCCGTCACGCAGGTGCCGATGTTGGAGCCAAAAGCCAGTGCGATGCCAGCGGGCAGGCTGATCAAGCCACCACTCGCCATGACGATAACGATTCCGGTGGTGGCGGACGAGGACTGCACGAGGGCAGTGAACAAGGCACCAACGAGGATGCCGAGAATCGGATTCTCGAGGCGAATCATCCAGTCGAGGAAGGGCTGGTAGCTCCGCAGCGGCTCCATCGCCGAGCTCATCACTCCCATGCCGAAGAAAATCAATCCGAGCCCCATGATCCCCGCGCCCTCTTGCCGACGGCGCTCGCGCTTGGCAGTGAACATCAGCGCGAAGCCGATGGCGATCAACAGCAGCGCGTACTTGGTGACTTTGAAAGCAATGATCTGGGCGGTGATCGTGGTACCGATGTTGGCGCCCATGATGACGCCGATCGACTGCGACATCGACATCAATCCGGCGGTGATGAAACCCACCACCAACACGGTCGTCACCGATGAGCTCTGGATCACCGCCGTGACAAACGCGCCGGTGAGAGCGCCCGTCACGCGGTTTGTCGTCAGCTTGCTGAGGATCGAGCGCATGCGCTCACCGGCGACCGCCTTTAAAGCGTCGGCCAACTGTTCCATACCGAAGAGGAAGAGAGCCAAGCCGCCGGCCAGTCCCATCAACAGCGGCAGGACCTGCAGATCAGAGGAATTCGACGGTGGCAGGCTGGCGACAGCCAGCAGCACTGACGAGCCCCAAAAGGCCTCGAGCATTAGGCTGGGCCTTTCGTGGGCTGCTTCGGTTTGACAATCGTCACCGGTATTGGCGACAACTGGACGACCCGTTCGGCCTTCGACCCGAGAACGAAATGCGGCAGGCCGGTTCGCCCCTGGCTTCCAATGATGATTTGGCCCGCACCCGTTTTCTCCGCCATCTCCAAGATCCGGTTGACCGGCAGGCCGACGACCTGCATCGTCTCGGCAACTCGTGATAACTCGACTTCTGGATGCTTCTTGTCGAAGCGCCGTAGGCAAGTCTCCATCATGTCCTTGGCGCTCTCTTCAAGACGCTGCAGGCGCCCCTTCTTGGTGCTGTAATAGCCGGGAGCCGCAGCCAAGTCATGGACCACATGCAGGACAAGGAGCGGCACGGCATAACGCCGCGCGGCATCGGCTGCCCACAACAGGACCGCTTCTGAATGGGGCGAGAAGTCGATCGCGGCTAGGATGGGGTGTTTTTCGTTGGCTTTCTTTTTCGGCATGAGCGCAGGCCCGTGGCGGGGAGTTGAGTCAAGAAACCTGCATCTTAGACCCAGGGGGAATCCACCGTGAGCAACGATCAATCGATATTAGGCGGTTTGCCCAGGTTTGTTTCCACCCCTTCGGGTAGGTTGTAAACCCCGCCTAAGTCCAGGCTGGCGGAGCCTCGAGCCTACCCCGAGGGCGGTCGTGCCTTCCTCCATCGCTGCCTACGATTTGGTGGCGGTTTGCAACGACAACGAAGGAGGATCCATGCTCTCGAAAGCCCGACCGTTGACCGATGTCAAAGGGATTGGCGAGCCTACCGCGGCGAACCTTGTGGGCGTCGGTATCGACTCGGTTGAAGCCCTGGCAGCGGCCTCGCCCGAAGAGATCTCCGCCTGCCCAGGATTTGGGCTGGCTCGCGCAGACGCCGTCAAGCGAGCCGCCAATGCACTCCTCGAACCCTCCACCAGGGAAGAGCAGTCGACGGCGCCGCCGGAACCTGCAAGGAAAGCTGCAGAGAAAGTAGTCATAAACAGCACCAAGCAACCCAAAAGCAAGAAGGAGAAGCCGAAGATGGCCAAGAAAAAGACGACAAGCAAGAAGAAGCTCAAGAAGGCTGAACAGAAGAAGAAGGCCAAGAAGGCTGAACAGAAGAAGGCCTAGGGTAAGAAAGGCAAGAAGGGGAGAAAGGGTAAGAAGGGAAAAAAGGACAAGTAGAAATAGTCACCTCCCGCAGTCTGCGTCCAAAGCGACCAACGCACGTTGGACAACTATGCGACAGAACGAGAGGCCGCGCTGGTCA
>JAJCXQ010000447.1 GCA_029263355.1 Acidobacteriota bacterium | reverse complement strand
ACGCTGATGATGGACGAGATCGCCAATGTTCCGCCGTCACTGCAAGCCAAGTTGTTGCGGGTGCTCGAGACCGGGGAATTCGAGCGTGTGGGATCGTCCAAGACGCGGCGGGTCGATGTCCGAATCATCTCGGCGACGAACGCTGATCTCGACGAAGAAGTTCAGGCTGGCCGATTTCGCCAGGACCTGTTGTTCCGTCTCAACACGGTCGAGATTCAGATGCCGGCGCTGCGTGAACGTAGCGAGGATATACCGCCGTTGGCAGCACATTTCTTGGCCCGCCACGCCCGTCGTTATCGCAAACAGGCGCAACGTTTCGACGTAGAGGCGATGCGCAGCTTGCTCGATCACCCATGGCCGGGAAATGTTCGAGAACTGAGCCATGTGGTGGAACGGGCGGTGCTGATGTCCGACGGTCCAGCAGTTTTGCTCGGCGACCTCGGCCTTCGTACCGCGGTCAGTGATGCCGCACGCATCGAAGAGATGACCCTCGAAGACGCGGAGCGGTTGTTGATTCGCAAGGCCCTCGAGCGTTTTGGCGGCAACGTCAGCGACGCTGCGAAAGGGTTGGGGCTGTCCCGCAGCGCGCTCTACCGACGGCTCGAGAAGTACGGACTGTAGAATCCTGATTCAGGGCATGAACCGCTCCCGGAGGTGGCCGGTATGACCCACGAGCGGCGCATTTTCTGGATGGTGGTGGCAGCGGGCCTGCCGGGATCGATGACCGCCTTGATCATCTTTTGGACGGGAGACTATTCCGCCAAGGTGCAGTGGACCTTTGCGGTGCTCATTCTCACCCTGTGGTGGGGGTTCGCGCTCGCCGCCCAAGAGCGAGTCGTGACCCGTCTCCAGATCCTGGCCAACTTGCTCGAAGCATTGCGCGAAGGTGACTATTCGATCCGTGCTCGTGAGCCGAGCCCCGACAATGCCCTCGGTGAGGTGATGCTCGAGGTCAACAAATTGGGAGACTTGTTGCGGACCAGCCGTTTCGACGCGGTGGATGCCGCTGCGCTGCTCGAGAAGGTCATTGATGAAATCGACGTTGCGGTGTTCACCTTCGATGAGAAGACTATCCTGCGACTGGTCAATCGCGCTGGCGAGCGTATGCTGGCCCAGCCCGCGACCCGGCTGATCGGTCGTTCTGCCCAAGACCTCAATCTCGGGGATTGTCTCGAAGGTGAGGCGGGACGTACCTTCGAACGAGCCTTCCCAGGGCAAACCGGTCGTTGGCAATGTCGACGTTCGATCTTCAGGGAAGGCGGCCTACCCACCCATCTGTTGGTGCTGAGCGATCTCTCCAAAGCTTTGCGCGAGGAAGAGCGACAGGCCTGGCGACGGCTGATCCGGGTGCTCGGCCACGAGCTCAACAATTCGCTAGCCCCCATCAAATCGACGGCGTCAACCCTGTCGCAGGTGCTGCGTCGAGATCAGCCCCACGAAGGCTGGCGAGACGACGCCGAGCGCGGCCTGCAGATGATCGCAGAGCGTTGTGAGTCGCTCAATCGTTTTGTCGCGGCCTATTCACGGTTGGCGCGCCTGCCGTCGCCGACCCGTCGGCCCACGGCGGTCGCAGCCTTGGTCCGCCGGGTGGTCAGTTTCGAGACCCGCCTGCCGGTGACCCTCCGAGAAGCCCCTGAAATCTATGTCGACGCTGATGTCGATCAGATCGAGCAACTGTTGATCAACCTGGTCAAGAACGGGGTTGAAGCGGCGCTGGAGACCGGCGGTGGGGTCGAGGTAGGATGGCAGACTCGTGGTTCGGTGTTGGAGGTGGTGGTGGTCGACGAGGGGCCCGGTTTGTCGAATACTCAGAATCTTTTTGTACCGTTCTTCACCACCAAGCCCGGAGGCACTGGTATCGGCTTGGTGCTGTGTCGACAGATTGCCGAAGCTCACGGGGGCTCGTTGGAGCTCGGCAATCGTTCGGACCGGCCGGGCTGCCAAGCGCGATTGCGCTTGCCGATGCCTTAGCTTCGAGCATGCCAGATCTGCAACATTTGTTGAAGGATTCGTCCGCGTCTCCGACCGTCCTGCTGCAGGATAGCGAGACCGGCTCCGCAATTCGGCGCGAGCCGCGGTGGCTGCTATTTCAGCAGCCGATCAAGACGCTGTCGGCGGAACGTCTCGCCGATGTCGAGCCGGTGCTCGCGGCGGTCGAGGCTGAAGCTGCTGCGGGCCGCTGGGCGGCCGGGTTCTTGAGTTACGAAGCTGGGCCCGCTCTCGACCCGGCCTTGGCGGCTTTCGACAAGGGGCCGCTGCCGCTCACCTGGTGGGGGATCTTCGAGCGGCCGCGGCAGGTTGCGGTGACCCACACTCAGCCGGCTGGCTTGGCGGTCCTGGATTGGCGGCGATCGATCTCGAGAGAAAGATACAACGAGGCGCTGGAGAGCGTCTTGGCTCATATTGCTGCGGGGGACACGTATCAGGTCAACTACACGTTCCCACTCACGGCGCGATTCAACGGCGACCTCGGCCACGACCTTAGCGACGACGCTGGGGTGCTCTTTGCCGCCATGGTGGCAGCCCAGCGTTCGCGGTACAGCGCTTTCGTCGATATCGGGCGCTTCGCCGTCTGCTCGGCGTCCCCGGAGCTTTTTTTTGCGTTACAGGGTGAGAACATTGTTACCCGACCGATGAAAGGCACTGCCCATCGTGGTCGGTATCCGGCCGAGGATCGACGATTGGCGACTGAGCTGCAGGCATCAACCAAGAATCGGGCTGAGAACCTGATGATCGTCGACATGATGCGCAATGACCTCGGCAAAATTGCCCTGCCAGGCTCGGTCGAGGTCGACGAGTTGTTCGCTGTCGAGACCTTTCCTACCGTCCATCAGCTGACTTCGACGGTGCGGGCCCGCACCCAAGCGAAGGTTGTCGATGTCTTGCGTGCGCTGTTTCCGTCGGCATCGATCACCGGGGCGCCCAAAGTGGCGACATCACGATTGATCCGTCAATTGGAATGTGGCCCCCGGGGACTTTACACCGGCTCGATTGGCTTCGTGGGGCCGCGGCGTCGAGCTCAGTTCAACGTCGCGATCCGCACCGCGACGCTCGATCGCGCGACCGGCTTGGCAAGTTACGGCACCGGCGGCGGCATTGTGTGGGACTCCAAGGTCGACTCGGAGTACGAAGAGTGTCGAGCCAAGGCGTTGGTGCTGCGTCCGGCGCCACCGGAGTTTGCCTTGCTGGAGACCTTGGTCTGGCGGCCGCGCAGCGGGTATGCCCTGCTGGAGCGTCATCTCGATCGGCTGGCTGCTTCGTCAGCTTTTTTCGGTTATCGCGTGAGGCGTGCGGCTGTCCGCCAGCGGCTCGAGCAAGAAGCTTCGTCGTTCGGGCCGGTGCGTCATCGAGTTCGCCTGCTAGCGTATCGCGACGGCGCCTTGAACGTCACTGCCCAGGTCTGGGCTTGCGCTGGGCGAGAGGCTTGGAGCATCACACTCGACGATCGACCGATCGACGATTCGGATCCGTTTCTCTTTCACAAAACGACCCATAGGGATCTCTATGACCAAGCACTCAGGCGTCATCCCGACGTTGATGAAGTCGTGTTGTGGAACGCTCGTGGAGAACTGACGGAGTCTACCCGGGCCAATCTGGTGCTCGAACTCGACGGGCGGTGCTGGACGCCCCCGATCGAATCCGGATTGTTGGCGGGAACCTATCGTGCTGAGTTACTCGAGCGCGGCCGAATCCACGAGGCGGTGTTGCCGATCTCGGCCCTCGAATCTGCCGACAAAGTACTCTTGATCAATTCGGTCCGTGGGTGGGTGCGTGCTGAGCGCCGCCCGACAGCGGTACCAGGCGGGTCGGCTCCGAGCATCGGTGATGAGCACGACGCTTGAGAGTCACAACCAACTTCTTCACAACGCCGTATCTATGAACGGCGGATCCGGTACAATGTTGTGCTGCCTTGTCCTACGGACTCCTCCTAGTCCGCGGGTTGCGCCCCAGCAACCCGTTCCGATGATTCCTTCCATGACTCTTTTTTTACCAGCCATGAGACGCTTTTGAGATGTCGTCAATCCAAGATACGTTAGCCGATAGAGCTTCGAAGCCGAAGACCGTAGCGCTCGAAACACCGCAGGACGAGGTCGAGTCCAATCAGACGGCAGGACCCAAGAAGACCACCGAGTATGTGGCGGGCGCCTGGGATCTAACCGAGCTGCTCTCCGACACATCCGAGGCGGTGATCGCTCGCCGACTCGACCTCATCGAAACCGCGACCGACGAGTTTGTGAGCCGTCGCGACGAACTGCACCCGGAAATGGCCCGCGAAGATTTCTTGGCGATCATGCGCGAGAACGAGAGCCTGCTTTCGAAAATTGATGTGCTGGGTGCTCATTCCAGTCTGTGGTTCTCTTCAGACACTCAGTCATCCGCTGCTCTGGGGCACCGTAACCGAATTCAGCAAATGCTGACGGGGTTGCAGAATCGCATTCTCTTTTTCGACCTGTGGTGGAAGAACTTGGAGGACGACCAGGCGGAGCGGCTCATGCCACCCGAGAGTGAGCCGGATCTAAGGCACTACCTGATGGAGCTCCGGCGCTTCAAACCCTTTACTCTGGATGAGCGTTCCGAGCAGATCATCAACACCAAGAACGCCAACGGTATCGGCGCCGTGATGACGCTCTATTCGATGCTGACCAACCGGCAAGAATTCTCGATGACGGTAGATGGCGAGGCGCGTAACTTGACCGAAGGGGAGATGAGAAGTCAGTTTTTCTCACCCGATGCCGAGTTGCGCGAAGCGACCTATCGAGAGCTCTTTCGGGTCTGCGAGTCGGACGCCCCGATTCTGGCGCAGATTTATGCCAATCGTGTCCGCGATTGGCATACAGAATACGTCGAGTTGCGCGGCATGCCTTCGGCGATATCGGTCCGCAACATGCGCAACGATATCCCGGACCGAGCCGTGGAGACCCTGCTCGACGTCGTCCACAGCAACGCGCCGATCTTTCAGGACTATTTCAAGCTGAAATCCAAATGGTTGGGGATCGAGCCGCTGCGACGTTATGACCTCTATGCGCCGCTGGCGACCTCGAACCAGACGATTCCCTTCGACGAAGCGGTGCATACCGTGCTCGATACTTTCAGGGGCTTCGACGAGCACTTCGCGCAGCTGGCAGAGCGCGTGCTGGAGGAGAATCATCTCGACAGTGAGATCCGCAAGGGCAAGCGAAGCGGTGCATTCTGTGCCACGGTTTTGCCTGAGTTCACGCCCTGGGTGCTGGTCAACTACACTGAAAGAGTGAGAGATGTCGCGACCCTGGCTCATGAGCTGGGGCATGCGGTACACAGCATGCTGTCGGAGCATCACTCTCACCTCACCCAACATCCGTCGTTGCCGTTGGCTGAGACGGCGTCGGTGTTCTCCGAGATGTTGATCACCGACCGTCTACTCGCGGAAGAAACTGACACCATGGTTCGGCGCGAGCTGTTGGCTTCCGCGGTCGACGATGTGTACGCCACAGTGATGCGGCAGACGTATTTTGTCCGCTTCGAGCTCGCTGCCCACGAGGCGATCCTGGCCAACAAGTCCGCTGACGATTTATTCGATCTCTACCTCGAGAACCTGCACGAGCAATTCGGTGACTCGATGGTGATCACGCCGGAGTTTCGATACGAGTGGGTGTCGATCCCACACCTCTACAGCACACCCTTCTACTGTTACGCCTACAGCTTCGGGCAGTTGCTGGTCTTGGCTCTTTACCGGCGATTTCAGCAAGAGGGTGACGCCTTCAAACCGGGCTATTTGCGTTTGTTGTCTTACGGCGGCTCGGCCCGACCGGAAGTGATCCTCAACGAGATGGGAATCGATATT
>JAJCXQ010000446.1 GCA_029263355.1 Acidobacteriota bacterium | reverse complement strand
TGCAATCGTGAATGGATCAATGACCATGATGTCCCCCTATACTTTTACTTCTCTTCACTATTATATCCTTTTTTACTTGGTTTCGCAGGTGTTTCTTTTTTTCTGCGTGTCTTCTTGGGTGCCTCTTCTACCAGTTTATTGGCTTCTGCCTGTAAAGCTTTACGTATATGGTTACATAACAGTACATACTCGGTCGCTTCCTGCTCCCCTGTTACCTCTACCCTCTGCATAAATAGTATTAGATTGTTTAGTTGCTGCCGATTAAACATTATTATCCTCTGTCTAGGCGTCTATTGCGCCTTCTAATGGGTTGTAGGGAACGTCTTCCCATACGGAATAAGTTTCCTCTTCATACTGCTCTGTCACTGGATTCCAGACATCTCTAGTCTTTTCCACTTCAACTTCATTAGTTGGTGGGTGCGCAGGAATTGCTCCGGCTGTCTTAATATGTGTATACAATACAGTCCTGTCAATGATTAAGTCTGTGAACATTGTTGATGCATTTTCAATAGTGTATGTATACTCTAGTATAAATCTCTCTTTTGCTGTTTTACTAGCCTCACTAACCCAACCTCTAATATTAATAAATAACCTATCGTTCTGAGCATCTACCGGCCAGTTTATTATCTTCCAATATGTCGGGTCTGTCGGTTCATGTGCAACCTCAATTGTTTTAATTAATGACATTAGTTTACTCTTTCTACATTAAATGTTGATCCATCTAGTATTTGTAGAGTACTAGCGGATTGACTATCTACTGTTATCTCAAAATATTGACCCGCTGTACAATCTTTTATGACTGAAAATGTACGCTCCACTGGATCGACTGAGCTGTGAACCTGTACATTATGGTCATAGAATGTTGTGCCCGAACGTTTAAGTTTAACTTTGACGGCAGCGCTTGAAGAGATAGACATAATTAAAGGTATTGTTAATCTGTAAACACCCGCACAAGTGCAAGTAAAACGGCCATCTGCTTGAGTAAAGACAACATCCCTTGCTGTTGTATTAGCTGTGCTTGAAAATGCGGCATGGTTGTCTTCATCAAATGGATTATACTCAGCGGCGCTTGCAGTGGCATCAGAATCAAGAGTGACTGAAGCCCATGCTTTAGCAAGGTTAGTTGCTAGTCCTGCGATTGTTTTATATTGAAAATGAGTTATAGTTGCATCATCAAACGTACCAAATGAAAGTTGATTGAGATTGAGCGCACTAGGTACAGTCATTTCATCCATAATGAAATTATTGGCGTTGTAATCCTGACCTGTATTATTGGTAGCACCCGCTTGAGTTGCTAGGTCTGAAGCCGTTCCAGTTGTCATTGTAGCTGCGGCATGATTGGAAATATTCATACCCGTTGAGGTCGCTGGAGTGGCCCCCGTAAAGATAGGAGGCTCCGCCAAAAACGTTATAACAGCTCCCAAGTTGACTGCGTTAGATGTAGCTTCACATTGGCCTGAGATAGCTCTTAATGATGAATTATTTGAGTTTGCACTATCCGACTGTGCTAATGCTACTATCGCCGTCATAAATGGCACACTTGCATTTGACTGATGATCCAAAATCCCATTCACGGTTAAACCAGAATGCTTGGCAAATGAGGTTGTGCTTCTTATTTTACCGTTGATTGTCATAAATTCTGTGGCACCATTGGCGCCCGCTGGCAACGTGTCCGCTATATCCATAAATAAAGTATTAGCTGAAGCTGCAGCATCAGCGCCGATGTCAGCAGTGTTTCCTGTAGTAGTCACTAGTTTAATATCTGTGGTGTTATTTATCTCACCCACAACATCAAGCTCAACACTAGGCGTTCCCGTTCCTATACCAACAAACCCATCACTGCCCTGAACAAATAACGCATTAGTCTCTCCAGAGCCTTCAACTCTAAAATTAATATCTGCGCCTACCTCATTAAAAACTGTAGTCGTACCAGCAGTACCACTAATAAATACAGATGTCGCACCAAGATTACTCCTCATCCTTAGAGAAGCTGCGCTTTGGTCAAAGAATAATTCACTACCCAGAGCTAAGACACCTGCAGAAAAATCACCTGCAGCCGTTGCAGAAGCTGAAGCGCCTACCCTTAAAGCTACATCAACTATTAGGTCTTGGCTCAACTGAAGATCACCAGTAACGGGATCGTTAGATGCGTCAAGTTTAAGATAAGTGGTATCTAGATTTAGTGAAGCTGCAGTAAAGTGAATAGTAGAATCAGCTATGTGAGTATCAATGGCAGCGTGAGTATTAGTACCATTGCTCTGTATGTTGGCGTGATCTATCTGGGTTTCATCGAATGTAATGTCAAGGTCTTCATCACCGCCATCACCTACTTCAGCATAAGCTAAGAATGCATCAGATGCTGTAAGCTTGGCAAGGAGATTACCGGGGGTAGTATCATTAGATGAAACCTCAACAGATTTATCTGTTAAGGCTGTACCACTAGCAGCTACTGTTATAGTTTCATTTTCCCCAGAGCTATTAACAGTAAGGGTTATGCCTGTACCAGCTATTAGTTTGTCTTCAAGGTATCCCCCAATACCATCAGTGCTACTGATCTTAGTTGTGGGCTGGAGGACTATGTCTTCATAGAATAATTTTAATTGCTCAAAGTCTTGTTCATAATCCCCCACAAGAGTGGGGATATTCTCAGCCATGCTTCTCCTGTAAGAACTCTATGACCGCCTTCAATGCACCGGACTCAGCTGAAGCATCAAGGGCTAACATCGCTGTTAACTTATCCTTAGAAGGAGCAGTATTAACTTTGATCTCAGCAATGATAGTCTGATCCACATCATCATACTGCTCAATAGTTTCTCCAGCTCCAGCTTTCATGGTTGTAAACCCTGCCTCTATAGCGTTACCTAAGCTATCTTTTCTAAAACACCATTTCATTTAACTATCCTTTTCTAAGTTATCTACCCAACCCTCTACCCAGATATCAAAGGTACCTACACTAGTTTGGTAGTCTATACTCTGTGAAGAATCCAATAAAAATACCCCACCGTACCCAGATGTCTCACTACCAGCAGACCCCCATTGTTTACCCGTAGTAGCACCATTACCTGTGGTTCTCCATTGAGCTGACCCTGAACTACCACCTGTTTGGATATTACCGTACAGTAGCCCAGACCTAATGGTAGGAGGTACAAAACTAGCGCAACTGACCCCGGCAAAAGTTGCAGAAGCGCCAGCTGTTAGTACCTGTTGTCCTTCTTCATAATGAAAGCGTCCATCTATGTATTCACCTACAAGTAAGTCAGATGAGCCATCGTTACGTACCCAGCCCAACCGCTTGTAATCGTCGTACCCAGTAGGTAGTACGATGCTAGCAGGATAATCGGAGGTATCCACAAGTAATAGCTTAGGAGCCACAGCACCTGTAGTATCACCAACACCTACCAGTGCATACCATGTGCTACTTGATTCGGTATCTCCATCCATCAAACCATTGGCACCAGTAGCTGTGATGTCAGCTGTCTGGTTAGCATCAAAGGTAAATAGTTTTCCAGATAGTAGACCACGGAATGAGCCACCAGACTGGATAGTAACAGTAGTAACTGCATCCACTTCCCATTCAATCTCTGATTGGAACCGTGGG
>JAJCXQ010000445.1 GCA_029263355.1 Acidobacteriota bacterium | reverse complement strand
GGATCGGTACCGGTGCGTCGAGATAGGCAAAGGCCTGTTCTTGAATGATTGCCGCCAAGCTTTCGCCGATCGAGCCGGTGCGAGTGTCTTCTTGCAGGATCATGACCTTGCCACAGCGACGGGCGACCCGCAGCAGGGCTTCGCGATCCAACGGTACGAGGCTTCGCAGATCGAGCACCGAACATTCGATGCCGTCGGCGGCCAGGCGCTCGGCGACCCGCAGGGCAACATGGACATAGGCGCCGTAAGAGACGATGGCGAGATCCGAGCCGGCGCGTCGTAGGGCTGCTTTGCCAAGGGGTAGAGGGGCGGGCGGTTCCTCCCCCAGGACCTGCTTGATTTTCGGGTCGCGATAGAGCTTGATGTGCTCGTAGAACAGTACCGGATCGGGATCGGCGACCGCTGCAGCGAGCAGGGCCCGCGCGTCTTCGGGGGTCGACGGCGCGACGATCTTGAGACCCGGCGTGCGGTAGAACCAGGCTTCCGTGTTTTGGCTGTGGTACGGGCCGGCGTGGCGCAGTCCGCCCCATGGCATACGAACCACCATGGGCACTCCGGCTCCCCAGCGGTAACGGATCTTGGCGGCGTTGTTGACCAGCTGATTGAAGCCGGTGGCGACAAAGTCGTTGAATTGAATCTCGCCGATTGGCCTGAGGCCGGAGAGCGCAGCGCCGACGCAAACTCCCAGCGTACCGGCTTCGGTGAGCGGAGAGTTGAGGATCCGTGAACCGTAAGGGCCAAGTAGGGGTCGCAGCAGCAGGAAGGCGTTGCCGTAACGTCCACCGACGTCCTCGCCGAAGACGAAGACCCGTTCGTCGTGTTGTAGCGCGTCACCGATCCCAAGGGTGATCGCCTCGAGAAAGGTTTGGCCTTCGGAGTTGAAAGGACGCCCGCGTTCGACGTCGCCGAGACCTTGTGGGCCGTTGGCGTCTGACTGCTCTTCTCCAGCAAACGTGTCTCCAAAGACCTGCTCTGCATCCAAGACTTCGATGTGGGCTGCCGCCGCCTGATCGCTATAAACGTTGGCGCCGGCAAGAGCCGGGTCCGGCCAAGGGGCGGCGATGATCTTCTTGGCCTCGGCTTCGACCAATTGTTCGGCTTCGGTCTTCCAGGTCTCGAAATCGCCTGGGCTAATGACGCCTTCGGCTTCCAGACGTGCGGCATATCGCTTGAGCGGATCGCGCCGCGCCCACATCTGGTAGGCCTCGCGATCGACGTAACCTCGTTCGTGCGCTACGGGATAGTCCCAGGACGCCTTGGGCTCGTGGCCGAGATAAAGCATGTCATCGTGATGGGCGTGGCCGCACATGCGCATCGTCACTAGCTCGAGAAGGGTCGGACCCTGCCCGTCGCGGGCCCGATCAGCAGCCCAGCCAAAGGCGGCTGCGATCGCTACGGGGTCGGTGCCGTCGACCGTCAAGCCAGGGATGCCATAGCCTCCGGCTTTGTCCGCAAATGTGCGTGCTGCGGTCTGCTCGTGCAAAGGGGTCGACAGAGCGGTCTGATTATTTTCGATACAGAACACCGCTGGCAGTTTTCGTGCCGCGCACACATTGATGGCTTCATGCCACTCTCCCAGGGATGTGCCGCCCTCACCGATGTAGCTCACCGCCACTCTTCCGGTGCCTTCTTGCGCCATCGCGAAGGCGATGCCGGCCACGTTGAGGGCCGAGATGCTGAGCGGCGCCGCCGGCGGCAGAATACCGCGCGACATGTCGCCGATATGGAGGTCTCTGCCTTCCATTGGCGGGCCAGCTTTTCCCATCTGTGCATTCAGAATCATCTGCACGGTTTCGGGCTGTGGGTGCATGCCCAGAGCGGCGCCAATATCGCGAATCAGCGGCGCGATGACGTCACCGCTCCAGCCGTCGTCATCGCCGCGATAATCGTCGCCGCGACGCAGCCGGAGACACGATGCGTAGATTGCTTCTTGGCCCAGGGAGCGGAAACCCTTGCCTTGAAAGGACCCGTCGCCATAACGAACCTCGCTACCGAGGAAAAACGCTTTGAGGCGATTGTCCGTGGCTCGAGTGAGGATCATGCCCCCGAGTATTTCCCGGCGTTCCTCTTCGGTGAGCGATGCGGCGATGGCTTCGCGGCACAAGAACCCATCGCAAGCTTCGATCAGCTCATCGGCGGCCTGTGTCAGGCGTTGGCTGGCGGTGACTCCGGGTGTCGTCTCGAGAGACTTGGGTAAGCCGGCATCATTGACTCGTCGCTCGAGCTCTTGCCGCAGTCGAAACCGTAGCTTCTCGATATTGGCGACCTGCTGCCAGGAAGCTTCGGAGGCGTCACCGAGCGCGGCCTCGAAGGCCTCGCCGGTGAGCTCGAGGGCGTAGGGGAAACGTTCGACCATAAAAGCGGCGAAACGGCTGATCAAGTCGCTGGGCGTTTGGATTTCAGATTTGATGGCGGGTTCTCGAGTGGTCATGGACAGTTGCTCATCTGGGGGTCAAGGCGGAGGGGCGGTATCCGGCAGGAGGGTCGAAGCCCGTGGGGTCGAGATCTTGCGCCTCGATCGATCGCAAGACAATTTCGGTCGCCAAGCCACCATTGACGAAGTTACGGGTCAGGACAGGAAAACCGTCCATGTGCTTCAAGTCGTCGAAGGGGTGCTGATCGAGACTGAAGCCGCCGCCGAATCCGGAGGCCGCTAGCTGCTCGAAAGAAGACGTCAGGCCGCTATAGAAGTCCGACATGGCGTGCAGGGTGGCAAAAGCTTCCCGAGCCTCGCTAGCCTCGTTCCAAGGAGCGACCCAGACTTCACGGATCAGCTCGCCTTGCCGGTAGACTTCGTATCTCCTGCAAGGGAGACGGTTGATGGTCTTGCGATCGCTGGTCCCGATGACCGTACTCGGCGGCGGCTTTGCCGCGGCTAGAACGGTACCCAGTTGAGCGTCGAGCATTTGCCGCACTACCGCTCGTTGTTCCGGCGACAGGGCCTCGATCTGCGCGTTGGCCTCCAACATGGCGGCTCGCATTTCGCTGCCGAGTGCCAAGACGGTGTTTGGATCCAAGACTACGAAGGACTGGTTCTGGTGCCGAATGACGACGATCTCCGGCGTTTCACCCCCACGAAACACCATCGAGCTTTGGACGGCCTCGCGTTCGCTGTCGGGGAGCGCAAAGTCCATCTTGAGCAGTTGCCCCGCGACTTCCATCCGCGTCGACTCGAGGCGAGTTTGGGACCCGGCATGGTGCGTCGTCTCGAGATTCAAGACAACTCCGGCCTCGGCGGGCACGGTGAGAAGGATGTTACAGAACAGGGCACAGAACAGGCCGCAGCCCGAGACCGTGGCCCGTAAAGCCTGATAACTATGATTCAAGGTAGCTCCCATCTTCGATCTGACATCATTGGCTTCGGGACGACTCTTGTCAAGGAGGGTGTACGACGCAGCACATCAATCCGATTCCCCGGTTGCTGTCGATCTGTGGTGAAATCGAGGCATGATCACCGATCCGATTCAATACCTTCTGCCGCCGCCACGCGATGCCGTCGTGTTGGATGGCCACTTCGAGCTTCCCGATGAGCCGATCGTCGACCTCGTCGCACCGAGTCGCGACGCTATCTGGCAGCGATTGGTTCGAGGTCTGGGGGAGCTCAACCTCAATCCTCTCCTCGGCCATCCCCGTCTCGGCCATCCTCGCCTCAGCGCGGGGACCGATGCCCACATTCGACTGACGCTCGACTCCCAGGATCCCCATGGTGAGAGCTATCGCCTGCAGATCGACGCCCAGGGCATTCGGATTCAGGGCAGCGACCGGGAAGGACTTGCCCACGGCGTGTCGACCCTTTTGCAGTGGCTGCGGATTCACTTGCCAGATCCGCACTCAGGTACCGGTCAGCGGAAGCTCCCGGCACTACGCGTTGTCGATCGTCCCGCCTTCCGTCACCGTGGGGTGCTGCTGGACATCAGCCGAGACAAGGTGCCGTCCCTTGCCACACTGTGCGATCTGATCGACTTGCTCGCCAGCTGGAAGATCAATCAGGTACAGCTCTACATGGAGCACACTTTTGCCTACCGTGGACATGAAGCGGTGTGGCGCGACGCCAGTCCGCTGACCGCCGAGGACATCCGAACCCTCGACGCATACTGCAAGTTGCGTTTTATCGAGTTGGTGCCCAACCAGAATAGCTTTGGCCATTTCCATCGTTGGCTGATTCATGAGCCTTATCGGCGGCTCGCCGAGAGTCCGGAAGGCATCGAACATCCGTTCAGTGTCGAGCGTGAACCCTTCAGCTTGTGTCCGATCGACCCTGGGAGTCTCGACCTCCTTGCCGGCCTTTACGATCAACTGCTGCCGTGCTTCAGCAGCCAGACCTTCAACGTCGGACTCGACGAGACCTTTGATATCGGTTTTGGTCGTTCGGCTGGAGTCTGCGCGGAGCGGGGCAAAGGCCGGGTGTACCTCGAGTTTTTGCAGCGCGTCGAAAAACTGGTCAGCGACCGTGGACACCGGATGCAATTCTGGGGCGATGTGATTCTCAATGACCCGGAGTTGTTGAGTGAGTTACCACCTCGTGCCATCGCTCTCGAATGGGGGTATGAGGCCGATCATCCGTTTGCGGAGGACACGCGCCTGTTCCAGGACTCCGGGCTCGAATTTTATGTCTGTCCCGGCACCAGTTCTTGGAACAGCTTCGCCGGGCGTGTTCACAACGCGGTCGACAACCTGGCCTCGGCAGCGGTCCATGGCCACGCCCGCGGCGCTTTGGGTTATCTGATCGCTGATTGGGGAGACAATGGCCACCTTCAGCCCTTGCCGGTGAGTTACCCGGGTCTGGTCACGGGCGCCGCGTTCGCCTGGAACGTCGATGCGGCCCAGGCGCCGCACCAACTTCCGCTCGAAGAACTCCTCGATCTCCATGTCTTCAGGGATTCGAAGAGCATCATGGGTGGTGTCAGCTTGGGCCTTGGCAATGTGTATCTCGGAACCGGCGCCACCGCCGCCAATGGCTCGGCGTTGTTCTTCGCTTTGATCTTTGCCCACAAGGCAAGTGTGGATCGTCGTGGCCGGGGAATGACGCTGGCACGGCTCCGGGCGACGTTGGATCGAATCGAGGGGGTCGTCCAGGGGCTGCCGTCGGCGTCGATGAACCGTCCTGACGCTGACCTGGTTCGCGACGAGCTGAGCTGGGTTGCCGACATCTCTCGCGTCGGCGCCGAGGTGGCGCTGGCGCGTATCGAAATCGGTGAAGACGAACCGTTGAACGCTCTGCCGAGAGTAGTCCGTACGCACCTATCCGCTCGAGTGGGGGAGCTTGTCGAACGTCATCGTGAGATATGGCTGGCTCGCAATCGGGAGGGAGGGCTCGAAAGCTCAGCCGCGAGGTTGAGCCGCGTGCAGCAGCTGTTGGCATGAGGTAGGGTTTATCGATCATGACTCGAATCAACAGAATCCATCGATGCCTCGCGCCGGTCGCAGCCTGGCTGTTGTTGGCCTCGGTCCCCCAAACAGAGCTGGAGACGGAAGCGAAAGAGGAGCCGCCGGTGGCCTCTCGGACTCAGGCTGCTGCCCCTGTCGCGGTGACACCGGGCAAGTTGCGGGAGACGTTGGAGATCCGCGACCCGGCGAATACCGATGAGCTCGAGATCAGCCATCTCGAAATCGAAGCCCTTGATCTCAAGATCTTGGGCAGTCGATTGCACATGTTGGCGAGTGGTGACCGTGGCGGCTCGTCGGTGCTTTTGCTGCACGGCGCCAAATTCAGCTCCGAGACCTGGCGGGAGCTCGGCACCCTCGACTTTCTGGCACGGCAGGGTTTTCGGGTGGTTGCGCTCGATCTGCCGGGGTATGGCCAGTCCGAGGCACTGGACTTACCCGCGGATAGACTGCTCGGTACCTTGGTGCCGCTGATCTTCGATCGTCAGGTAGTTGTGGTCTCGCCGTCGATGAGCGGGCAATTCAGCTTGCCTCTTGTCGCCCGTGGATCGACCTATGTGGCGGGTTTCGTACCGGTGGCCCCCGCTGCGATCGCCAAGCATCTGGATAGCCTCGAAGGCTCACGCTTGCCGACTCTGATCTTCTGGGGTGCGGAAGATCGGGTCATTCCGTTGAAGCAGGGTGAGCAATTGAACAAGGCGATGCCGAGCAGTCGCTTGGTTGTCCTCGATGGCGCGCAGCACCCTTGTTATCTCGATCAGCCGTTCGAGTTCCACCGCGAGCTGTTGCAGTTTCTGCGCGGCCTGACGTTCTAGTAAGCCGCCGCCGGTCTACTGCTAGTCGACCGAAGCCTCGGTTTCGAAGGCGGCAATGACCTCCTCTTCCGAGTCGTGGACTTCGAGCAGAGGCAGGATCTGACTCAGCTCCAGGATGTCCCGGATTTGGCCGCGGACGTGCAGCAGTTGGACGCGGCTACCGAACCGTTCCGCCAGTTTGATGCTGGCCACCAGTTCGCCGATGCCGGCACTGTCGATTTTCGAAACTTTTGACAGATTGAGAACAATCTTCGTCCAATTGGCGCCCAGGAGCTCGTTCATGATCTCCCGCAAAAGTTTGTCGCCGGTTCCCGAAACCAGGCGTCCGTCGAGGTCGACGATGATCACGTCATCTGACTTGCGTACATCAACTCTCATAATGGTTCGGTCCTGTTGGTCAATCTGGATCTCTCGACAAGAGCGCCGCGGATGATAGCACGGAGAGTCCGCCCAGGAGGAAGGCCGGGAGTGGTCGCTATTGCTCGCTCTGTGATTGTACGATCGGATTTCAGGTACCCATCTTGACCGCAACGACACTGAGCGATCAAGTTGCACCGGAGCATCCGGCGTCAGGGTCGACGAAGGTAAGATATTCGACGATGGGAAAGCCCGAATCACCCTGAGGAAGGTGTTGAGCCTTGAGCAGACGTGCGAGTTGATCTGAGATGAGCCTCTCGAGCTGGATCTTCAGCCTGCTCGTGGCAGGCGTTTCGTTGTGGGCGGCGACGCATGCCATGTTGTGGAAACGCAGCCCCAAGGCGGCGATGGGCTGGCTCGCGGTCAGCTTGACCTTGCCCGGCCTGGGAGCGCTGCTTTACTTCTTCTTCGGAATCAATCGAATCCAGACCCGGGCTCGCGTGCTCGAAGATCGTTCTGCCCGTGTCGACCCGAAAGACCGGGCGCCTCGCCGCAGGGCAGAAGGGCGGTCTCCCAAAGCCCAAGAAATGATTCGGAAGGGGCGCTATGTGGTGCCAGCGGGCATCGACGACTCGTTGTCTGGGCTCGAGCGAGTCTCGGCGGCCGTCACCGGGCTGTCGTTGGTAGGCGGCAACCACATCGAAATGCTGCACAACGGCGAGGAAGTTTTTCCGTCGATGATCGAGGCCATCGACGGGGCGTGTGAGAGGCTGTGTTTGACGACGTATATTTTCGAAGCCAATACCACTGGCTTCGAGATCGCTGATGCCCTGATTCGGGCCACCAGTCGCGGGGTTGATGTCCGAGTGCTGATCGACGGCTTTGGTGATCTCTACACACGACCACGAATGAGCAAGGAATTGGCGCGGCGAGGGTTGCGCATCGAGCAGTTTCTCAAGCTGCGTTTGATCCCCCCAAGTTTGCATTTCAACCTGCGCAATCATCGAAAGATTCTGGTTGCCGACGGTCGCATCGGGTTCACCGGGGGGATGAATATCGGTGATCGTCATCTGGCTCTCGACCTCGACAATCCGGCTCGGGTTGTGGATGTCCATTTTCGCATGCAAGGCCCGATTGTTGCCGAGCTCGAGCGCGTTTTCTTCGATGACTGGTTGTTTACCACCGGCAGGCGTAGGGAACCTGTGCCACCGATCACAACCCACGCCGCCGGAGAGGCGCTCTGTCGTGTTGTGGTCGACGGTCCTGACGACGATATCGACAAATTGGTCACGATCCTGGTCGGCGCGGTGTCGGCAGCGCGGATCAAGGTGGCTATCATGAGCCCCTATTTTTTGCCGCCGCGGGAGTTGATCGGCGCCTTGCAGGCCGCCGCGTTGCGAGGTGTCGAAGTGACGGTGATTCTGCCGGCGCTCAACAACCTGCTCTACGTCCATTGGGCGACCCGCAACATGCTGTGGGAGCTGCTCGAGCGAGGCGTGGGCGTCTATTACCAGCCTGCGCCGTTTGTTCACAGCAAGCTGTTTTTGGTTGATGATCACTATGTTCAAGTCGGCTCGGCCAATCTGGATCCGCGGAGCTTACGGCTCAACTTCGAGATGTCGGTTGAGGTTTTCGACAAGCCGTTCGCCAAGTTGGTCGCGGACCACTTCGAGGCGGTTCGTCAAATGTCACGAAAAGTAACCCTCGAAGAGCTCGACAGTCGACCTTTTCTAGAGCGCCTACGGGACTCCTTCACTTGGCTCTTCTCGCCCTATCTCTGAGTCTCCGTATCTCTGAGGCACCGTAGTCTCCAACCGAGGTGGATATGAGCAAAGCAACACGGCAAGATCCGATCGTACGGTTTCGGTCTCTTTTTGATCGAGCGGTGGCCACTGGCATGGAAGATCCAAATGCCATGGTGGTGTCGAGCGTTGATGCAGCTGGCGCCCCGTCGTCAAGGGTCGTCTTGCTCAAGGACTTCGACGAATTAGGCTTCGCCTTCTATACCAACTACGAAAGTCGCAAGGGCCGAGAAATCCTCGCCAATCCTCAGGTTTGTCTCAACTTCTATTGGCGCGAGCTCGGTCAGCAGGTACGAATCCGCGGCCAAGCCGGACCGGTGAGAGACGACGAGGCCGACGCCTACTTCGCGACCCGTTCTCGGACCAGCCAGCTCGGTGCATGGGCGTCGCAGCAGAGCAGGACGCTCGAGAGTCGAGCTCAGCTGATGGCCCGTGTCGCCAAGTTCGAGGCAAAGTTCCTGATCGGTGCCGTCCCCAGGCCTCCGCACTGGTCGGGGTTTAGAGTGGTTCCCTCGGAGTTCGAATTTTGGAGTGCGGGCACCTTCCGTCTGCACAATCGTGAAGTCTTCGAGAAACTCGATGGGAAGTGGGTGTCCAGCAGGCTGTATCCCTGAAGGTGGCGACGACACGCTAGAAGATTGAGTCCGAGATGGTTATACTGATGAGGTGGTAGATTTTTGGGGGTTCGGCAAAATCAAATCCGAGATGATTCGAAGCTCGATGACTGGAACGTCATCAGGCCAGAGGAGGCAGGTTTGAGACCAAAGGTGACGGCCCGTGGCCTACGCCGTATGCGGCGCTTGTCCCATAGTTTTTCCAAGGCTAGATCTCAGCTCGCTGCACCGCTGTTCTTTCCTGAGGTCAAAGGGTATGCAGCGGTGTCTTCTCAGGTGCCTTCCAAAGCCGAGGACCATCTACGGCTCTTCTCTCTCAACGTTGCCCATGCGCGACGCAACGTTCCGGTCAAGCCGTACCTTGGACGTCGTAAAGCGCAGCGAAATCTCGATGAGATCGCGGAAACCCTGCGGCAGTTGACTCCCGATATTGTCGCACTACAGGAAGTTGACGGTCCCTCCACCTGGAGCGGCAATATCGATCACGTCGCCAGCATTGCTCATCAGGCGGGTTACCGTGATCACTATCGAGGTGACCACAACGCCTTTGGATTCGGTCGTTTCAACATGGCCTCTGGTACCGCGCTCTTGGCGCGCCAGCCGCTGCTCGACCCCACCTCCCATCGGTTCGGGGTCTCGTGGCGGGACACCAAAGGTTTTGTGGTCGCATCGATTGTGGTCCCGATGTGGGGTGATTTGCCGATCGACTTGGTTTCGGTCCATCTCGACTTCTTGGCGCCGACAGTGCGGCGCACACAAATTCGGCGGATGGTCGAAACCCTGGCGGAACGAGAACGTCCACTGGTCGTTCTCGGTGATCTCAACTGCTGTTGGCATGATGAGCCCAGATCCATGGAGCTGTTGGTTCGGGAATTGGGGCTGCGGGCGCATGAGCCTGATTCACAAGCACCAACCTATCCGGCACATCGTCCGCGGCGTCGAATCGATTGGATCCTGGCCTCGCCAGAGCTGAGGTTTTCCGGTTATCACACCGTACAGGCTCCGCTGTCGGACCATCTCGTGCTGGTGGCCGATTTGTCGTTGCAAGCTGCCTGACCAACAACGGCGTAGCGGCCTAGCGGGCAACAAGTGCCAGCTGTTTTGTCTCTTGGCGATTCGAACGATGGTACACCGCGCAGACAGGCGATTGTTGATGCATTCGGTCGCCACGACAGACTATGAGTGTTCATCGACACGACAGTGACAGGGGCCATGGTGTTCAGGGTGGCGGTGATCAGGGTGGCGGTGATCAGAGTGGCGGCGATCACCAGCACAGCCCAACCGCAACCCGTCAGCTAGGTTGGGCACTGGTGATTACCGCTGGCTTCATGCTGGTGGAGGCTGTGGGAGGGCTGCTGACCGGATCGTTGGCGCTGCTGGCGGATGCCGGGCATATGCTGTCGGACACCGGAGCGTTGGCGGTTGCTCTCATGGCGTCGCGATGGGCTAGTCGGCCGCCAGATTCTCGACAGACGATGGGCTACCAACGCGCCGAAGTGTTGGGCGCTGGGCTCAACGCGGGCGCCCTACTGGTGCTGGCGGTGTGGATTACCGTGGAGGCTATTGGGCGCTTCGGCGAATCAACGGAGATCTTGGCCGGGCCTATGCTGGTGGTTGCTGTGATCGGATTGGCGGTCAATCTCGGCATCGCTGGAATGTTGAGTGGGCATGGACACAGTCTCAATACCCGGGCCGCGATGCTGCATGTCCTGGGGGATGCTCTGGGCTCGGTCGGGGCTTTGATCGCCGGTGGACTGATCCTGTGGCGGGGTTGGACCTGGGTCGATGCGGCGGCGTCGATCATGATCGCGTTGATCATCTGTGTCGGAGCGTGGCGAGTTTTGCGCGAGGTGATTGCAGTTTTGATGCAGGCGGCTCCGGAGGGCATGAACGTGCCCAGTCTCGAGCAAGAGATTCTCGCTGTCGAAGGAGTCGCGTCGGTTCATGCGTTGAACGCGTGGACACTGAAGCCGGGAGAAGATGTGATCACGGTACATATTGTGATCCGACCAGACACGACAGCCGAAGTGGTTTCGGACGGTGTCCGCAAACTGCTGATGTCGTCACATCCAGGAGCGCACGTCACGGTGCAGCCTGAATTGCCGGATGCGGTATGTTGCTGAGTCAGCGCCTCGGGCTACCGTGACCCGAGCCAGCGATGAACTCGGCGTCGAACCCGAAGCACGCTAATCCATGCCGCCGGCCAGGGGCGAAGCAGGTAACGCAGACTGGAAAGAAACGTCTGGCTGACTAATGAAAGAGCGGCGGCGCCGGCGGCTAAGGTCATGACGCCTTGCAGTCCTGGCAAAACCAAACCGACCAGTCCAACTGCGATCAAGACCCAGCCGAGGGTCAACAGCAGGATTCGGGTGGTCGGCGGTAGCGGTGGGAGACTCGGAAATTTCCTCGGTCGCCATCGCGAATCGGGAAGTGATGTCTCCTGTTGGTCTTCAGGTTGACTCGGGCTCATCTCTGGTCCAGTGACAGTGTCAGTGAGATCTGGTTCTCCTAGAACTGGGGAGCGTCAATCATCGCGGCCGCGATAGTACACCTGTCTGCTCAAGATCGTGCTCACAGAGTTTGTTGGTTAGTGGTTGGCACCAGTAGGGGTCTATAGCACTTGGACTGTACAAATCTCAGAAAGACTCTATAATAGAGAATATGTCTGATTTAGAGTATGTAAATCAATTTCTGAGAGAGATTCGTATGCTAGTCGAGAGCTCTCAGTTAAGTCAGCGCCAGGTGGAGGAGAAGGCCGGTCTGTCGCGTGGCTATCTGTCTCAGCTGCTATCCAGCCAGCGGGAGCTCAAAGTCTGGCAAATGTTGGCGGTGCTCGGCGCACTCGATTGTCATCCCGGAGAATTCTTCGAGCGAGCCGACCCGAGGCGCACCGCCGCGAGGCGGCCTTCGATCAACCGGCGAACTGCTGGTGTGGCCGACAGCCGGAGCTCTCGATTTACCACAGAGGCGCCATGGGGCGATGGAGATATCGACCGTGTCAAAGAACGTTTGCAACACCTGGGCTTCGAATCTGTGGACGCGTTGCGTGGCCGCCTGGTGCGTTGTGAGCTAGCGGTGGCGGAGCTCGACGCCTCTGCCATCCTTGGTCCTAGCGAGTCGAATTGGGGGTGAGGTTGAGAATTGATGAAGCAGCTCTGTCGATGCCTGCTCCGAAAAGCAGATGATCTCCGTCATCGTGATCCGAAACGTGCAGTATCTGTTGCCGAGGCGGCGCGGGATCTCGCTGCCAGAGTCGATTGTGATTCTTTTGGCCACCCCGAGTGGAGCGCGTTGCAGGTTGAAGCTTGGGCGGTGCTGGGTAGTGCCTACCGCGGTATCGCAGATCTTCGGCAAGCGGAAGGAGCATTCAATGTCGCGCTGAGGTTCCTGCCTGCCGGTGAGCTGGAATCAACGATCGATCCACTCGCGCGACCGCGCCTGGCGCAACGAGCGTCATACCTGCGGTGTGATCAAGGTCGATTTGACGAGGCGTTGGATCTGAACGAAGAAGCGATGCAGGCGTATCGTGAGCTCGACGCATTTCAACAGCTTGCGGGTAGTTTGGTTGATCGGTCACTGATTCTTGGACGGCAGGGGAGAACCGAGCAAGCCGTGGAATGCTTGATTCGCGCGTTGTACTTACTGGATCCATCGCTGAGTCCGCGATCGTACCTGGCAGCCATCCATAATATGACGCTCTACCTGTGTGAAAGGGCACGGACGCGGCAAGACCTCCTAGAAGTCTGCCGCTGGGCGCGCCTGGCGGCCCGGCAACATGCTCGGTTTCCGGAAGATGTCCATCTGTCGAAGCTCCGTTTGCTGGAGGGAGCGATCGCGATCAGGCTCGGGTCAACGGATGAGGGTCTGCGCAAATTGTGGCAGGCACATGATGGCTTCGAACGGTTGGGCTCGGTCCACAATCAAACAGTTGTATTGCTCCAATTGGCGCAAGTCGCCATGGCTCGTGGAGCAACAAGAGATGTCAAACGCATTGCTGGTAGGTTGTTGCCTATTTTTCGCAAACTCGAGGTTGATCGCGAAACCAGTGCAACGCTGATGCTGTTCTACAAGGCTGCACAGGCTGAGGCGGCGACACAAGAATTGCTGCAGCAAGCTTTGGGCAGAGTGGGGGAAAGGCATGGAATGATGCAGATATAGTAGCTTCGGCTCGCCTCGTGTTTCGGCTGTAGTGTTCGCTCAGTTAGAACCCATCCAGTTTTACCGTTAGGCCTAGGTCGGGAGACCTCGTGGAGCGAGCAAGCAGCGAGCGTGTTCGAGCTAACAGGATCTTGGCTGCTCGTATCAGTAAGCAAAAGAAAGGCTTATGCTTCTCGTGAGAGGGCCGGCGAGTTCGGAGCTGCGGCGCAGTCCACGAGGCCGACAGGCCTCTCGAGGCGTTCTTGGATGGGATCTAGTTAGGAGCGGCGTCCGTCCCGCCCGCGAGGCATGGCTGGGCCACCGCTCAGGCTCATTGAGCCGAGAAGACTCCGGCGGTTCGAGGAAACGCCGAATAGCTTGGTGCGTCTATCCGTTGGGCTCTATCTCCGGACCCATGAGACCCGCGGTTCCAAAATGGTCTGCTCCGCCGATCGATGCCGAGGCGTTGTCCATGGGATGCTCCTTTCACAACTGACTGAAGGCGAACTGGATTGCTCATCTTCTTTGGATGAAGCAAACCTACTCGTCCATCACGAGGGGCCGGCCGATAATTTGGGATGGTCAGAAAAAAGTATTCCTGCAAGCGAGACCTTGACTAAAAGGAGATAGCTCTCTATGATGAGAATATCTCGCGTCGAGATGGTTTTGTTGGCGGCTTCAAAGAGTCATAGCGAGCGAAGCAGCAGTAAGAAGTTTCGTCAAGTGCATGAGAATGCCTTGGAACTGGTGCCGAAGGCACAGATTCCCTGGCTAGGCTCGGCGATTTTTGCCGTGGAGGTGTGGTCAGGCTCTAGCTTGTCCAGACGACGGCTGGCATTGCAGGATTACCTGGAGGATCATTGTGAAAGGTATGGATCTCAGTATCGACACATCCCTGGTTTCGCGTCTGCTCCTCGGGGCACTATCGGAGCACGAACAACGCATGATCACCGTCGAGTTGTTGCGAAGCAACTCCGCTTTCCGCGCCGCGGTGTACTCGATTATCGAGCCGTTCGAGATGTTCGATAGTGATCTGACCGCCGAATATTCAGACGCTCTTTCGCGATCATCTCCCGAGATCGAAAAGTGTCGAAGGCATCTGTTGGAGCGTTCATTTGTTCGGATCGGGGATCTGGGTGAGTTGATCCACGACCTGACGATGGTGGATGCTCTTTCCCTGGGTGAAGTCACCCGTAAACTGTACTCTTGGAGTATGGCCGAATTCTTGCTACAGCGCGGTTGCGAGAACGTGGGTAATGCCTTCAAGGTCAAGACAGATCTCTATCTAGCACTGATGATCATTGACGTCGTTGAACTGCTGGAAGCAGCCGGGCACTCGCCGAGCTTTCCCGGTGTGGTTACTGATGTCAGGCGGCGAATCCAGCAAGCCATCGAACAGCAAGAGCTGTAGGCTGCGCCCGGGTGGATCCAAGACGAGAAACCCAGCGTCTTTTGAAATGGCTTCGCTTTCTGATCCAGATCTCTGGGCAGGCTCAGCAAGAAATTGAGCAACGGTCGAATTTTTCGAGTGGCCACTTATCACAGATCCTGAATGGCCGCGTCGATCTCAAGCTTCAACACGTTCTGAGGATCCTCGAGGCGATAGATGTCTCGCCTGCTGAGCTCTTCTTCCAAGTCTTCCCGCGGCGAAGGAGTCGAGTGCCTGAAGTGTTGGAAGGCTTTCGGCAGCGCTCTCAGGGATTCGAAAGAGAATTGATTTTGGATTTGGCTCGTCTCTACGGTTATGGCATCGAGTCTCTCGAAGACTTCGAGACGCGTCTGGAGAAGTGTGAAGATGTTTTGGCTGGGTTGACAGGTCAAGGAGTGTTGGATCAAAAAAGCTAGAACCGGTAACAATTCCACGGTATAGTAGGTTTTGTGATCGGCTTGGCGAGCCGGGGGTTGCACCGAGTGACTGGTGTTGTTGAATTAGCCCCAACCCCGATTCTCTCGTGCTCGCCGAGTCGATTTGCTTATTGGGCAGGCAAACAGGAGTGAGCCACTCGCAAGACTGAGCCACTCGCTGATAGTGGCTATGCCACTCCACTCGGCACGGAGCCCATCATCCGGTAGACACAAACTCGGTCTCGGCCGTTTACAAGGACAGGTTCGTAATCGACCGAGGGAGTCAACGATGAGGAGTCCGGGTGTGTCACGCTGGATGATCGGTATTCCGATCGTCATCTTTTGGATGGTGATGATGGGTTTTCTGCTGCACGATGAACTCGGTGTTCGGCAGCTCGAATCAGTGTCGGACCCACGCCAGCAGCCAACAGAGTTTTGGCTGGGTGTTTCCATTGCTGGTGGTGACCGTATTGGTCAGATTCATGTGCGCCAAGCTCCAGAGCAACGACAGAAGCAATTGGGAATCGCGATGCAGATGGAAGCGCGGATGAATTTCGAGTTATTGAACAAGAGTACCGACCTCGACCTAGTGGGCTCGGTCTGGCGCGCCAGCGAGGCAAGCCGTGTCGAGTTTGGTTTCGAAGTGCGTTCATCGGGCTACGACTTCGAAATCTCTGGCGAGGTCTCGGACGGCGAATTGAAGGGTGAGATCGTCTCGGCAGGGGAGTCCCTGCCGTTGAGCTTTCCTGTTGATGAGAGCCTGATGTTCTCTAGTGGTTTTGGCTCAGCAGTGCGGTTTCCTGTGCTCGAGGTCGGTGAAGATTATCGTTTCGAGACCTTCGATCCGTTGACCATGAGCAAGGGGCAGGCGCGGGTTCGATGCACTGCGCGGGAGACGTTACGTCTGGGGGATACCGAGATCGAGACGCGCCGCCTCGAGGTCAAGATGAGTGGCCTTAAATCGGTTGCCTGGATCGATCAGCAGGGGGAGGTTGTTCGAGCTGAAACCCCAGTGGGTTTGGTGATGGAACGCATCACGGGCGCCGAAGCGCGTCTGCCGGCGCCAGAGCGTCGGAGTGGCGAGACACCCGGTTTGCTGAGTCGTACCGCCATCCGTCCGTCAGGTCATCGGCCGTTCCGGGGCGCCCGCTCCATGACGATCCAACTCGGGGGCCTCGATGTGGAACAACTCGGGATACTGAAATTACCCGAGGATCAAGTGCAAACCGCACTCGGAGCGGGTCGCTACCGGCTCGAGGTGCCCGCCGTGCCAACGATCAAAATGGTTGAAGGACAGGATGTCGGCGCGAACTTCTTGGCCCCAGACGCTTTCGTACAGTCGGATCATCCGAAAATTCAAGCTCGAGCCAACTCGATCGTCGGCGTTGAGGAGCTTCCCTGGTCGAAGGCGCGCGCCATCCACGAATGGGTTTTCACGCGCCTCGACAAAGAGCCAGTTCTCAGCATACCCTCGGCCCTCGAGGTGTTGGAGAGGCGTGCCGGTGACTGCAACGAGCATACTGTTCTCTTCACCGCGCTGGCACGCGCTGTGGGTGTGCCGACCCGCATCGCTATCGGATTGGTGTGGAGTGATGAGCTGGATGGTTTCTACTACCATGCATGGCCCGAGGTCTTTCTCGGAGACTGGATCTGGATGGATCCTACCCTCGATCAGTCTTTGGCTGATGCGACACATATCAAGTTACTCAATGGCGGAATTGAAACCTGGCCGCGTCTGATGCCTTTTCTCGGGTCGCTCGAGATCGAAGTTCTCGACATTGACTAACTAAAACGGGGAACCTACGATTTTGACCTCGATGATCAAGACCCGAAGCCTGACCAAACGATTCGATGAGAAAATCGCTGTTCGCGACCTTGATTTGGATATTGCTCCAGGTGAGTTCTTCTGCTTCCTGGGCCCCAATGGCGCTGGCAAGACGACGACGATCAAGATGCTCACCGGACTGATGCGTCCGAGCTCTGGCGAGGCGATCGTAGGTGGGGTCGACATTCAGCGCGATCCGATTCGTGCCAAACAGCTGCTCGGCTATGTACCGGACCATCCGTTTTTGTACGAGCGTCTCACCGGTCGTGAATTCATGCAGTTTGTGGCTGGGCTCTATCGCATGACGGACTCTGCCTTTCATCAACACTGTGACGAGTTACTCGAGACCTTCGAGGTGTTGCACGTCGGCGACCAGCTCATTGAGAGCTACAGCCACGGTATGCGTCAAAAACTGAGCTTTGCATCGTGCTTCTTGCACCAGCCGCAGATTGTGGTGGTCGATGAGCCGTGGATCGGTTTGGATCCCAAGAATATCCGCGAGGTGAAGACTTATCTGCGCGACCGTACCCGCGAAGGTTTGACGGTCTTTATGTCGACCCACAGCCTGGCGATTGCCGAAGAAGTTGCGGACCGCGTCGGAATTATCCATCGCGGTCAGCTCTTGCATGTCGGAACCGTTGACGAGATCAAGGCGCTGGCGCCTGGCCGTGGCAAGCGTCTTTCGGGCGCGGGCGAGCTCGGAAGCGGTCTGGGTTCGCTCGAAGATGTCTTCTTGGAGCTGACTCGCCAAGCTGAGGAAGGTGCGGCGCCTGTTGGCGGGATGCAGTATGAGAGTTAGGTCAGTTCTCGGCACGATCCTATGGGCCAAAGTGCGCGTCGCTCTGCACACGCTGGCTTCTGTACGGCAAGAATCGAAACTCAAGGTGGCTTTTGTTTCGGTTTCTGCCGGTCTGCTCTGGGTGGGTCTCTTTCAGCTCTCCCGGATGGGCTTTCGCTTCTTTGAAGAGCTGGCAAGCACCGTGGTTGGTGTTGGTGGTCTCAGTTTGAGCGACCTGATCATGGCGCGCATGCTCTCGGTGTTCGCCTTGGTGTTATTCGTCATGTTGGTCTTTTCCAATGTATTGGTCTCGTTCTCGACGCTCTACCGGTCGCGAGAAGTGTGGTATCTCATCGCGAGTCCCATCTCGCTATCAACATTCTTCCTCGGGCGTTTTTATGAGTGCGTGGCGTTTACCTCTTGGGCGTCGGCTTTTCTCGGTTCTCCGGTCATGCTTGCCTATGGCCTGGAGTCGTCTGCAGCGGCGATTTTTTACCTGGCTCTGTTGGCGTTTTACCTACCCTTTGTTGTGATTCCGGCCGCGATAGGATCCGTCGTCACGATCACTGCGGTACGTTTCCTGTCACGCCACAGACGCCCTGTCTGGCTTGGGATCGCCAGCGCGGCATTAGTCGGTGTATTTGTTCTCTTTCGGGCTCAGGTGGGGCCGGCCGATGCTGAATCCACGCCGAGCTTTCAGTCACTGATCGTGATGTTGACCAAAGTTCAATCACCCTTCTTACCGAGCACGTGGCTGTCTCAGGGGATCCTGGACGCAACAACCGGAGCCATCGGCGAGAGTTTGTTCTATTTTCTACTCCTTCTATCGAATGCTCTCGTGCTGGTTTGGATCGCTACTCTGGCTGCCGAACGGTGGTTTTATGCTGGTTGGTCGTCTCTGGCAGGCGGCAGCGCCGTCAAGTCGAACCGTCGGCTTGTGGTCTCGAGGGTCTTGGATAGGTTGCTACGTCATTTACCTGAACCGACCCGCTCCCTTGTCTCAAAGGACATCAAGCTGTTTTGGCGTGATCCTGCGCAATGGTCTCAGTTCGTACTGTTTTTCGGCATCATGGCGCTTTATGTCGCCAATCTGGGAGGGGCGCGAAGCTTCGCAGGCCAAGAAAGTTGGCGTGCCCTGGGCACCTTGCTCAATTTAGGTGCCTCGATGCTGATCTTGGCGTCGTTGACCACGCGGTTTGTGTTTCCGCTGGTCAGCCTCGAAGGGCGCCGTTTCTGGATCTTGGGCTTGTCGCCAGTGACCTTGCGCCACATCATGTGGCAGAAGTTTTGGCTCAGCGTCGGCACGACATCGTTCTTTACCGTCGGACTGGCGGTACTCTCGGCGATCCGGTTGGATCTCGATCGTACGGCTTTTGTTCTGTCGGTTGCCGGAATGATCGCTACCACAGTGGCGCTTTCCGGCTTGGCGGTTGGGCTTGGCAGCCTCTATCCTAATTTTCAGGAAGACAATCCTGCCCGCATCGTCTCAGGGATGGGGGGGACGCTCAACTTTCTGTTGAGCATGCTCTATATCGCGCTGGTGGCTGGGGGCCAGGCGATCGTGCTGTTCTGGAGCGGTGTCTCAACGGTGTTGAACGGGGTGCCTTATGTCTGGGCTGTCACAGGAGCTGTCAGCTGGATCCTAGTGGTCACTGTGGTGACCTGCATGCTGCCGCTGCATCTGGGGCTGAGAAACCTCGAACGCGCTGAATTTTAGCCATCCAGGGCCCATCGCTCTCGAACGCTCCCCAGCACACGAGTCATTCGTTAGACTAGGGTTCTCTTGGATAACCTGAATCGTCTGATCTTGGCAACCGTGGGTTCGCTCCATACCTCGGCATAGGGCACTGCTCAACCGAGGGCGCGTTGATAGAAAGAGAAGGTGTGAGATGTTACTTCGCAAGGCTGCACTCGTGCTGGTCCTTCTGTGGTCCAGCCCGCTGGTCGGAGCTCAAGACAAAGTCGGTGACTCGGGGTCAGAAGAGGTGGGTTGGTATGTGGTCCGACCCGGAGATACGCTGAGGGATATTGCGGACCGATACCTGGACTCTGACAAGAGCTGGGAGGAACTCTGGGAGCTCAATTCGACGACCATCGAGGATCCGAACCAGATCTCTCCAGAGCAGAGGCTTCGCGTGCCTTTGCCCAAGACGTTGCCGGCTGACGGTGCGTTGCTGACCAAGGTGTCGCGAGAAGTGCAGGATCAGCCGAGCCCGTTGGCCTGGAACGACGCCCAGGAGAACGAGCTCTTGCGGGCGCGCGATGGCGTCAAGACCATGAAGTCGTCGTCTGCTGAGTTGCGCTTCGGCGATGAAACATCGTTGGTTCTCACTGAGCAATCGATTGTCTTTATCGGTGAGCGCTCTCGCAGGCTGGAGATCGACCGTCAAGAGATCGAGGTGGTGGTCGGGCAAGCGGACTTTTCGAGTAAGAGAACGTCCGCTTCTACAGAGCAGTTTGAGATCGTTCTCGGCGACGCCACAGCCACTCCCCAGGCGGGTCGAGACGGTGTGATCGTAACCCGAGCTCGGCGTCCCGAAAAAGGTGGAGCTCAGCTCATGGTCTACAGTGGCAAGAGTGATCTCGAAGCGGCGGGCACCACACTCGAGGTAGGGACAGGGATGGGGTCATCGGTCGTCGCAGGCCAGGCCCCTTCGCCGCCGGAGAAGTTGTTGCCAGCCGCCGAAAACCTCTCTCCCGCCACTGGAGCCAAGCTGGCGACCCCCCAGCCGACGTTTACCTGGCAGTCGGTCGCCGGAGCTGAGAGTTACGCCCTAGAGATCTGCCGCGATCCAGAGTGTGGCGTTTTGGTCGAGCGGGTCTTGGGCCTCGAGGAGTTGAGTTGGCAGCCGGCGGCTCTGCCGGTGGCGAGTCTCCATTGGCGGGTTACGGCAGTTAGTCCGTCGGGACTCGACGGCTACCCCAGCGAGCCGATAGCGTTCGAAATCCTCACCGAAGCGATCGACAAGACTCCACCTGAAATACAGATCAGCTTTTCAGGTCCGCAGCAGGCGCCGAGATCTGGTCTCAACGAGGCGTGGATTGTCGGGCCCGGCATGGAGATCGACGTCACGGCGAGTGACGAGGAGAGTGGCGTCGAGAGCTGGATTCCGCATCTGGACGGCAAAGTCGTCGAGACATCAGCCTTGAAGGGGCCCTGGGAGCGCGGCGCCCACACGATTGCGGTCGAAGCGAGTGATCGTGCCGGCAATCGAAAGACGATCGAGGTTCCGTTCATCTTCGATCCCGATCCGCCAACGTTCACCTGGGGTGTCGAGGGGGGCTCAGAGTTGGGGCGGATCGAAGCCGAGCCGTTGGAAGGTTTTGCCGCTGTCCAACGAGGTCAACGAGTGCTGCGCATTGGCGGAGTGGACTGGGAGCTCGACTCCGATCGGGCGCAGATCAGAGTGAGACCTCAGACCCGGAAGCCGATCCGTTTCGCCGATCTTGGGACTTTCGGTTCCGAGGAAGGGCTTTGGATCCTGGCGCAGGACGGAGTTTGCACCGGGATTGACACTCTGACCTACGAGTTGGTCGCCAATTCTGAACGTGGTCGGTACGTGCTGCATTTCGAAGCCAAGGATTGCATCGGAAATACCAGCCGCGGTAGCTTGCCTCTGGTACGGAGTAAGGGGAAGAAGAAGTAGCCATGGGAGCTCGTCGGTGGTCCGTTGAGCCATGAGATGATGAAGAAGTTACGATTACCTCTTTTGCTCCGAGTTGTGGTGGCCCTGGCCGCGATGGGGTTGTTGCCGCTGGTGATCACTTACACTCAGCTGCGCACCCATGAGGATGCGCTGTTCGAGCAGGTTCAACGTACCCACATTGTGGCGACGCAAGCGGCGGCGACCCGCGTCGACACCTATCTCGAGGGTTTGCTCATCCTGGCGAGGTCAACGGCTTCCCATCCGTTGCTGCTCACCGACCCGCAATCCGCCGCGGCACAAGAATTGCTGCGCGGTACCCTGCAAGCGCAGCCCGCGATCGTTCTGTCGGGGGTCTTCAACGCCGTTGGCGAGAGCGTCGTCATGGTGCGAAGGCGGGATATGGGAGACGAGATCGACACCCTGGTCGAACCCGGCGATGCCCGTGAGCTGTCGGTTGTGCAGGGGGCGACCCGTCGTTGGTTGCGTCTCAGCACACCCCTGCCCGATGGCATCGGGCAGCTGGTGTTGATCGCCGGCACTGAAACGTTGGACGAGCAGGTCCAGTCTTTTCAGATCGGTCAGGAAGCCTTACTGATCCTCGCCAGTCGAGAAGGTGACGCGCTCTTCGGCGGTCAAACTACCCTAGAGACCTTTCCCGCCTCATTGGTGGATCGGGCACTCGCCGGCAAACTGGGCTCCGGCAGCAGTGAATTCGAGGCTACTGAGGCCGGTAATGTCATCGTCGGTCACGCTGAGTTGGTGAATGCTCCATGGTTTGTGCTCTCTCGCCAACCGGCCCATGTCGCCAAAGTGGCGCAGCAACGAATCCAGCGGGCGACGTGGATCTCGGCATTGAGTGCGGTTCTTTTGACCGCTCTGCTGTCTGGAGGCGCCTATCTCACGGTCG
>JAJCXQ010000444.1 GCA_029263355.1 Acidobacteriota bacterium | reverse complement strand
GAAGTCGAGGATTTTGGCGTAGCCTTCCGAGGTCACCATGACGTTCTCAGGTTTGAGATCGCGATGGATCGTTCCTTGTCGGTGGGCATGGGCGAGCCCGTCCGCGATCTGGCGTCCGAACTCGAGAACCTGGGGAATGGGCAGCGGTCCACCTTGCAGTAGGTCTGCGAGGGTCGAGCCGTCGACCAGCTCCATGACGATCCAATCCTCGCCTTCGTCGCTCAACAGATCGTGCACTTGGACGATCGAAGGATGGTTCAGCCGCGCTGGCGCCCGGGCTTCGCGAAGGAAACGTTCTTGGGCTTCCGGGGTACGCTCGTCGGGGCCTGAGAGAATCCGTTTGATGGCCACCTGACGATCCAGCCGCGAGTCGTAGGCGCGGTAAACGGCGCCCATCCCTCCCGAGCCGATCTTGGCCTCGATACGGTAAGGTCCCAAGGTTTCGATGGGCTCCGTGTTCATGACATCTGGACGCTCCGAGAAGACTCACCCCAGCCGGGAGTTTATACCGTCGGTTGATCGGTCCCGGCGTCGGAAGATTCGTAAGCTGCGGTTTAGCCGAATAATCTCACCATACGCGATCCTGGGGCTGTAGGCCGAAGTCGTCTTTCCGATGGGATGATAGATTGAGGCGAGTCAAACCCCCAGCGACGCGCAACAACGCGCAACGACGCCCGATCTCGGCTTAGGAGCGAACTCTTGATCACAATCCCTGATTCCTTGATTCGACTGTTTCGGTGCGCCTTCCTGGGCGTGATGTTGCTGTGCCCGGCGACGCTGAGCGTGGCCCAAGTGTCTATCATCCAGCCCGGCGCGCCGGGTGAGCCAGCTCAGGAGCTCAGCGCTGACGAGGCGATCAAGATTGCCAAGACGAGCTACTCGCCGGATGACGCGCGGTTCATGCAGGACATGATCCCGCACCATCATCAAGCCGTCGAGATGGCTGCCTTGGTGGCGGACCGCACCAATCGCCCCGAACTGATCGACGTCGCCGGGCGCATCGATGCCTCGCAGGCAGACGAGATCGAGTTCATGCAGCGGTGGTTGCGCGAGCGTGGCGAGCGGGTGCCGAACCCGACCGAACACGATGCGATGCACACCACCCATAAGATGGCGGGTATGGCCTCGCCGGAGCAGATGGCCAAGCTCGCTGCGTCGAAAGGCACGGACTTCGATCGGTTGTTTCTAGAGTTGATGATCCCTCACCACGAGGGCGCGGTGAAAATGGTCGAGGAGCTGCTTGAACAGCCGGGTTCGGCCTACGACCCGGTGTTGTTCGAATTCACCTCGGACATCACGAACGACCAGAATTCCGAGATCGAACGCATGAACGCGCTCCTCGTCAGCCTGTCCACTGACCCGCGTGCGGCGTTGGCTGCCGGATTCGACAACGCTGGTCAGGCGTTGCTGAATCTCGAGTTGGTTGCTTCGCTGCCCAAACCCGCTGGATTCTTCGATCCGGATAATCCGGCAGGGTTGCCGCCGGAACGTCTGAAGGCCAAAACCGCGGAGGATGACGCCGCCGCCGCGGATACTGATGACAAAGAAGCCGATGACCCAGAGGCCGAGGAAGACGATGACGAAGATTCTGACGACGATCGCTCGCCGTTGCTGAGCTTCGCCAATACCGACATGGCTTTTGCCGGCGACGTGCTGGTGACCGGCAACTACCACGGCTTCAACATCTACCGGCTGACGGACGGTGCGCCGGATCTCCTCAGCTCGGTGGTCTGCCCGGGTGGACAAGGCGATGTCTCGATCGTCGGCGATCTGCTGATCATGTCGGTCGAGCAGACCCGAGGGCGGCTCGATTGTGGGCTCGAGGGCGTGAGTAAAGACGTCAGTGACGAGCGCTTTCGGGGGCTCCGTATTCTCGATATCAGCAACCTGGCACGGCCGGTACAGGTGGGCGCGGTCCAAACCTGCCGCGGCTCGCACACCCACTCGGTCGTCTCCGGCCCGGGAGAAGATGGCAAGATCATCGTCTACAACTCCGGAACCAGCTCGGTGCGTGAGGAAGAGGAGATGGAGGGTTGTCTCGACGAGACCCCCGGTGACGTCCGCACCGCGTTGTTTCGCATCGATGTCATCGAGATTCCGGTCGACAACCCGGCGGCGGCGCGCATTGTCAGTAGCCCGGCGGTGTTCGCCGACCCCGAGACCGGTGTCATGGCTGGGCTGTGGAGAGGCGGCGACCACGGCGACGACACGCAGGAGACGAAACAGACCGACCAATGCCACGACATCACTGTGTTCCCCGAGCGCGGGATTGCCGCCGGCGCCTGTTCGGGAAATGGCATCCTGTTCGATATCTCCGATCCGTTGAACCCCAAGCGCATCGCCGAGGTGGTCGACAAGGGTTTTGCCTACTGGCACTCGGCGACCTTCAACAACGATGGCACCAAGGTCATTTTCACCGACGAGTGGGGCGGCGGTAGCCGGCCGCGCTGCCGCGCCTACGACCCGCTGGACTGGGGCGCGGATGCGATCTACGACATCAAAGACGGCAAGCTCGAGTTCCGCGGCTACTTCAAGATGCCGGCGCCGCAGTTGGAGGAGGAAAACTGCGTGGCGCACAACGGCTCCATCGTGCCCATACCGGGCCGTGACATCTTCGTCCAGGCCTGGTACCAGGGTGGTGTCTCGGTGATCGACTTCACCGACTCTGCCAACCCGTTCGAAATTGCGTACTTCGACCGCGGGCCCCTTGATGCCGAGGATCTGATCCTCGCTGGGTACTGGTCAACCTATTGGTACAACGGCCTGATTTACGGTACCGAGATCGCACGTGGGCTGGACGTGCTGGCGCTGATCCCCAGTGAACACGTCTCCGAGCACGAGATCGCCGCGGCGGTGATGGCTGATCAAGGCGGTGTGTTCAACCCACAGCAGCAGTTCCGCGTCGACTGGCCGGCCGAGCCGGTGGTCGCCCGGGCGTACCTCGATCAGCTTGGGCGCGGCAAGAACCTGCCCGAGGCGCTGGCGGCCGACTTGACCGCGGCGTTGGATCGCTCGGCAGCGCGGCTAAAGGACGGCGGACACGACAAAGATCTGGCCGCCAGGCTGGAGTCGCTGGTGGCGGCGCTGGATGCGGGCCAGGGTGACGCCGTGACAAAGCAGCGTCTGGCCGCGTTGGGTGAGACGTTGAACGGGATTGCGGCAAGGTTGCGCTAGAGCGGTTGATCTCGTCGGAGGCAGCTGATTCGGCCGATTACGAACCGGTCCACATCAATCACGGCCTGGGGCTTGCTCCTTGGGCCGTGGTGCCTGGAAAGACGTTTGTGCCTGGAAAGACGGTGGGTTTCAAGAGACAGGAGTCCATTCGAAATGAGCCGCGTAATACGGATTTTTATCCTCCTCCTGCCGTTCGTTTTCGCGAGCCCCTCTGTCGATGGTGATGCCCGCTACCACCTCAGCGACTTGAACCACAGGGTTCGCCTGAGCGACCCGCAGATCTCCCCCGACGGTCGCTCGATCACCTTGGTCGTCAGCCGCCCTGACACGATAGCCAACCGCTGGCAGGGAGAGATCGTCGCGATCAACGTCGCTACCAAGGGGCAACGTGTCCTCACCCGCCGACGCGGGGCCCGGCATGTGCGCTGGTCTCCCTCCGGGGATCGCCTCGCTTTCCTAGCCAGCACCGACCAAGGCTCCCAGATCCACATCCTGCCGATGGGCCTGGGGGAAGGGCGGCCGATCACTGAGGCGCCGGCAGGCGTCCAGACGTTTACCTGGAGCCCGGATGGCGCAACCATCGCTTACGTTGCCGCACAGAAGCAGCCGTCTAGAGACGGACACGGCACGTCCTTTGTGGTCGGCAACAATAGCTATTTGGCGACCGAGAGTCCCACGCAGAGCCACCTTTACCTCGTCAACGCGGACGGCGGCGAAGCGCGGTTGCTGACGTCCGAGCTCAACCTGGCGACGAACTTCGGTCCCGCCCCCCTTTCGTTTTCTCCCGACGGCCGCCTTCTTGCGTTCGTCCCGGTTCGCGGACTGCACACGGGCGACGCCGATATGACCGCTGTTCACGTGGTCGAGATCGGAAGCGGGGAGGTGCGGAAAATTACCGACGCGGACCGCTTCGAGGGAAGCGCGAGGTTTACCCCCGACGGCGCCCGCATCGCCTACTCCTACCCACGTGACGGGATCGCCGCCAATCTCACCGAGGTTTACTTGGCGCCAGCGGCAGGTGGCCAGGGGAGCAGCGGCACACGTGGGCTCGACCGTGAGGTAAGGCTGCAAGGATGGTTACGCAACGGCACGACGATGCTCCTCTCCGGTCTCGACGGTACCCGCGGCGCCCTCTGGCTCCACGATTCGACGACGCGTCGTCTCGAGCTCGGTGAGGTGGCGTCACTCCGCGGTGTGGCGCTTGGCAAGTCCGATGAGATTGCCTTTGTCGGCACCGCCTCCGGCCGTCCTGCCGAGCTCTACTTCATGGCTTCGCCGTCGTCGCCGCCGAAGCGATTGACGAGCTTTCACGACGAGATCGCCGGTCGCAATCTCGGCCGCACCGAGACGATCAGGTGGCAAGGACCGTACGGCTTCGAAGAGGACGGCATCCTCGTTTATCCTCCGGGCTTCGAGGCTGGACGGAAGTACCCCCTGGTGCTGTCGATCCACGGTGGTCCGACCGCCGCCTCGACGGAGGGCTTCTCGGATCTACCGCAGCTCATGGCGGCCATGGGTTGGGTTGTTTTCCAGCCCAATTACCGGGGCAGCAACCATCGCGGCAACGCTTTCCAGAGCGCCCTCGCTGGCGACTGCGCCGAAGGACCAGGGCGCGACGTCATGGCCGGGGTCGAGGCGGTGAAGAAGCTCGGCTTCATCGATAGCGAGCGCATCGCTGTCTCGGGCTGGTCCTACGGCGGTTGGATGACCACGTGGCTCATCGGCCGCTATCCCAACGCTTGGCGAGCGGCGGTGGCCGGTGCGGCGCCGGTTGATGCCTCCGACATGACAGCGCTCTCGGATCTGAACGTGATGATTCGCCACTGCCTCACCTCCTCGCCCTGGGTGGGGACAAAATACCAGGAATACCTGGCGCAGTCGCCGATCGTCCACTTTTCGAAGCTGCGTACACCAACCCTCATCCTGTCGAAGACCGGTGACTCGCGAGTCACGGTCACCGGTTCCTACAAGCTCTTCCATGCCCTGCGGGACAACGGGGTCGAGGTGGAGTTTATTGGCTATCCGGGGCCAGGGCACTTTCCGTCGGATCCCGCCGGGACCCACGATGTCTACCGGCGCTGGATCGAATGGCTGAAACGCCACCTGGAGAGTGATTGAAACGTCGATGAGGTACGCCGCGGAAGCCCTGGACCGCCCGATAGTTATTCGTTGCGCAGCGTCTCGAGCGGATCGAGCTGGGTGGCCCGCCAGGCGGGGGGTATCCAACTTGCCAGCAGTGCCGCGACGAGGACCGTCGCGACTCTCAGAGCCATCGTCGTAGTATCGGTTGGAGTGGTGCCATCGGAGGATTGAAATCGTCGACCGGTGGGGTCATCCTCGCCGAACATCTGGCGGGCCATGACTTGGTTGATCACCGTGACGGAGGGTGTCTCCGGTTGATCGGAACGGTCGAAGACACGGCCCCGCCGCAGAGGGATCCCCATCGCCTGGAAGAAGCCAGGGGAGACGTGTTGGTAATGCACGCCGTTTTCGTTGGAGTACTGGCAGCGCGGCGACCCGACGCATCACGTCCTGGTAGAAGCCCGATACCTCATCAGGGGATTCGCTGCCGGGATAGGCGACGCCTGTTGTAAGTGGAATCCCGCGGTCGAAAGATACGGCGTGCCTTCGGTTAGCAGTAGATCTGCGACCCCAAAATCTTCCTCGGCTTTCTCCAGCCACTGGCCTCCCAGATCCCTGCGCACCTCATCCATGGGCATCATAGATCACCCGCCCATACTTGTGAGCAGGGTAGGCCAGTCCACCTATGATCTCCTTGGTCTCCTCGAACCGCTCCGTGGCCATGACCATCACGTCAAAAGGGTAGCCCAGACCCCGCAACGCGTTCCGCAGTAGAACACTCTCTTGTCGCGGCTGCTTCGGCGAGGCTTCGAGCACCAGCAAGTCGATATCGCTGTCTGGGGTCATTTGACCCCTTGCTGCCGAACCAAAGAGGATGATCCGGTCGGGTTGACCGACCTCGAGCAGACGTCCAACAATCTTTTGAAGCAGGGTGTTCGCAAGCTGCATCACTCAAATCCTCTCCTGACAGTTTACCACCACCCGCATCCACATCGACTCCCGTAGTCGTACCGTGGTCGCCGCGGCGGTTGTTGGTTGTTCCAAGATTCGGACCCCCGAGCAGCTAAATCTGGGCTGCCTGTAGGGCCACGTCCTTGGTCTCTCGTTTTTTCCCAAGTGTGCAAACCGTAGGTGCTCGTCTGACGTAACATATGAAGTCGTGCTCATATGAACCGACATTCAATCTAGACCGCCTGAAGGTACCCATTGAGTCCATCCACAGAAGAGCCCACGGGCTGTGTTTCGAAACTCAAAGCCCTCGCCGACACCACTCGGCTGGCGGTGATGGAGTCGCTAATGGCCGGACCCAAACGGGTCGGCGAGCTTGGCGAAGAGCTCGGGGTGGAGCAGAGTCTGTTGTCGCATCATCTGCGGGTGTTGCGGGACATGGGGCTGCTGGAGGCGCGGCGCGACGGTAAGGCGGTGCTTTACGCCCTGGCCGAAGGCGTCGAAGGGGCGATGGCGGAACGTTCTCTCGATCTTGGGTGCTGTCAGCTGTCGTTCAAGGAATCGTGATGATCGATGTCGGAAACCCCACCGGCGGAGCTCGGGTCGTGAAGTCAACTCTCATTACAGGTTTGTGGTCGCTGGCGCTGATGGCGCTTGGATGGGCGATGTCCGGCTGTGGTGCGGTCGGCGCGGACTCCGGCTCAACGTCTCGTCGCGCGGAGCGGCTGGTGATCACTGGCTCGAGCACGGTGGCGCCACTGGTTGCCGAAATTGGCAAACGTTTCGAGGCGAGTGAAGGGGTGCGGGTCGACGTCCAGACCGGGGGCTCGTCTCGCGGCATCGCCGATGCCCGCAGTGGGCTGGCGGATATCGGGATGGCTTCGCGAGCGTTGGGGGCGGAAGAAGAGGATTTGGCCGGCTTCACCATTGCTCGCGACGGCATCTGCGTGATTGTTCACCGCGACAACGCGCTCACAGAGCTCAGCGATCCACAGGTGGTGGAGATCTTTACCGGTCGGCTCGCCAACTGGCAGGCGGTCGGTGGCGACGAGCGCGAGATTACTGTCGTCAACAAAGCTGAAGGGCGCTCGACCTTGGAGCTGTTCCTGAAACACTTCGCCCTCGACAACCGTGACATCGCAGCGTCGGTGGTGATTGGCGACAACGAGCAGGGGATCAAGACCGTGGCGGGCAATCCGGGCGCCATCGGCTATGTCTCGATCGGCGCTGCTGAACATGCCGTAGCCCGCGGAGTGGCGATCAAACTACTGCCGATGTCGGGGGTAGACGCCAGCACCGAAACCCTCAGCGCGGGCATCTTCCCGTTGGCGCGACCGCTCACCCTAGTGACCCATGGCAAAACGTCTGCTCTGGCTCAGCGTTTCATCAACTATGCCGGCTCACCGGCCGTTTACGATCTGGTCAGAGAGCTATCGTTTGTCCCGGCGGGTTGATTGGCTGCTGCTCTGGAGCCTGCGGCTCAGTGCCATCGTCAGCGGCGCGCTGGTGTTGTTCATAACGATCTTCGTGGTCGCCGAGGCATGGCCTGCACTGCGTAACATCGGCGTCTGGCGTTTCTTGAACGATGCCTCGTGGTATCCGTCGGGTGGCGCCGACGGTGGCACCTTCAACCTGGTACCGATGTTTGTCGGGACCTTGCTCACCACGGCCGGCGCCATCCTTCTGGCTGCACCACTCGGGGTGCTGGCGGCGATTTTCCGCCAAGCCTATGCACCGCCAGGGGTCGGTCGCGTCTATCGCTGGCTGATCGAGTTGTTGGCGGGTATTCCGTCGGTCGTTTACGGATTCTGGGGACTGGTGGTGCTGGTGCCGATGATCGCACGCTTCGAACCACCGGGGGCCAGCCTGCTGGCGGGTATTTTGATCCTCACTCTGATGATCCTGCCCACCACCGCTCTCGCCAGCGACGCGGCTCTCGAAAGCGTGCCACGGCGTTATGTCGAGGGTGCGGCGGCGCTTGGCCTTGGGCGTTGGGCGGCGTTGCACTGTGTCGCTCTTCCCGCCGCTGGCTCCGGCATCGCCACCGGGGTGCTGCTCGCCACCGGTCGTGCCCTCGGCGAGACCATGGCGGTGCTGATGGTATGTGGCAACGTGGTGGCCGTGCCCGCAAGCCTGTTCGATCCGGTGCGTACGCTCACCGCCAACATCGCTCTCGAGATGGCTTATGCCTTGGAAGACCATCGCTCGGCGTTGTTTGTCAGTGGGTTGTTGCTGCTGCTGATGGTCAGCGCCTTGGTGCTGGCCGCTGAAGCCGTGGATCGGAGGCAGACGGTTGGATAGGTCGATCCCCTGGGCGGCACTTTCAGGTGGGCGCTCCAGCACGAGCAGCCGTTCTGCAGATCGTTTGGCAGCGACCTGCGTCTGGATCGCCGCCGCGGCGGTATCGGCGGTGTTCTTTTGGCTGCTCTCCGATCTCGTGCGCCACGGAGCTGGCCAGCTGTCGTGGAGCTTCCTGGTTGACGCGCCCTCCAACGCGGGTCGTGCCGGCGGCATCGGCCCCATCGTCCTGTCGACCGCCTGGATCTTGGCGATTGCTTTGGGCGTCTCCTTGCCCGTGGGGCTTGGCACCGCCGTGCTGTTGGCCGAGGTAACGAGTCCGGAAGCGATATTCGGGCGCCTGGTGCGGCGCAGCCTGGACGTGTTGGCGGGAGTGCCGTCGATCGTCTTCGGCTTGTTCGGTAATGCCTTCTTCTGCGTCACCCTGGGTCTCGGCTTCTCGATTTTGGCCGGCGGGCTGACCCTGGCCTGCATGGTGTTGCCCATCTTGATTCGCTCGACTGAAGAAGGGCTGCGGGCGGTGCCGGCGGAATACCGCCTCGGTGGTGCTGCCCTGGGCCTCGGGCGTTTTACGATCCTGACGCGTCTATTGCTGCCGGCGGCGACGCCAGGGTTGGTAGCGGGGGTGGTGTTGGGTTTCGGCCGCGCGATCGCCGAGACCGCAGCCTTGATCTTTACCAGCGGCTACGTTGACCGTCGTCCTGAGTCGGTTTTCGATTCCGGCCGTGCCCTGTCGATCCACATCTACGATCTGGCGATCAACATTCCAGGGGGCGAGCGTAATGCCTACGCCACCGCCCTGGTGTTGGTGATGATCCTCTTGCTCACCAACTCGGTGGCGTCGTGGCTCGGCCAGCGGCTGCGCGGTCAGCACCTTCACTCATGACGACAACAGTATCTTCCAGGATAGTGTCCTCTAGAGGTGTGCCCTCCGCCGCGGTGAGCGACGGCGCCCTGGCTCGACCGGTCGAGATCCGTACCCGATCCCTCAGCCTCATCTATGGTCGCAAGCCAGCGTTCCTCGACGTCTCTCTCGACGTGCCACGCCACGGCATCACCGCTTTGATCGGGCCCTCTGGCTGTGGCAAATCGAGTTTTTTAGCCAGTCTCAACCGTCTCAGCGATCTGCTTCCCGGCTGCCGGGTGGAGGGTGAGATCCATATAGGTGAAATTGATGTGCTCGATCCGGCGACCGACGTGGTTGCACTGCGTCGTCGAGTGGGGATGATCTTTCAGAAGCCTAATCCCTTCCCGTTGTCGATCCGAAGAAATATCGAGTTGCCGTTGAAGGAGCACGGGATACGCCAGCGCGCCGAGATCGACGCCATCGTCGAGCGCACCCTCACCGAGGTTGGTCTGTGGCCTGAGGTCAGCGATCGTCTCGGCAGCCCTGCCCTGGCGTTGTCCGGCGGCCAGCAGCAGCGTCTGTGCCTGGCCCGAGCCCTCGCCTTGACCCCCGAAGTCATCCTGCTCGACGAGCCCTGTAGCGCCCTCGATCCGATCTCGAGTGGCGTCGTCGAAGACCTCATCGCCAGCTTGCGTGGTCGTTATACTGTGGTCATCGTGACCCACAATCTGGCTCAGGCCCGCCGCATCGCCGATCGCGTCGCCTTCTTCTGGCTGCGGGACGGCGCCGGTCGCCTGATCGAAGAAGGCCCCGTCGACGCGGTATTCGATCACCCCCGTGACGAGCTCACCGCGGCCTATGTGCGCGGCGCCCGCGGCTGATGTAGCGCCTAATGCAGGAACTGTGAATCACATTGGGTAGTTCTACCCAAGAAACTACCCTAAAGACTACCCAAGAACTTTTGCCCGATTATCGGAAAGAAAGCCAGAAATGCGGCGCGAGACGTGGGGTTATTGAAATGACTCATGGGTCACAATCGGTGCACCCGGTTCTCGAGTTGTTGCTCGCCCGTGGTCGGGAGAACAGCCAGCCGGGAGCCCGTCGGGATGGCGCTCGGTTGGGGCTGGCGATCGAGGGTGGCGGCATGCGGGGGGTGGTGTCCGCCGGCATGGCGCGGGCGCTCGAGTTACTTGGCCTACGAGATGCTTTCGACGTCGTTTTCGGATCCTCGGCGGGCGCCATGAACGGCGCTTTTTTTGTCGCCGGGCAGGCGGCTTACGGCACGCCGATCTATTACGAGGACATCAACAACTCCAAGTTCCTCTCGGTGCGGCGCGCCGTCACCCGGCGACCGATGATGTCGCTCAACTACTTGCTCGAGGACGTCATGACGCGGCGCAAGGTGCTCGATTGGCGAGCTATTCTCGAATCATCGGTGCCTCTCGAGATTGTGGCCTCATCGGTAGACACGTTGCGGTCTCACGTCTTTCGAGAGTTTGGTGATCGCCAGCAGCTGTTTACGGCTCTGCGCGCCAGCTCGAGTGTGCCATGGGTGGCTGGACCGCCGCTCGAAGTCAACGGACAACACTACTTCGACGCTGTGATTTTCGAACCGATCCCATTCCGATCGGCGCTCGAGAACCACTGCACCCATGTGCTGACTCTGCTTTCCCGCCCGGAAGGTCAAGCCAAGGGGTTGAGCTCATGGCTCGACCGCACGATCGCCCGTCGACTCTCGCCCTCGTCGCCGAAACTGAGTGAGCTCTATTTGAGGCAAGCCCAGGCTTACAACGAAGACGTTGAACACCTGCGTGATACAACTTCGAATCCTCAGGGGCCGCCCTATGTGTGTGCGGTAAGCTTGCCGCGTGCCACAAAGTCCGTCAGAGCGTTGGCAACCCGCAGCTCGCGTCTGTTGGCGGCCGCGGCCGCCGGGGAGCAAGCGGTCCTGGCCGCCCTCGAGAGCGAATGGTCGCCAGAAAATAACGGTTCGCGGCCTCCGATAGGTCCAATCGTAGTTTCAGATCGTGCAGGAACCTGAGTCGAGCGTCGATTGGGGTGTCGGCGACGCCGTGAGACCCGGATTTATCGTCGATCGGGGTGTCGGTACGGTGAGGACACCCGGTTTTATCGTCGATCGCGGTGTCGGTACGGTGAGGAGACCCGGACTTATCCTCAATCCGGGTGTCGGTGCGGTGAGGAGACTCGAATTTATCCTCAATCGGGGTTTCTGTACGGTAGGGAGACGCGGACCGACGCTTTCGTGAACGAATCGCGTGAGCTTTCTAACTGGGATGTGGGCTCGGACATTCGTTTCGATCGATGAGTGGCGACACCTGCGGATCGGCAGCTGCATCTGAGGTGATGTAGTCTGACGGCAAATCTATTTGATTCCAATCTCGACCCCTGAGGAGACCCCCGTGATCAAGAGCGACCGTGTGACCTTTGCCGGCGCCTTCGGCCATGAGCTGGCGGCGCGGCTCGACCGTCCGCAGGAGGAGCCGCAGGCTTACGCGTTGTTCGCCCACTGCTTTACCTGCTCAAAAGACCTGAAAGCGACCGCCCGCATCAGCCGGGCGTTGGTGGAACGCGGCATCGCGGTGCTACGGTTCGACTTTACCGGACTTGGCGAGTCGGAGGGCGACTTCGCGGATACCAAGTTCAGCTCCAACATGGAGGATCTACTGGCAGCAGTGAACTTCATGCGCAGCACGTATGAGGCGCCGAAGTTGTTGATCGGGCATAGTCTGGGTGGTGCTGCGGTGTTGGCGATGGCGAGTCAGGTGCCGGAGGTCGTGGCGGTGGCGACCCTCGGCGCGCCGAGTGATCCCAACCATCTCAGTGAAGGCATTCTGCGCTCAGCGCCCGAGCTCGAAGCGTCGGATGAAGCTGAGGTGGTACTCGCCGGTCGCCCCTTCCGGATCCGTCGACAGTTTCTCGACGACCTGGCGAACCAGGGGGTGCTGGCGGCGGTCAAGGCAATGAACAAGCCGCTGCTGGTTTTGCACTCACCCCTCGACGAGGTGGTTGACATCGATCACGCTCGGCAGATTTATCAGGCGGCGCGGCATCCCAAGAGTTTCGTTTCCCTCGACACCGCCGACCATCTGTTGCTGAAGAATGCGGCGGACGCACGTTACGTCGCCGAGGTGCTCTCGACCTGGGCTAGCCGTTACCTGGGGGAGCCCGAACCCACCGAGAAACCTGCGGTGGCGGCTCCCGCCCTCGGCCCTGGGGAAGTCTGGGTCGCTGGGGGAGAGTCCGGATTCCGTCAACAGATCCGTGCCGGCCAGCACGAGCTGGTGGCCGACGAGCCGGTCTCGGTCGGTGGTGGCGACAAAGGCCCCAACCCCTACGACTTCTTGTTGGCAGCGGTCGGCACCTGTACCAACATGACCTTGAGGATGTACGCCAACCGTAAGGGGTGGCCCCTAGAAGGCGTCGAAACCCAAATGCGCCACACCAAGATCCACGCCCAAGACTGCGAGGAATGCCAAACTGAGAGTGGCAAAATCGACCTGATCGAAAAAGAGATTGCCATAAGCGGCCCTCTCAGCGAGGAACAGCGCGAACGTCTGCTGGAAATCGCCGGCCGTTGCCCGGTCCACCGTACCCTGACCTCGGAGACGGTGATCAAGAGTCGGTTGGTGTAACGAAAACGCCCCATACTGGGAGCGCCGGCGTCCTGCCAGCTTCCCGACCAACGAAAACGCCCCATACTGGGAGCGCCGGCGTCC
>JAJCXQ010000443.1 GCA_029263355.1 Acidobacteriota bacterium | reverse complement strand
GCGGCGGCGACCACCGACGTCGAATATACCCTACGGGTCACCGATACCGCCAACGGGACGGTCAAGACCTACAGCAATGCTCTCGGAGAGGCCTCACCGAGCGTCACCGACACGGCGGCATTTGCGACCTGTCCGTAATCGTCCTTGGCCTGGATCGTTCGGGTCCGGCCCCGCCGTGGCGGCGGGGCCGGTTCCCAGGCGGGTGCGTTGAACCATTGCCGCGGTTCCGAGATCGGCGTTACCATGCAGGTTGATGGTAACTGCCGAGAAGGGCCCAAGCATGAGTCAAAAGATCACCGACGGGCAAGTTGACGTCAACGGCGTCAAGATCCACTACTTGGAGGCCGGGGCTGGGGAACCGGTGCTGCTGGTCCATGGCTGGCCGACGTCGTCGTTCCTGTGGCGCAAGGTGATGCGACCGATGGCCGAGCGCAATCGGGTGATCGCGATCGATCTGCCAGGCTTCGGCCAGTCGGACAAGCCTCTCGACGCGAGTTATAGTTTCCGTTATTACGACCGGATCTTCGAGGGCTTCGTGGATGCCTTGGGGATTGAGTCGATCGGTTTGGCGGTGCACGATCTTGGCGGACCTTTGGGAGTCTACTGGGCGTGCCAACATCCCGAACGGGTGCAACGGTTGGCGTTGCTCAACACACTCATTTATCCTAATCCGTCGTGGGCGGTGATTCTATTTGTGCTCTCCACCAAGCTGCCCCTGGTGAGGTCGGTGATGGCCAGCCCATGGGGACTGAAGGGGGCGATGCGCTTGGGGGTTCACGACCACCGCAACGTCACCGATGAAGTGGTCCGCGGTGTCCAAGCGCCGTTCAAAGACGCGGCGTCGCGTAAGGCATTGTTGAAAGCCGGCCATGGCTTGAGCCCCAAAGGCTTCAAGGAGATTGCTGACAAGCTGCCGGGTCTCGAGATTCCGGTGCGGGTCATCTATGGGGCACGCGATCGTGTTCTGCCGGACGTCGCCAAGACCATGCGTCGGGTGAAGCGAGATTTGCCGCAGACCGAAGTCACCGCCCTGGACGATTGCGGGCACTTCCTGCAAGAGGAGCGGCCCGACGACATCGGTGAACTGTTGGCAGAGTTTTTCGGAGTCGGGGCGTCCGCCGATTGACGGTGGTCAGCGGAACCGTTGGCGGCCGGATGGCAACCGAACCGGAGATCGATAGCCTCTACCGGCTGTCGCTGTCGGAGTTCGTGGCGGCTCGCAACGAGCTTGCCAAACGCCTGCGTCAAGCTGGGGATCGTGATGCCGCCCTGCGAGTGAAGGCGCTGGTCAAGCCGTCGTTGACGGCGTGGGCAGTCAACCAGCTAACCTTCGAAGCTGCCGAAGAGCTGGCAACCTTGATGGCCGCTGGAGCGCGGTTGCGGGAGACCCACCTGACGGCGCCGGCAGAGTATCAGCAGGCGACGCGAGCGCGGCGGGCGGCGATCTCGGCGTTGCTCGACGTAGCTGACAGAGTTCTCGCGGAGAGTGGCAACCCGCCGAACCGCGGCCACCGTCAACGGATTTCCTTGACCCTCGAGACGCTGTCGAGCCAAAGCGGGACTGCCGAAGAGCCGACAGCGGGACGGTTGAGTCGTGATCTCGAGCCCCAAGGCTTCGACGCGGTCGCTGATCTGGCGGCGGCCCTCGGTCAGCTGCAAGCCAACCGGCCGACGACGACACCCCCGCCGGCACTGCGTCTGGTGCCAGCCCTGCCCGTGGCCCTGCCCGTCGTCGAGTCAGAGCAGGATGCGGAAGCAGAGAGTGTTGCTGCGCCTGAAGGTGTTGCTGAGCCAGAGGGTGTTGCTGAGCCTGAGGAAACTGAAGATGTTGTCGATGACGAAGCGCGGCGTGCTGCCGAGCTTCGTGTCGCTGCGCTGGAGAAGCTCGATGAAGAGCTGGCGGAGGCCCAGCGAGTTTTTGCCGAGATCGAAGGCCAAGAGACCGCACTGCGCTCGTTGAGGTCGCGCGCGACCCACGAAGTGGCAGCGGTGGAGCGTTCTGTCCAGGAGCTCGAGATCGCCGCCGAGGAAGCTGAGCGGCGGGCTAAGGAGGCTCAGCGGCAGGCTGAGGAAGCGCAGCGTCTGGCGGCTGAAGCTCAGCAACGCCGTGATGCAGCCCGAGAGGGCTGCGACGCTGCACTCGAGTCGCTTGAACGAGTGCGGCAAGAAGCGCAGGCCTCGGAGACGGTTTTACGCCGTGCCGAGCAAGAGACCCGTGATGCCCGCCAGCGATTGAGCTTGTTGCAAGAGCGGCGTCGAGAGCTGGTCGATTCCGGTGACGGAGCTTGATGATGTCGGCGGTCGGCGAGCGTTTCGAGCAGTTGGTAAGGGACCATTCTCGGGTCATGGCCGCCGCAATTCGGCGGGTTTGCGGCCGGCGTCACCGCATCTTGACCGCGGATGTTGAGCAAGATGTCTATTTGGCGCTGTGGAAAAGACTGCAAGGTGGGAACGACATCGACTATCCGGTCTCTTACCTCTACAAGATGGCATTGAACACAGCTTTGTCTGCGGTACGCAAGATCGAACAAGAATTTCCGCTGTTGGAGGACGAGCCGGATTCAAGACCGGCGTCGGTAGCGCACGATTTCAGTGGTCTTTCTCCGGCGGAACGTTCCCGGCTGCTCGATCAGGTGTTAGAGAAGCTTGACGCGGAACATGCGAGGGCGTTGCGGGCCTATTTGGCTGGATTCGGCCACAAAGAAGTTGCGGCCCTCTTCGGTTGGAGCGAATCGGTGGCGCGGCACAAGGTCTACCGCAGCATTGAGCGCCTGAAGACCAAAATGCGGGAGGAGCCCGAAGATGAGCACTGAGCCCTGTTCCGATCTTTCGACCGAACAACTCGTCACGCTTCGTGCGACCTACCAACAGGGGATGGCGGTAGTCTCCGAGGCTTGTCCAAGTGACGAGACCCTGGCGGCAGTGGCGGTCGGAGAACTCACGAGTGAGGAGCGGACCTTGGTCGCCGACCATATCGTCGGTTGTGTTTCCTGCGCTGCCGGTTACCGCACCTTGCGAGAGCTGCATGCGGCGGCCGCGCAGCAAGCTGTTGATGTGCCGGCGCGCGATCGACTTTCGGGTCGCACTGTGGGTCGCAGTCTGTTGGCTGTGGCGGCGACGCTTTTGCTGGCTATTGTCGGGTTCCGTTCCATTGTGCCGGCTCCGTCGCCTCCTGGGGCAGACTTGATGCGTGGCGTAGAGTCGCAGATGGTGGAACCGCAGACGGTGGCGGTTTCGCCGCTAGACGGCGCCAAACTCGCCGAGGCGCCGCCCGCTTTGGCCTGGCAGGCGCTGGTCGCCGCCACCGGCTACCAGGTGCGGCTGTTCGACGCCGAGGCTGAGCCGTTGTGGGAGAGCTCGGCGGTGATCGAGCCGCGGATCGACCTGCCGTCGGCCGTTGTTGACCAGCTGGAAATGGGCCAGGCGTACTTTTGGGTGGTTCGCCCGAGCGGCCCGGTCGAGCGTCGCGAGCTGGGTCCCTTCTGGTTCGAGGTCGGTGAGTGAGGGGCGGCAGGGCCATTCCCTGGCCGGCGCCCGCGTTGACTCTCGAGATGCTCTCGCGTCGCTTACGGATCGTCACCCTCGGTGTTGTGCTCTGTGGGCTCGTAGGGTGTGCCGCGTGTGACGCCCCGCCTTCAGACCTCGAGAGCGGCGGAGTGATCCTGGAGGTTGTCGAGCCCGGCGGTGCGGCGCACCGGGCTGGGCTCGAGGTCGGCGATCGGGTCGTCGATTGGCGTCGGGCTGAAGCCTCCGCATCGTCGAGAACCAGCGTGGTGGAGTCGGACGTGCCACCGGTTGAAGCTGTCGCGTTGCGGACACCGGTCGATCTGGATTGGATCGAGGCGATGGCTGTCGGCCCAGCGACGTTGGTTGTCCAGCGCCAGGGCGGGCGCTTGGAGGTGACGTTGCCGCCGGATCGTTGGCGGGTCGAAGCGCGTCCAGCGTTGGATGGGGAGGAGCTCGAGCTTTATCTCGAGGGGCGTGGGTTAATCGCAGACGGCCGATTGCTGGAGGGGTTGAATCGCTGGCGGTCAATCATCAGCGAACACATGCCTGCGACCAGCGATCGCGATGCTGAAGCGAGTTGGCTGTTGGACCGCATCAGCGCCGAGCACCAGCGCGCTGGTGACCTCGAGACGGCGAACGCCATCCACCGTGAGGCCCAGGAGTGGGCGGTGGGCGATCCGGTTCTCAGTGCTTGGCTGTGGCGTCGTCGTGGTGATCGGGCCCGGCCCGCGGATGCTGTCGAAGCCTACTCCCAGGCGCTCGCCAGCGCGCAGCTGCCCGATCGCTGGCGGGCACGGGTGTCGGTCGATCGCTGTATCGCGATCTTTCGTTCCGGTCGCGCCGAGAGCGAGGGAGAGGACTGCGACCAGGCCTGGACGCTGGTCGGCAAACCGGCTGTGGTGGACCCGGTGGCGATCGAGAGCGGTATTGTCTTGGCTAAGATCGCCCGCAACCGCGGTCGGCTGGCGGCGGCCGGTGATCAGCTCGAGGGGTTGCGCTCGGCAGTTGTCGCGCTCGACGCCGGCAGTCGGCTGCATGCCGGTGTGTTGAGCGAGTTGGGGATCGTATCCCAACACCGTGGCGATTTGGCCGGCGCCCAGCGGTGGCAGCGCCAGGCGCTGGCAATTTACGAGGAACTGGGGGTTGGTGATCAAACCCTGGGGCAAGCGCACATGGGGTTGGGTATTGTGGCGCGCGACCGGGGAGCTCTGGCTGTTGCGCAAGAGCATTTTCACCATGCTTTGGCGATCTTCGAGCGTGAGGTCCCGGGCACACCGTTCGAGGCTTGGAGTTTGCAGGGCTTGGGGTTGGTGGCTTTCAGCCGTGGCGACTATGACACCGCCGAGCGGTACCTTCGTCGCGGCAAGAGCGTCAACGAAGCCGCCGGCGCCATGTTCGATGTCGCCCAGGCGGCGAGCAACCTCGCGGCGGTCGCCGAATCCCGAGGTGACCGGCGAGCCGCGATTGAGCATTACGAGACAGCCCTTGATCTTTACCTCGAGCACTATCCCGACAGTCGTACGGTGGCGCGGATGCTGGGCAATCTCGGCGAATTGCAGGCGGACGCCAATGAGTTCGACGCAGCGCGCGAGCTGCAAGATCAGGCGATGGCGTGGTATCAGGAACACGCTCCGGACAGCATCAGCCACGCCGATCAGATCCTGCAACGTGGCCGGACGGAACAGCGTGCGGGTCACCTGGCTGCGGCCGAGCCTCTTCTCCAACGTGCCTTGGAGATTCGCCAGCGCCTGGCGCCGGACAGCTCTCAAGAGGCCTTGGCGTTGTATGTCCTTGGTCTTTTGCGCCGCGATCAAGGGCAAACATCTGACGCGTTGCAACTTTTTCAGCAAGCGATTGCCGCCCTCGAGGCGCAGAAGTTACGTCTCGGTGGTAGCCGGCAGGACGCGGCAGCCTTCGCGGCGCGCTTTGCACCGATCTACAAGGATGCGATGGACCTGCTGTTGCGGGAAGAGCGAGTTGAAGACGCCTTTTACCTCCTCGAGCAATACCGTGCTCAAGGGTTGCTGGCGATGCTCGGTCGGCGCGATCTGCTGCTCGCCGACGACGTCCCAGCGGAGTTGACAGCGCGTCGCCAAGAGCTCGCTCGCACCTACGAAGAGACTCAGGGGCAGCTCGCTGGTCTCGACGCCCGCGCCGAGGCGGGAGAGATCGAGCGTCTGGTGACGAGACTCGAGACGTTGGCGCAACGCCGACAGGCGGTTGCCGCCGAGATCGTCGAGTCCTCGCCGCGGGTTGGCGAGCTGACTCGACCCTCGATCCTCACCGGGGCGCAAGCCGCGGCGGCGCTCGATCCCGGAACGCTGCTGCTGTCCTACGTTGTTCTACCGGATGAGACCTATCTGTTTTCCCTTACCCCTCCATCCTACGAACGCGATGGCGGTGTTGGAGCAAAACGAAACTGGCAGGCTCGGCTGCAGGTGGTGGCGCTGGGCATCGGGGAAGAGGAGCTACGTCGTGAGATCGAGGCGTTTCTTTATCTGATCCGAAGTCCCCGGTCAGCGGCGAGCCACGCCAGCCTGGAGCGTCGCGGCGAGGAGCTTTACCGTCGCCTGATGGCGCCAGTGGGGGAGCGCATCAATGGCGCCGAACGTTTGCTCGTGGTGCCAGACGGACCGCTTCATGCGCTGCCTTTTGGCGCCTTGATCACTGATGCAGGCGACCGCCCCGACCGATTCTTGATCGCCGCCAAACCCCTACACACGGTCGTTTCGCTCACGGTTTACAGGCAGCTCAAGGAGCGCCGGCAAGTGGTCTCCAAAGCAGATCGTTCGGCGCGACTGGTGGCTTTTGGTGATCCTCGTTATCAGCCACCTTCCCGGCCAGGCGCTCCTGCCGCGTCGCAAGCCGCTCTGCGGACACGCTCGCTGACCCCGCTGCCGTCGACCCGGGCCGAGGTCGAGGCTGTGGTTGGGCTCTATCCGGTGAGCCAGGCCTACCTCGGTGACGCGGCGACCGAAGCTCGTGCCAAAGCTCTGAGTCGAGAAGCGCGTTATCTTCACTTCGCGTGTCACAGCGCCGTTGATCATCGGTTCCCTCTCGACTCCTACCTGGCTCTGGCACAGCCTGCCAGCAGAGACGATCTCGAGAACGGGTTCCTCCAGGCCTGGGAGATCTTCGAACAAGTCCGTCTAGATGCCGAACTGGTGACGCTCTCCGCTTGCGAGACCGGTCTTGGCGAGGAGGTGGGAGGTGACGGGTTGGTGGGCCTGACCCGCGCGTTTCAATACGCTGGGGCACGCTCTGTTCTAGCCTCGCTGTGGGGCGTCTCCGATCAGTCGACCAGCGTTCTGATGCAGCGCTTCTATCGATACCTGCGTCTCGGTCGAGCGAAAGACGAAGCCCTCCGGCTAGCGCAGCTCGATCTGTTGCGTGGACCAGTCGCATTGCCGAGACTTCCCCGTGGATTGCTCGGGGGAGCCCGCGACTTTTTCCGCAGCTTGGGCTCGGACGAAGCTACCGTCGAGCCCTCCGTCGATGGCACTCACCCTTTCTACTGGGCTGCCTTTCAGTTGCATGGCGATTGGCGTTGATGATCTGTGGCTGTGTTCTCGTCCGTTGCAAAGAGGTTGCCGACCAAGGCGTCAAGAGCCGCAGTGTTATGATGTTTTGACGCTCGGGGCGGACGACCTGAGCCACCCCTTCGAGGCAGCATGCGCAAGGAGGCGAGAATGGCGGGAGCATCTTACCCAAAGACTTCGAGAAGGCCGGTCGAGGCGCTTGATCTGGTACGAGCAAAACTGTACGGGACCGAGGAAGAAGCTATCCACGCAGGTTTAAGGCATCTACTAAGGGCACGTCCTGAAGCTAGGCTGCGGTTGGCGATACATCACTATGAGAGTCAAGAGATCTCTCTCGCTCGAGCGGCAGAGATGGCTGGTGTGAGTTGGGCACAGATGCGGGAGATTTTGGTCGAGAACGGAAGTCGACCCCGACTTGGGCCGGAGACGGTCAAAGAAGCCGAGGACGAGATCAGGGTGCTCCGCGACTTCTTCGCTGACCGCCCATGACGGTAATCTCGAATACGACCGTCCTTTCCAATTTCGCTGGTATCGGCGTCCTCGAACTTCTTCACCAGCTCTACGGTCACGTCTACCTTTCGACCGATGTTTATCAGGAAGTTCAGCGGGGGCTCGAGGAAGGCTACTCCTTCTATGCCGGAATCGATGGGGTGACCCATCCCATCGAAGCGACGGGCTGGCTGCGGCTGACGACTCTGAACGGCCCAGCAGAGCTTGAGCTATTTTCGGCCTTACCAGCTCCGTTGCACGCAGGGGAGGCTTCGAGTCTCGCCATCGCTCAGAAGCGTCGTTGGCTTTTTCTGACTGACGACAAAGCAGCACGGAAATTCGCGCGCCAACGAGGAGTGGCAGTTTCTGGCACGCTGGGGGTCTCGTGATCGGCATCGAGCGGAAGTTATGGACTCTGGAAGCAGCAAATCGTTGGCTGAAGGCCATCATCGAGTCTGGATTCTACTCACCTGTTTCTGATCTTTCGGAGCTTCTGAAAGCCCCAAGAACGTAACCGATGCGGGAAATAGCCGGTGGTGGTGCTCACCGTGACTACACTCGCACAACCATGCACGAACCGAGGATCGAACGATGTTGAGCTGGTTGCAACGTGGGGACAACGACGTTTACGCGTTGATCGCTCGCAAGAACTATTCGAAGGCGATCAAGTTGCTGGAGCAACAGCTGCGGTCGGATCCACAGAGCGTCCATTTACGGCAAATAATGGCCGACACCTTGGTGCTGGCGGGGCAGTCAGCGAAGGCTGCCGGCATTCTCGAGCAGCTGGTCGACGAGTTTGCGGCCGAAGGCTTCATCGCCAAAGCGATCGCCGTGTTGAAGAAGATCCAGCGCATCGATCCGGCGCGCTCCGATATCGATCAACAGCTAGCGAGGCTGCTGCAACCGGTGGACACGGAAGCAAGCGGCCCTGAGTTGGTTCGTCCACCGCACCCTGACAATGAGCCGAAGGAAGCTGTAGCCCCCACCGGGCGCTTTCCTGAGGCGACCTCTGAGCTGCGTGCTGATTGGTTCGACGAGGCGGTGGACACCCGGCGTGACTTCCATTGGTCACCACTGTTAGCCGACTTCAGCCGCGACGAGTTGGCGGCGCTGATCGGCGGCTTGCGATTGTTGGTCAAGCGACCCGGGGCGATCATCTACGGTGAAGACGAACCCGGCAACAGCATGTTCATCCTTTCCACCGGCAAGGCTCGGGTCTACCGCCGCGACCCTCACGGCCGTTATCAGCAGGCCGGCGTGCTGCAGGAAGGCCAGTTTTTCGGCGAGGCGTCGGTGTTGACCGAAAGCCATCGCTTGTCGACCATCACCGCCGCCATGGAGTGTGAGCTGTTGGAGCTCGACAAACGCATCTTTGATCAGATCTCGGCCAGTTATCCCCGAGTTCGCGAAACCATCCAGGATCTCTACGACCGCCGGGCGTCATTCGAAACTGCAAGCATCGAGATCTGAACGCCGCCTATTTCTGAGCCTCGGGTTCAAGGGCAAGTGTCGAAAGCGCCGGTATGTTGTACCGGCTGGAACGGTGAACCCAGCGTGTTGAAGTAGAACTGCTGTTCACCGGTGAGAGTGTCGGTGACCACCAGCGTCACTTCGACGTCAGTGAGGCCCGCAGCGTAGACCCAATAGTTGTTGAACGGCGCCAGGTCGCAGGCGTTGAGCACCTTGACGACAATCTCGACATTGTCTTCGTCGAAGAACCAAAAGTAGCCGGTGTCGTTGGTCATCAGCTCGGCGCTGGCGGCGGTTCGGGTTCCGCCCGCGGTCGACCAGAAGGCTTCGACGACAAATCTGCCACCATCCAGTCCGAGGCTCTTGCTGGGCAGGAGGGACTGTTCACTGTGGGCGGGAGCCGGGACGGCTCGTGCCGGTTGATCCGCCGCAATGTGGCAAGTGGCGAACGCGTCGGTGTCGAGAATCGGCTCGAACGCGACCCCTTGAGGGTTGGAATAGCTGCGGACCTCTCCGGTCAAGGTATCGGTGACGGTGAGCGTGGTCTCGACGTTGGTGAGTCCGCCAGCGAACACCCAGAAGCGATCGAACCCGCCGCCGCAGGCGTCGAGCACCTTGATGACAATTTCGACATTGTCGTCGTTGAAGAACCAGAAATAGCCGGTGTCGTCGGTCATTCCCTGGGCTTTCCCGGCGCCGGTATTGCCGTTGATGTCCTGCCAGGTGATCTCGACTCGGAACCGGCCGTTGCTGAGACAGAGGGCAGTGTCGGAGGCGCCGCAGGTCGCCCCTTCGGGTCTGAGGGTAAAATCGACTCCCGACGTCAGCCCGTCTTCAGTGATCACCACCGGGGTCCCGGTGGTGGGATCGCATCCGGTCGGCGGGCCTCCCGGACACGGCCGGCCATCGTAGAGCTGTGGTTCGAAGGAACGGGCCTCAGCCACCACAAAGTAGGTGCCGGCCGGAAGTCGTTCTGAGACATAACGCCCGGCGCTGTCGCCGTAAGCTGGCGAGATCCGTTCTCCGTCTTGATTCCAAATAGATATCTGGGCGTAGGTTGATGCGCCGGTGTAGGCATGAGTCACCAGGCCGCTCAGTCTGCCGCCAGGTAGTTCCTCGAGGGAAAAGTTAATGCCTTCGGTGGTTGTCTCGGCGACGGTCACGATCGGCGTGCCGGCAGTTGGGACACAGGCCGCATCCGGGCATGGCAGATCGTCATAAATCTTGTCGATGTAGGCAAAGCTCGCATCGGTGCGAGCGAAGTACGTGCCGGGAGCCAGGTCTTCGATGGTGAACTGTCCCGCGTTGTTGGTGTAATCGTTGCCTGCGACGCTGCCGTCAGCGCCGACGACGAGGACGTTGATCCCGAGCGGCTCGCCGGTTCTGGCATGGGTGACCGTACCGCTGATGCCGGCGCTGACTTGGAGTTGGACATTGATGTTTTCAACCGTCTCGCCGACGGTCACCGGTACCGAAGTGCCGCTGTCGAGGGGGCAGGCCGAGTCTTCACAAGGAACATTCGGATAGCGTTCATCGATGTGCTGGCGCGCCAACATGGTGACGAAGTAATCACCGGTGGGCAGCCCCAAAGCTTGGTAGGCGCCGTCGCTGTTGGTCCGGACGTTGGCTAACTCCCGCCCTTCGCTATCGCTGACCTCGACATTGACGAATCGGATTGGGCCGTCACTGTCGGTCACCGTGCCAGTGATGGCGCCGCCGCGCAGTAGCGCGAAGTTGATGTTGGGGGTCCGGGTTCCCAACTCGGCAGCGATCGGTGTGCCCATCGTAGGATCCGTGACGCCAGGCACCCACGGCAGGTCGTCATAAAGCTTGTCGATCAGGTCCGGATTTTCGGTGTAGACGTAATAATCTCCGGTGGGTAGCCGCTCGAGCTCATAAGATCCATCGAGCCCAGTGGTCGCCGACCGCCGGACGTAGCCGTTGGCGTCCAGCGCCCGCAGTCGCGCCGAGCGAATCGCCTGCCCGCCGATCTCGTAGTTGACCTGGCCGGTGATCTGCCCCAACCGATCGAGGGCAAAATCGATCCCCGAAGTGGCGTCGTCGAGGGTGGATGCCACCGGTGTCCCAAGGGTGACGTCGCAGGATCCGGATACGCACGGGAGGTCGTCGTAGATCTCATCCTGGTAGCCGCTGTAGGCCTCAGTACGTAGAAAGTAATCACCCACCGGCAGGCCACCGAGCCGGTAGTGGCCGGATGAATCGGTGTATTCGGAGGTGACGAAGAGTCCTCCGACTCCGTAGGCGGTGACTTGAATAAACGACAGCGGCTGGCCCGTTGCGTGGTCACTGACGGTTCCGGAGATCGAAGCGAAGGGTTCGAGGGCAAAGTTGATGCCCGACGTGACCGCCGGACCGGTCACTGTGATCGGTGTACCGTCGGAGAACGTGCAGCCGGTGTCGGGTCCTCCTGGGCACGGCGTGCCGTCGTAGATCTCGTCGCGTGCAGAGGTGAATTTGGTGTAAGCGACATAGAATCCGGAGGCCAGTCCGACCACCTGGTACTTGCCTTGATAGTTGGTTTCACTTTGGCCAACGGTATTACCCGCCAGATCGGCCACGACAACTATGGCGTGGGGGATCGGCTCGCCGGTTTCCGAGTTGGTGACGACGCCAGCGATGGTACCGCCGGGCTGGAGCGCGAAGTCGATATCGTTGGTAATTGCACTCAGACCGACTTGGACCGGTGTCCCAGTTTTTGGTTCGCAATTGCCGGCCGGACAAGGTAGTCCATTGTAAAGCTCGCTCTGGTAGGTGAAGGCATCTCGGATGTGGACGTAATAGGTGCCGGCCTCCAGGCCTTCAACGAGATACTCCCCCGCAACGCTGGCGACGTCATATCGGGTATAGCTGGTCTCGTCGGGGGTGACGGCGATCTCGGCGAAGGGGACTGGGGCGCCGGTGGCGGCGTCGGTCACCTTGCCAGCGATCCCACCTCGAGGGCCGATGTTGAGGTTGTAGCGACCTGCTGAGTCGGCGAAACCAGAGACTCTGATCCAATACTCGACCCCAGGCTCAACATTGAAGCCGATGTTCGACTGGAGTCCGGTGCTGTTGTCATTGCAGTTCAGGGTGTTTTCGCGGGTGCCTGGGCAACCGCTGTGGACGGACAGCACGGTGTCGAACTCGGAACCGAAAGTGTTGGCGTTGATCCGAGCTTCAGTTGGGAAGGTGAAGCGGAACCAGACATCGGGCGAAGATCGGAACAGGTCACACGTGGTGTTTCCGTCCGACGTCGCGAACGTCGTGTCGCCGACATAGTTGCCAGCAGTGATCGGCAGTGCGGCCTCGCAGGTATCGTTGGTCGGGACCCCCGTGCCGCCCAGCCACTCGGCGCCTGCAATGCCCGGCGATACCACCCTCGTGGCTGAGGAATCCGCTGGCAAATCGACTACCTGACCGAGATTCCTTGCTTGATTCATCAAGGCGCGCACCGCGTTCTGTAGAGCGTTCGCCCGCTCACCTTCTGCGGTCTCTAGCGTCGCCTCCAACGACCGTAGTCGACCCAGAAAGGTCTCGGACTCCTGCTGTGGATCAGTGATCGGCGGCAGTCCTCGCGCACGGTTGAGCGCATGGCATTCGAGCCGATCCTGCAACTCTCGATCGATATCTTCCAGGATCTCGTGGTGCTGCTTCTGATCCTGCGACAGGCCCGGTTGGGGTGTCGGTTCAGCTGTCAACGAAGACAGAGGGAGCACAGCGAGCAGTACGAGTGCATTCAATGGGTGACGAATGGCCGACAGCTTGAGAGCGGGCATGGGGTGGCTCCTTGGTTCATGACTCGGCATTCCGGGCGGTACGACTGGCGCGTTGTGCATGTGGGGAAGTCCCCGGGCGCCCAAGATTTTCGAGTCC
>JAJCXQ010000442.1 GCA_029263355.1 Acidobacteriota bacterium | reverse complement strand
ATGGAGGAACTCGACAATGAGGGCTTGCCGTTTCGACGTGACTTCAAACTCGGCATCATGGTCGAGGTACCAGGAGCAGCACTTATTACCGATATCCTCGCTCGGTATGTAGACTTTTTCTCGATCGGCACCAACGATCTGATTCAGTATGCACTGGCTGTCGACCGCAGCAATGAGCACGTTGCCGACTTGTACAGGCCACTTCATCCAGGTATTTTGAGGATGCTGCAACTCATCGTCAAGAATGCTGAAACAGCAGGTATCGAAGTCAGCATGTGCGGTGAGATGGCAGGAGATCCGAAACTGACCGCGGTACTGCTTGGTTGTGGGTTGCGTCGTCTCTCGGTTAGCCCACGCCGCGTGCCTACGATCAAGCGGCAGATCCGCATGTTATCTAGTGAGCCACTCGCAAGAATTGTCGACGAGTGCACCAAACTTGCCACCGCGGCGGAGATCGAAAACCACCTGCGAGAGCAGGTCACTTCGCTCTCGGTCAGCTGATCTAGGCGAAGCTCGCTCTTACTTCGAGGGCGAACTCTTCAGTGCTCTGGTTGTAGCGCTATGATCGAACGAGATCTTAGGTGGCGGAGCTTCTCTTCTCGTGTCGGCTCAATCATTTACTGTTAGGCTTGACGTAGGCCGAAGATCCTGGAGCGCCTGAGCTTGGAAACGACAGAGGAGTCTGAAAATGTACGCTGGATCACGTTTCTTACGATGCTGTACTTGGTCATGCATGATCTGTTGTTTAACCCTGATGGCCTGTTCTGGAACAAAGGACCCGAAGCCTCTACCTTCGCAGACGGTGACACAGGTCACACCTCAGTTGGCAGCGCCACCCCCTCCTAGGATGCCGCTACCCCGTGAAATCCAGCCATCGAAACCTACCTTGAAAGTCATCGATAGCGGAGGCGGTTCAGGACAGCCTACAACTCTGGTTGAAGCTTCACGCCTCGCCAAAGCGCGCAAGGGGCGAGGGGGCGAATCCGTTGCCGTCATCAATGATGACAACCTCCATGAGTACGCCAAAGACGCCGACATCATGGTTCTTGAATCCTACCCAGCCGCTCCTGTCCCGACACTCGAGCCTTCCCAAGAGGCTAGTCAAGATAGTGAGATCCGTGATGAGCAGTACTGGCGTAACAAGGCGCTTGACTTGCGGATGGGATGGCGCAGAGCTATCGACCGCATCGCAGATCTAGAGCTCGAGTCTGCGGCCCTGCGACAGCAGTTCTACGCCGAAGACGACCCCTATCTCCGCGATAGCCAGTTGAAGCCAGCATGGGACCGTGTCCTAGACCGCTTGGACCAACTTCGTGATCAAGCAACGCAGTATGGACAAGAACTGGATGTTTTCGTGTCTGAGGGACAACGAGCGAATGTTCCTCAAGGCTGGCTGAACCAGGGCTGGGAACTCGAGCCAACTCTCGAGGAGAGGGAGAGCGCCGAGAAGGCGACATCTCAAGCTATTGAACCACAAGCTGCTGCAGAGGCTGCTGAGCCTGAAGACTACAGACCATGACAAAAGATCTACCGAAGCGCTTTTTCGTTGAGACCTGGGGCTGCCAAATGAATGAGTTGGATAGCCAGAGACTGTCTAGTCAACTCATGCAGGAAGGGATACTGCCAACCCGAGACGCCAGCCAAGCAGATCTCATCCTTCTGAATTCGTGCAGTGTTCGCGAGAAGGCCGCTCATAAGGCGTACTCTCGGCTGGGGGAATACCGACTCCTCAAGCAGCAGCGGCCCAACATGCTGATTGGATTCTGTGGATGCGTCGCCCAACAAGAGGGAGCCCAAGCGCTAAAACGTGTCCCGGATCTAGATTTTGTCATCGGGCCCGCGCGAGTCGGTGAATTGCGCCAAATTCTGCAACAAAGGCTCCTAGGGAAACGACCCGTTGCGACCGGTTTTCCAGATGCATCGGACCGAAACTACGATATCGATTTGTTATCGAGAGAGGGTAGCCACAAGGGAATGGTGACCATTATCGAAGGCTGCAACAAGAAGTGCACCTTCTGTATTGTCCCCTCAACCCGTGGACCCGAACAGAATCGTCCAATAGGTGACATTCTGGCCGAAGTTCGCCATCTTCTAGATTTCGGATTTCGCGAGATCGAACTGCTGGGACAGACTGTGAACCATTGGCGAGACCCTGGAACAGACGCAGACTTTGCTGTCCTACTCGACCGGGTAGCCTCCTTGGAAGGGCTGGAGCGCCTACGATTCATAACGTCCTATCCTCGAGACTTCTCACAAGAGATGGTCAACCAGTTCGCAAGACACCCAAACATTTGCCCCTATCTGCATTTGCCGGTCCAATCGGGTTCTGACCGTGTCCTAAAAATGATGGGCCGTGGATATACGACCGAGCTCTACTTCGATCTCGTCGATCGTCTACGTAACAGTCGTGCTGGCCTTGCACTCTCGACCGATATCATCGTTGGATTCCCAGGTGAAACCCAACAAGACTTCCAGGCGACGCTAGACCTGATCTCGAAGGTGCGCTTCGCTTCAGTCTATGCATTCAAGTATTCACCTCGGCCGGGTACTGCCGCGCCACGCCTCAATCAACCCGAGGTTCCGCTGGCAGAGGCTGACCGCCGTCTCCAAACACTCTTCTCCCTGCAGAAAGAGATCCAGACTGAGCTCAACCAAGCTCTAGTCGGCGATATCTTCGATGTTCTGATCACTTCGTGGGGCAAGACTCCAGGGACGCAAACCGGACGAACGCCGTGCCACCGCGTGATCCATTTTGAGCATGGCTCAGAGCCCGCCGCAATCGGTGACCTAGTTCGAGTGAAAGTAGAGCAGGCCTACGCTCACTCGTTGATCGGGCGAGCGATGTCTCACAGCGACACACCGGCTGTACGTTCGCAGGATACGTCGCCGCTGCCGATCATCACCTAACGTCTCGAAGAGATCGGCTGGGCTCTGATCGGTGTGGATGCCGTCAGGGCCGCCTTAGGGGGGGGGCTGGGGCGGCTCTCTCCTACCGCCACAGCTCCGGCACAGCTGGGCCAGGAAGCCCTCCCAGGCCAGGGATTTGAGTCGGCTAACTACGATGGCAGGCGCGGCCCCGGTGGCACAGCTACTGGGTGATCGCCAGCCCCCTTGCCATCACTCTGGGCGACGGCGACAGCTGCGACGGATCGTCTCTTGAGACGATACCCGCGCTGGTAAGACGAGTTACGCCAACGCCACCTGGCCTGGGCCTGGGGCTGACAGCTCGACGCGCCTCAAGCAACCTGACGATCACCGACTCGGGGGTCGGGCCGGAACATCTTCCGGCACATGCTGCATCTCTTCTTCCTGTGCATGCCCCTGGCTACATGAAAACGGCGCGAGCGCAGCGATACCAAGCCCCCCAGGAAGCTACCTTTAGGAGTGGGTCAATTTCCGAGTGTTGAAACGGGTCAATTTCCGAGTGTTGCAAACAGATGCACACGGCCGGCGGAAAGTACTGCCGGGTCACCTTGGCGCCGACTCGTGCTTGTCTCGCAACCGCAGTGCGCGACCAAATTGCCTTCAAGACTGCCGGGAATTGGATAGTCCCAGTCACCGAACATGCGCAGCCGCTGCGAGTAGCAGAGACGCTGAGGCAACGCAGCCGAAGAAAGAATTGAAGCTGATCAGTTAGCCCATCAAACAGGGCGTTCGATCACGCCTTGGCGGGAACGAGTCAGCAAGTTGCAGCTTCAGGCAAGAGAACTCTTGACCTGAACAGTGGAGAAGCGCACAATAGTTAAATGGCAACTCTGGACGATCCCATTCCGATGGAAGTCAAAGGGCTCATGTTGGATCCCACTTCGAACGCTCCCATCGTGATCCTAAGAAGCGAAAAACACTCGAAGATGTTACCGATCTGGATCGGTATCTTCGAGGCAAATGCGATCGCACTAAGACTCGAAGGTGTTCAACCGCCACGCCCCATGACTCACGACTTGTTTCTCGACCTAGTCGAGGGTGTGGGCTGTGACGTGAATCGAATTGTCATTCACGACTTGGTTGACAACACCTTCTTCGCACAAATCTACCTGCAGTCAGGTGAAGGTGAGCTTGTTGTGGACTCTCGGCCGAGCGATGCGATCGCTTTGGCGCTACGTGCCGAGGCGCCAATTTTTGTGACGAGAGTTGTACTCGAAAAGGCAAACGTCGATGTACTCTCGGAGCGATCTTCAGACAAAGACAAGCTCAAAAAGTGGTTAGAAGAGATAGATCCAGACGAGCTTGGTAAGTACACGATGTAGTCCCAAGCTCAGTGATCCCAAACTCCCTAATGTCGGCGCGCCGACATTAGGAAACGTTGGCTTGGTCAAGGCTGCCAAATGTCGGCGCGCCGACATTTGGCAGCGGCGGAGTTTCCGTTTGTTTCCTAGGCACGGAAGAGCTTTGTCGGACACTCGCTCGAGGCCACAAGATCTACGGCAAAAGTAATTTGTTTGCCTCGGTTTAACGCCAATGTCGGCGCGCCGACATTGGCATTTCATTGCAATCTTGACCTGCCACAACGCATCTCGTACACTCCCGCCCAACTATGATCATCGCGATTACGAATCAGAAGGGTGGTGTCGGCAAAACGACTACCGCCATAAATCTCGCCGCGGCTCTAGCGACAAAGGGCTTTCGCACGCTCCTTATCGACGTTGACCCGCAAGCCAACAGCAGCATGTCGTTTCTCGACATTCATGAGCTCCAGAGCTCAATGTACGAGGTCCTAACACAAGAAGAAATCAATCTAAGTGACATTCTTCACGAAGCAGACAAGGTGCCACATCTCTTCGTTGGTCCGTCTGCAATCTCGCTGGCAAAAGTAGAAGCAAAGCTTATCGGCGAATTGGACAGTCATTTCAGGCTCAAGGATGAGATTGAGCAGGTCCGCGATCAGTTTGACTACATCATCATCGATACTCCGCCGACGCTCGGCATTATCACCGTCAACGCATTGGTAGCAGCAACCCACATCTTGATCCCGATCCAGTCCAGCTACTTTGCGCTGGAAGGTACTGACGACCTTCTCGAGACCATCGAAAAAATCAAGATTCGAGCAAATCCTGACCTTCAGATCCTCGGAGTTGTCATCACTCTGTATGACAAGCGGACTATTTTGTCACGTGATATCCGGAAAGAAATCGGCCAAGTCTTCGGCGACAAACTGTTCAAGACAAGGATAAGCAAGAGCGTGCGCTTGGAAGAGAGTCCCGCTTACAAGGAATCCATCTTTAGTTTTGCTCCGAGGTCAAGCGGTGCCTATGAGTACTACAAACTTTCTGAAGAGGTGTTAGCACGTGTCTAAGGCCGCAACTGATCGAAGAGGGTTGCCGGAGCGTAAACGGATGCGGCACAGCAGCCACTTTGTCGAAGAGCTCACTGCACGTAATGTAGTTCCTGTCGGTAACATGGTTCCTCTCTCGGCTGTCGAACCTGATCCCAATCAACCCCGTGTCACGATGGGGGATTTGTCCGATCTTGCAAAATCGATCAAAGCCAAGGGGGTACTCGAGCCGATTCTAGTACGTCCGCAGGAATCTGCTGCTGACGGGGCTAGCTTGTTAATCATTAGCGGCGAGCGTCGGTACCGGGCCGCAATGGAAGCTGGGCTCACCGAGATTCCTGTAATCGAAATGGATGTCGGTGAGGAAGAGGCCCTAGAGATTGCGCTGATTGAGAACCTACAGCGCAAAGATCTAACACCCTTCGAAGAGGCAGAGGGGTATCGGTCTCTGGCCGAGCGATTCACCTACACACACGAAGAGATCGCGACCTCGGTCAGCAAATCTAGAACCGTTATCACTGAGAGTCTTGCGCTACTCAAGATGCCATCAAGGGTCCGAGAAGCAGCTCAGGCATTGGCGATCACAACAAAGTCTCTACTACTCGAAGTTCTAAAAGCTGAAACTGAACAAGAGATGATTCAAATGCTGGAGGAAGTCGACCGACGAGGTTTGAGTCGCGATGATTTACGCCGCCAAAAACGTGACAAGAAAAGCAGTCGGCCACGTCCCTTCGTGTTCAGCTATAAACCACAAGACAAGAATTTCAATCTTTCTTTGAAGTTCCGCCAGAGCCAGGTCAGCAAGTCTGAAGTGATCCAGACGCTTGAGTCGATTCTCGCTGAGCTCAGGCAAGATGGGTGAGGCGTTGCCACCATCACCGTTGATCGGTCTGATCAATGCAAGTTTACATAACACATCTTATCGGCGTTCTGTGTGTGCCGATTCAAGATGACTGGGCTGTCTAGAACATCTGCATTCAGCACCTGATCACCACGTATAATCCTCTACCTATGCGTCGAATTGACCGTTACATGCTGTCCGAAATCATCGGGCCCCTGATCCTTGGCTTCTCGGTTTTCACGTTTATCCTTCTCCTGCAGGCGCTCTTCAAGTCTGCCAAGTTGATCATCTCCAGCGGCGTCGAGGTCGGCATGGTTGGCCGGATGCTGCTCTTGTCTTTGCCATGGATCGTCGTGATGACCATCCCGATGGCGTTGCTGTTTGGCATTTTGATTGCGGTCGGAAGGCTGTCGGCGGACAGTGAGCTCATTGCGCTTCGGGCTGGTGGAGTTAGCCTGTTCTCTCTTTACCGCCCAATCGTTTTGCTCTCGCTCCTGTTGACCGGCCTCAACATCTATCTGATGATTGAGGTCTTGCCTTCCGGTAACCATGCGTTGCAACAGCTACAATTCAAGATCTTGGCTCAGAGCCTGACCGAAGAAGTTCAGCCACGGATCCCCCACACTGGCTGGCAAGGAAGAGTGCTCTACATCTTCGAGGCCCCACCAGGTGAGGGCCGTTGGAAGGGCGTTTTCCTATCGGAGGCGATCCCGACACAGAAAAGCGAAGTCTTCGTCGCAGATTGGGGTTGGGCCAGCCCAGACGAAAGTGGAACTGAAGTCATCCTGTCGCTGGAGAATGCGTATATCCATCGAGTGGACCTGCAGAATCCTCGTGAGCAAGGCGTCATTTTCCAGAAGGAAATGGGTATCAAGCTGGCGACGATGCCTCAGATGTCGCCGAGCTCGGTCAAGCGAGGGATGCGCGAGCTGTCTTTCGAGGAGCTTCGGAGGCGAGCCAAGGATCCGAGCGAACCGGAGGTTGTGCGAAATATTGCCCTGGTCGAGCTTCACAAGAAGTTCAGTCTGCCAGCTGCCTGTATGGTCTTTGGGCTCTTGGCATTACCGCTTGGATTCAGCAACTCTCGCGGCGGACGATCGTCAGGTTTTGCCATCTCGATTGGCGTCTTTGTCATCTACTACGTGCTACTCAACTCCGGGGAAGACATCGCACGCGACGGATCCCTCGAGCCCTGGTTAGCAGTGTGGTTGCCAAACATAGCGCTGTTGTTTGTCGGCTTGTTCCTCTTGACGCGACGAAATCGGGACAAGAGTCTTCTGCTGTCAAACATGGACCGTTGGATTCAGGAGACCGTATGGAGCCGACTTCTCCACTTCCAGACCCAGCGAGAAGAACGCAAGAAGTCGCGACGCATCGCTTCGGGCACTCGCCGGCAAGGCCCCAAGGTGATCCTGCGGATACCCGAAATTCGCCTTCGCTTTCCAAATTCTGTGGACCGTTATGTGCTCAGCACGTTCTTCCGCGTCCTAACCATATCCTTCATCAGTGGTGTCGCTGTTTACTTGGCCTTCGACCTCGCAGACAACTTTGAGAACATTCTCGATAGTGAGGCGCCATTCAGCGTCATAGCTGACTATTACAAGCTCAAGATCTTCTCTATCGTTTACCAGATCGCACCGATCATGGTGCTGGTCACCACCCTCATTAGCTTCGGTCTATTATCCCGCACCAACGAGATCATCGCATGCAAGGCTCTGGGAATGAGCCTCTATCGACTTTCAGTTCCTGTTGTGTTGGCGGCCACATTCGTTGCAGCTCTGTGCGGAGTCTTGCAATCCGAAGTTTTGGCTGCTTCCAACGAGCGTGCAGCAGAGCTCAGATCTATCATCAGAGGCAGCAACCCGAGCCAGGCCAGGGATAGAGCCGATCAGCGTTGGCTGTTCGGTAAGGGAAATTACCTGTACAACTACGCCTTCCTCGACGAAGAGCGGCAGCAGCTACACCGGCTTCAGATCTTCAAGTTCGACGAGAACTATCGACTGACAGACCGCCTCTGGGCCCAGAGCGCTACGTACGTCGAAGATGGTTGGTGGATGCTTTCGAGCGGATGGTCGAGATCCTGGGATGGGCAAGACGAAACAGGTTTCGTCGCGTTCGATAAGGCTCAGCGTTATCAGCTGGCCCAAGATCCGGAGTACTTCCGGGGAGGGCTCCGCAAACCCGAAGAGATGGACTTCGTCGAGTTGCGGGACTACATCCAAGAACTGCAGAACAGCGGCCAGAAAGTGCCTCAACTTGAGGTTGCGCTCCACAACAAGATCGCCTACCCCGTGATTACCTTGGTCATGGCGCTTGTGGCCCTACCCTTCGCGTTCAGACTTGGGCGCCAAGGAGCTCTGTATGGAATCGGGCTCTCCCTAATACTCGGCGTCATTCTCATGATTTTCTTGAGCATCTTCGCTGCGCTGGGTGAGAATGCCATCTTGCCGCCTGCAGTTGCAGTTTGGACTCCCAACGCAATTTTCGCGATCTTCTCGCTCTACCTTTTCTTGGGTGTCCGAACCTGAGTCTGGCCAACACGAAAAAGGGGGATCGCCGATAGCGGCAACCCCCCAGATCTCTTCGGCAGGCCTCTCCCGAGAGGGCCTCGGTGCTACGACTCAGTCGATAGCTGCTCGAAGCTCATCGACATGATCAAGCTTCTCCCACGAGAAGCCGTCGCCGGTACGACCAAAGTGACCGTAGGCCGCGGTCTGCCTGAAGATCGGACGTCGCAACTCGAGATGGTCGATGATCCCCTTCGGGGTCAGCGGGAAGTGCTCGCGGATCAGCGCCTCGAGGCGCCGGTCGCTGACCTTTCCAGTACCAAAAGACTCGACGTGGACCGACACCGGATCGGCTACACCGATCGCGTAGGCGAGCTGAACGGTGAGGCGATCTGCCAGATCAGCCGCTACGAGATTCTTGGCAATGTGGCGGGCCATATAGCTGGCGGAACGATCAACTTTTGTTGAGTCCTTACCGGAGAACGCACCGCCGCCGTGGCCACCGTATCCGCCGTAGGTGTCAACAATGATCTTCCGTCCGGTAAGACCGCAGTCTCCCTGCGGGCCGCCAGTGACAAAACGCCCGGTGGGATTGACGTGGAAGATGGTGTCTTCATCCATCATTTCAGGAGCAATCGTTGGCCGTATGACCTTCTCCAAAATCTCACGACGAATGTCATCATGCTCCACGTCAGGGTCATGCTGGGTGGAAATCACGACAGTATGAACCCGCTTGGGCAAGTCGCCGTCATACTCGACTGTGACCTGGCTTTTCCCGTCCGGTCTCAACCAATGCAGCTGCCCTGCTTTTCGAACCGACGCAAGCGACTCGGTGAGGCGGTGAGCTAGGGTAATCGAGAGCGGCATTAATTCTTTGGTCTCGCGACATGCGAATCCAAACATCAGCCCTTGGTCTCCCGCTCCCCCCGGGTCCACACCCATCGCGATATCTGGCGATTGAGGGTCGATGGCCGAGACCACAGCGCAGCTTGCAGCGTCAAATCCCAAGCGACTATCGACGTAACCAATCTCTTCGACGGTCTTACGAGCGATCCCCGAGAAGTCAAGGTACGCCTGGGTGGTGATCTCACCAGCCAAAAGCACCATGCCTGTGGTGACGAGGGTCTCACAGGCGACACGGCTCATCGGGTCTTGTCGTAATGCTTCGTCCAAGACTGCGTCAGAGATTTGATCGGCCATCTTGTCTGGGTGGCCTTCGGTTACCGATTCAGAGGTGAAAAGGTACTTGCTGGGCTCAGTCATTCAGCGGCACTCCTTGCGTCGAAAGCGCTACCAGCTTTGACGTCGAATGGTGTTGAGCATCCGCGACTCGATATTTTGGGGATGCTTGGAGTTGAGGGATCGAGGGGGTGACTCGGAAGCCTAGGACCGCCATCTCCCGTGGCTCTAGCCACAGCTGAATCGGATACCTAGCCTGAAGATGTGGATCCTAACAGACGAGCAAAAATATGGTCAATGTGGCCTAAACTCGCCAGGAAACGCGCACACTAATTCTCCTAAGAACTACTAAATTATCCAGCGTTCTCTATTTTGGAACAATTTGTAATCACCTGTAAGCGATACTCTAGGAGAGGTTTATGCGAATATGTGCTGCACATACCTTCCTTCTTCCTCCCACTTGGTGTAGTTTTGTATGCGCTTCCGGCATCGGGCTGGGGGGATTGAGTGGGAGAAGGAAGAATGGTCAAGCTGGCGAATGAGCGCTCTCGGGCTTACCCTGCCATCTGTCTGGAGGAAGCCGATGGGATCATCGGGCAGATTGTCAGTCGCCTAGGACCTGATGCCATCAGCCGTGAACTGCTAGCGGAAATCCTGGGTTACTCGAATGTCTATGGCGGTCCGGGTGCTAGGAAGATCTCTGCTCTCACCCAATACGGTTTGCTGAAACGCCGGACCGGGCTGTATGACGCGACTCCGCTTGCGTCTAGGCTTTTGCGCGCCCAAGACGCCGACGAAAGGCAGCAAGCATTGCAGCTCGCTCTCAACCATCCGACCCTCTTTAAAGCCCTACTCGACCGCTATGAACCTCAAGGGCGAGTACCTGTTCAGCTTGCCCGCATCCTGGCGCTAGATCATGGCATCACTCAGAAGGCCAGCAGTGCCGCTGCCGAAATCTTCATGCGATCCGCGCGATACGCTGGTGTCATTGCTTCAGACGGAACCCTCCGAATTCCAGATGAAGACCAGCCAAAACCCGATCAGCGGCCACCGGAAGGTGCTCCAGTGGTAGATGCTGCAGTGGCAGGTGCCGAGCAACGATTCGAGTTCTTGCTCTCAGGTAGCAAGATCGCCAGACTCTGGCTACCGATGCAGCTCACAAAGAAAGATCTAGACATCGTCCGCAGGCAAATCGATTTCCTGGAATACCAAGTCGTTGAAAGTGAGTCAGATCATGGATAGCTATGCAAAGACACCGCAGACAGATCCGGATTCGCGGTCGGGCTGTCTTGTTTCCAGGCACGACTTGGAGATCCTTCTTGCAAGTAACAGGGCCGAGCCAGAAGAAGCCCAACGCAATCTTTTTGCGGGTATTGCTGTGAGCAGCGGCTTTGGCTGCCTCGGCATCTTGGCTTCTCACTTCGGTGAACTGTTCTCGGTTGGCATCGGCCCAATAGAGTCATTCTTTTTGGTCGTGTTGATCGCTACGACACTTGCCGCCACGGCTCTCACGATCTTCTTTCAGCAGCGGGTGCGCCAGGCAGGAACCAGCGAAGCCGATCGAGTCCTCCGATGGCATCTCCAAGATCAAATTGACCAGCCGCCTGAGTTAGCTGACCCGCGACGATGGCCCTGAGTGAGCTCCCTCAGCGAGCCCCCGAATAGACTTATCGTCTAGGGTGCTTTCGCATCGGGCGGCTGTCGAGACGTCCGTACATCAGAGTTGAGATGGCATTGACGGTGGCAAGTGCAGTTGTACTGCGCCAGGTCTCGAGACCACCGGTCAGCGAGCTGAACATTCCGCCGCTGCGGCGCGTGCCGGGCACCGTCAAGGGCAGGTCGCCAGCATCGAGCCCTCTGATGACGGACTCTGGTAGCTGCACCGATCCACTGCTTCCCCAAGCCTCCTCGCCGACTACGCGCACGACCGTCCAACTCCGCACGAGATAGCGACTCTGGTTCCCAGCCTCGAACAGCAAAAGACCGGCTTCGTTGCCGACATAAAAGCCATACCGGTCTCCATGGAGGAGTTCCAGGTCGCGGGCACGAGACTGCGCTAGGGACAGGATGTCTTCGTCGGTGACGGGAAGAGGCGTGAGCGATTCATCCTGTGGCTGAGGAGTGACTGAGATCGGCACTGAAGCTTTGAGCCCTTCGTGGAAATAGCGTACAAAACCATCTCGAACGCCGAGTCGTTTTTCCGGAAGACTTCCTCCGACAGCAACCTCAATTCCAGATTGGAACCGTTGCCAAAAGTTCGTAAGATCGCGTGTCATGATCACCAGCAGAAAGAATGAGCAGCTGAAGATTATTCGTCGAGCGCAGCGAAGTAAAGACGAATGGGCATTGCTCGAGGGGCCTCACTTGATCGGAGAAGCATTGACGGCGGGGCTTGAGCCACGTTCACTGCTGGCAACGCCTGAGTTCATGGATAGCGCAGCCGCTCGGAACTTGACCTCCAGGCTCCCCTTCCGACCGCTCGCGATCGATCGCAAGCTGCTGGTTGAGATCACCGATAGCGATTCGCCTCGGGGCATCATTGCGGTGATGCGCTTGCCACGAAAGACTTCCAGTGAACTCAGGTTCGAAAACAACCCGGTCGTAGTCTACGCTGATGGGCTCCAGGATCCAGGCAACCTCGGAGCTTTGGCTAGAGTCGCTGAAGCTACTGGCGCTGCGGCCCTTTGCCTGAGTCCACACACCGCCCATCCCAACCATCCTCGTGCGCTGCGAGCTTCTGCAGGAAGCCTCTTGCGTTTACCGGTTGCTATCGGGTGTTCTCCGGAGACTCTCAACAGCCGCCTGGAGGCAAAACAGCCGCGGTGGATAGGTCTTGTACCCCGCGGCGGTAGCAGTCTCTTCGAAACTGATCTAAGCGGCGCGATCGTTCTTGCGCTCGGGGCGGAAGGTCGAGGCCTTTCACCCCAAGCCCAAGCAAACATCGAACTCGAACTGACGATACCTACCCTACCGCCTGTCGAGTCCTTGAATGCAACCGTAGCGGCGGCTTTGGCCCTATTCGAGATCTTCCGACACCGAGCCGCCAGTTGACAGGATCTTAGATTCCCAAGGCCTCCACCCCCTGCTCGAAGACGACGTCAACTGGGATGCCGGCCTTCGAAAGTCGATCGAGGTCACCCTTCAGCGTCTCTCCTTGGCTTCCATAGCGACTGACAAAGGCGCCCACCGCATCAAAGTCGCCATCCCCCTGAAGCTTCAAGATCGCTGCCGACAACGCGTTGGTCGCCTCGGCAATCTTGTCGACATCTACACGATACACACCGGACTCTTGATCACGAGAGAAGACACCCATCTCGGCGAAGTAGTTGAAGCGAATTAGATTCGCAACTCCATGAGCGCTCGAGGCTCCGAATCGAATCGAACGGAAAATGCTCGCCATGAACGTCACGTAGTTGTCTTCGATCTGATCCTCATCAAGCTCGCCTTGCTCGTGAAGCGAGGTCAGCATGTAGAGACCTAAGACGTCGGCCTTCCCTTCTTCGAGCGCTGAGGCGTGATTCTTGAGCGCTGAGCGGACGGTGCCGCGATCAGTAATCGTGTTCTTGATGCCAAGACCATGAGCCACTTCGTGAAACATCGTGTTCTCGAAGAACGCATCGAAGCTCACTAGCGAGCGTTGTTCGGGGGCAATGAGAACCTCAGCGATCGGAACTAGGATTCGGTCGAATTTGGCCCGCATCGCATTCTTGAGTTGAAGCCGTCGGCTGCCCCTACTCAGTTGGACTTTTTCATCATTGGGCAAGTTGATGGCGATCGTCTTCGAGCCGGCGTTGCAGTCGCCGGCGTAATAGACAACATCGTAAGCATTGAGGTCCGAGTCGGTCCCAGGCTTTTCTTGCTTGTACTCGGCTTCCACAGGTAACCCTGTCTGCAGATCAGGCAACATCGCTGCGTACTTCTGTAAGTTCTTGCTCCAGGCAAGATCCTTGATCAGGACATAGGCTTCGCTGGCCGCTTTATAGTTGTACAGGGCATCTTCGTAGTTCTCGATTGGGCCGATCACAATGTCGATGGCGTTGGTCTTCATGTCCATCCAGGCGATGTCGCTGTCGAAGTACTCGTCGGTCAGCAACGCTTTGGCCCGCAGACGCAGGTACTTCTCGAAACCTGGATCCTCGGCAAGCTCTGCCGCCTCCAACAGCTTTTCAGAAGCCTTCTGGTACGCGTCACCATAGGCTTGACTGTAGGGCACAGCCTTTAGGCCACCCGAGGCATCACGTTGGACTACGGTGTAAAGGCCACGAAGCTCGGGTTGTTTTTCGGCCGCTTCTTCGAACTCGGTGGGGGTCATATCCGTCGGATAGAAGTTGGCCCCTTTGGGTTTGGCTCCAACCCCTTCGACAAAAGACTCGTTGTTTGCCAAGCGATCCCATGGACCGTAGTTGATCTCGACATACCGTCTGGTGTTCTCATCCTCGATCGAAGCAAGCAGAGCCTCGCGGTCACCGTAGGCTTGAAGCCAAAAAGCCGCATCCATCGCCTCAGCGGCTTCGATGAGAAGAGGAAGCATCTTTTGCTGTTGAGCGCTGAGTCCATCCAGGTCCGCAGTCAACTTGAAAGAGGTGTATTTTGCCAGGCGGCTCTCAATATCAGACACGTCGGATGCCTCGTGTTCAGCCTCGGATCCCGAAGTCTCAGAAGCAGAAGTTGGTTTAGTTCCACTCTTGGAATCGCCACAAGCTGCCAGTATCAGCAGTGAGAACGCTAGCGTAAACATCGGTCGTATGTTCATCGGCACCTCGAATGAGTCGTGTGATCTTGTTCCTACTCTTCATCTTCTCGGCTGATCAAAGATTCAAAGCGTGCTTTGTCTTGTGCTTTCATGAAGGCTGCCTCCGCAGAAATCTTGCCCGCTTCGACTTTCTCGAATAGAGAGTCGTCCATCATGCACATTCCCCTGGCGCGTCCACCTTGAATGATGGATTGCAGCATTGGCGTGTTGCCTTCTCGAATGACATTGGCGAGGCCGCCGGTTTTCAGCAAAATTTCGTGCACCGCACAACGCCCCTTACCATCCTTGGTCGGCAGCAGGAGCTGAGAAACGATACCGACGACCGACTCGGCGAGGGTCGTCCGAATCTGGTTCTGCTCTTCGGCTGGGAATGCATCGATCAATCGATCGATGGTTTTAGCAGCGCTGTTGGTATGCAGGGTGCCAAAGACCAGGGTTCCCATTTCGGCGGCTGTGACAGCCAAGGAAATGGTCTCGAGATCACGCATCTCCCCGACCAGGATCACGTCAGCGTCTTGGCGGATCGCGACCTTGAGCGCAGCCGCAAAGCTCACCGTGTCCGTGCCGACTTCGCGCTGCGACAGCACACACTTCTTGTTGGGATGTACGAACTCGACCGGGTCTTCGATGGTGACGATGTGCTTATCATACGTATCGTTGATGTGATCGATGATCGCTGCCAACGTTGTCGACTTTCCCGAACCAGTGGGTCCGGTCACCAACACCAATCCTTGCCGAGTGTGGGCTAGCCCTTCGACCGATTTGGGCAGCCCCAGTTGGGCAAGGGTGAGGATCTTCTCGGGAATGATCCGGAAGACAGCCGCAGCACCATTTTCTTGGCGTAGATAATTGGCGCGGAATCGAGCGACACCTTCGAGGCCATACGCAAAGTCTAGGTCACCGCAACTTTGGTAGCCCTTCCACTGTTCCTCGGAAGTGATCTCGCGCAACAACTCACTGAGATCCTGGTGAGACAGAGCTTCCCAGTCGTCAACGTCCTCAAGCTCGCCATGAATCCTTATTCTGGGCTTCAAAGGGGCCGACAAGTGCAGGTCTGAACCCTCCACCTCTTTCAGTTTACGAAACAACTCGTGGATTCGTGCCAACCTGCACTCCCCTACTTAAAGGCTTCCGGCTTCTCAGCCTCGGCTTGCGCAGTCTCCTTCGAGATGATGCGCCTCTTGACCAGTTGGGCCAACGAGTGGTCCAACAGGCACATCCCATATTGAGCGCCAGTCTGCATGACGGAATGTAGCTGGAAGGTTTTCTGTTCTCGGATCAAGTTGCCGACGGCTTTGGTGTTGTTCAAGATCTCGACCGCCGCCGTCCTGCCGGTGCCGTCGCGTCGCCGTACCAAACGTTGCGACACCACCGCGCGCAGCGACTCCGAGAACATCATCCGGATCTGTGCCTGCTGATCGGGAGGGAAAATTCCTAGGACGCGGTTGATGGTCCGGATGGCGTTCGATGTGTGCAGCGTCGCCAATACCAGATGGCCCGTTTCGGCTGCCGTGAGCGCCAGGGAGACGGTCTCGAGGTCCCGCAACTCCCCGATCACGATGATATCTGGATCTTCACGGAGCGCCGCCCTCAAGGCCCGAGCGAACGACTCTGTGTGGGGACCAACTTGGCGCTGATTGACCACGCAGCGAGCCGACCGATGTACATACTCGATCGGATCTTCGACGGTGATGATGTGATCAGGTCGCTTCTCGTTGATCAGCCGCACCAATGCCGCCATCGTTGATGACTTTCCGCACCCTGCCGGCCCGGTGATCAATACGATTCCTTGGTGAAATGACACCAATTCTTGGAACGTCTCAGGGAGCCCGAGCTCCTCCAAAGTGGGCGGTTCCAGCGGGATGGTTCGAAATACAGCGTCAACCCCGCGTTGCTGCCAATAGGCATTGGCGCGATACCTGCCGACATCAGCGATCGCAAACGAGAAATCTAGTTGCCGGTGTTCTTCAAGAAGGCCCTGTTGCTCGTCGGTCAACAGCCCATAGAGAAGCTCCTTGACTCTCGAGCGGTCGACGAGCTCCGAGGCTGCTTCGAGTCGACCATGGAGTCGCACTTTAAGTGGTGCTCCGCTGTGCAGATGCAGGTCGCTCGCCTGCAGCTCTGAAGCTTGCCGCAGGAGGTCCTCGAGCGTGGTTGACCGGTTGAATCGAACCTTCCACTCGGGTTGCTCGTCCTCAGCCGACTCCAAGGAAGCTTGAGCATCTGTCGGTGCTGCTTCGGCTCCGCTGTTAGCTACACTGTCAGGCACCAGGGTCTCAGGCGGTGCCGGCTGAGACGGTACCGATTGAGGCGAAGCGTCGGTCTGGTGCTTCTCTAGGTATTGGCTTTTTGCCCGCTCTAGCTTACGGAGAACGTCTGGTTGACAGTAGCCCTGCTCTACCAGGAAACCACCCAGGTCGCTGCCTCCGGGCACGCTCCGCCAGCGCCGCACAGCTTCCGTGACTTGTTCCTTCGACAGAATCTGATAGTGGATGGCCAGGCGGCCGATCAGCATTTCTGATTCAGATTTGTTCATCTCACAACCTTTGGGTCCGATTGTAGCGCGGCTAGGACTTACACTGCGAACCGAGATCGATCGGTGGAATCCGTGCCATCTTAGGCAGCCAGTCTCAACAATGGAAACGATCGCTGGGTGACGACTCGAGCCAGAGCAACGTTGGCCAACCGGATCGGTTACGATAACGCAATGCATGAACTTCGTACCCAGCGCCGAATCGAATTCGCAGACACAGATATGGCCGGGATTGTGCATTTTGCCCGCTTCTTCGTTTTTATGGAAACCGCAGAGCATGAGTTCTTGGAACGCCTCGGGACCAACGTGCATTTCGATTACGAAGACTGCGAAGCGGGTTGGCCGCGGGTAGCGGCATCATGTCAGTACAAGAGTCCTGCGCGCCTAGGAGACATCCTCGACATTCACCTCAAAGTGCGGCGTAAGGGAAAACGAGCGATGACCTACCGCATCCACTTTAGCTGCCAAGGACGAACCATTGCAGAGGGGGAGATCTCTAGTATCTTCTGTGCCCTACCATGGAAGCCCAAGAGCGATCCGTCGCTGGAGCACCGACCTCGCCCGATACCCATTCCACCGTTCCTGGCAGACCAAATCGAGGCTGCGCCAGAGTTTCTGGGCGCCTGTTCCAATCCGGCCACTACCGAGTCCGAGCCCAACTCCTGACCGGGGTCAATACCTAAACAAGGAGAATCCGAATTGCAGCCTGCAGTGTCCTTGAAAGTCGACGCCGTCACCAAGAACTATGAGACGACGCACAACCGCGTCGAAGTGCTCCGAGGCATCAGCTTCGAGATGTCGGGGGGCGATTCTTTAGCTATTACTGGTCCTTCCGGTTCCGGAAAGAGCACCCTCCTCCAGATCATAGGGACCCTCGATCAGCCATCGTCTGGCCGGGTGCTCATCAACGACCGCGACCCCTTCAGTTTGCCGGAAGTTGGGCTCGCCCGGTTCCGAAACTCAGCCATCGGCTTTATTTTTCAAGACCACCACCTACTCCCCCAGTATTCCGTGCTGGAGAATGTCTTGATCCCTGCCCTCGCTTACCCTTCGTCGAGCTCCAGCTCATCCCGGAATACCGCGGTCCAATTGATCGAGCGGGTGGGACTCAGCCATCGTTTGAGCCACCGGCCCGCGGAGCTCTCCGGCGGCGAAAGACAACGCGTCGCGGTCGCACGATCGCTGATCAACCAACCGAGTCTGCTGCTCTGTGATGAACCCACGGGCAGTCTAGACCAAGCAACGGCTAGCGATGTCGGCGATCTGCTGATCGAGCTACAAAGCGATGACACGATTCTGGTCGTGGTGACCCACAGCCTGGAGCTCGCCGCACGATTCGACCGCCGGCTGGAATTGAGGGAAGGCCTGTGCTCAGATCACTGACCTACTACTGGCCGATGAATCTGGCGGTCGCTGCCGGCGCCGCGGTGGCGACAGCAGTCCTCACAGGGGCTCTGCTGGTCGGCGACTCGGTACGAAACAGCCTTCAGGTGTTGACCCTCGAACGCCTCGGTGGCATTGACCATGCTCTCGCCGGGCAACGATTCTTCAGCCAGGAGGTCGCACAGCGACTCGCCTCTTTAGAAGACTTCGACAAGAATTTTGCGGCCGTCGCACCCGCTATTTTGCTCCAGGGTAGTGCTCTGCATGCCCAAACACGGACCCGGGCGTCCGACGTTGGCTTGCAGGGCATTCAAGACGAATTCTTGGCCGTATTTGGTCACGGCGCGCTGGACGACAGCGGCCAAGCCGGTGACACGCCGGGATTCTTCGACAGCTCCCGGAGCGGCATCTTTCCGCCGGCCGTAATCAACGAATCACTACGACGAGCCCTTCAAGCCGAAGCGGGTGACCAGATCTTGATGTCGTTGAAACGGTGGAGCGACGTTCCGAGAGGCTCGTTGCTAGGTCGAAAAGACACCGCCAGCGCCGTTGAGACCATACGCTTGGAGATTGTTCGTGTGCTACCGGACAAACATCTCGGGCGCTTCGGCCTGGCGGCACATCAATCCTCTCCCTACAATGTCTTCGTCCCCTTACCCGCTCTCCAGAAAGCTCTTGATCAAGAGGGTATGATCAATGGCCTGGTGGTTGCCGAGGATCCGGCATCTCAACTGGAGAACAGCGCGGAAGCGTTGAACGAGATCCTCCGTGAGGCACTCGAGGTGCACGATCTTGGATTGATCTTGCAGCCCCGAAACGGCGCGCTGTCCATAGAGAGCCAAGAATATATTCTTCGGCCTAGTTTAATCACGACGATCGAGTCCCTGGCGGAGGAGACTGGGGCCGCGACCCTGCCGATTCTGACGTACCTAGCAAACGGCATACGTGTCGGCGACCATCAAGTCCCCTACTCAACGGTCACCGCGACCCAAACCGCTACAGACGGCTGGACAGCCGCTGACGGCACCCTTTCACTGCTCGACGGCTCCCCAGCCCCTGCCCTCGAAGCGTCCGAGATCCTGCTCAACTCATGGACTGCAAAAGACCTCGGAGCCAACGTCGGAGATACCGTAGAGCTCGAGTACTTTCGCGTCGGCCCCCGTGAAGAGCTTATCCCTGCGACATCATCTTTCTCGTTGCGAGGGATTGTGGCACTGCAAGGGTTGGGAGCAGACTCTTCACTCTCGCAGGAGTATCCGGGCATTGCCGGTAATGACAATATGGCCGATTGGGACCCGCCGTTTCCGATCGACCTTGGCGCCATCCGAAGTGTCGACGAAGACTATTGGGATCTTTACGGTGGTACCCCCAAGGCGTTTATCGCTACCGAAACCGGCAAGCAGCTGTGGCAGAACCGCTGGGGTGAGCTGACCGCGATCCGCATCATGCCTGCAGGCGGAGGTGATCACGAGGGCGTTGCAGCCGACAACCCAAGCGCCTTTGCGGAGAGTTTCGGACACCGTCTCATCGAGCGGCTGCCCCTAGACGCCTTCGGTCTGACGTTCCAACCGGTCAAACAATTGGGTCTCGCGGCCTCTGTGGGTTCGAGCAACTATTCTCAATACTTTCTGGGCTTCAGCTTTTTTCTCATCATTTCCTCAGCCTTACTTGTCGCCTTGCTTTTCAGCCTCGGAGTTGAACAGCGAGTCGCCGAAGTCGGATTGCTGCAAGCTGTCGGCTACAGCTCACAGAAAGTCCGGCGACAGCTTCTGATAGAAGGTGGCTTGCTGGCAGTGTTTGGAGGGCTCGTCGGGCTGGCTGGAGCCTTGGGTTATGCATCGCTCATGATGACCGCGCTTAGAACATGGTGGCGTCCAGCTTTCGGAACGTCCGAGCTTTTCCTTCATGTCGAGCCAAGGTCTCTTGTGACCGGCTTTCTGATCGCGGTACTCGTTGTCCTCTTCGCTATCTGGCGCAGAGTGCGGGCCTTGCGTCAGATACCAACGCCGGCTCTGCTGAAGCGCGTCAGCGAACCCGTCGATACACGAGCCGGAAGTCGCGCACGTTGGACCACTGTGATCGCTCTCAGCCTTGCTGGCGCTCTGTTGACTTACGCAGTCGTCACGGGTGAAACGCGCAACGCAGCCATTTTTGGAATCGCCGGGCCCGCACTTCTCGTCGGGCTGTTGGCTGCGTTCTCGTTGCTGCTGGGCGGCGGCGCCGGGAACTCACTGCGACCTGGCACCTGGACCTTGATCCGCATGGCGGCGGCGAACGGTGGTCGACACCGGCGACGCAGTCTGCTAGCCGCAACCCTCGTCGCCTCTGCCAGCTTCATGATCGTCACTGTCGCCGCCTTTCACGAAGACTTTTCGAATCAAGCGCTCGGCAGGGACTCCGGAACCGGCGGCTATCGGTTGATCGGCGAAGCTGATGTACCCCTTCTGCGAGACCTCGATTCGGCTGAGGGTCGGTTCGAGCTTGGCTTCACTTCCGAAGACGAGACTGAGCTCAATGGAGTCACCGTCACTCCCCTTCGACTCCTACCCGGAGACGACACCAGTTGCCTCAACCTCTACCAACCCCGGGAACCACGAATTCTTGCCGTGCCTCCCGTCATGATCGAGCGCGGTGGGTTCATTTTCCAAAACACCCAGGAAGAGGTCGAGAACCCCTGGAGCCTGCTCGAGCAAGAGCTCGAACCGGGAGTCATCCCGGCCTTCGGAGACATCAACTCGACACAATGGATCCTCAAGCTCCCCCTCGGCCAAGAACTGGTCATGCCCGACGGACTCGGCGGTGACGTTAGGTTGCGCCTCGTCGGCAACCTCAAAACCAGCATTTTCCAGAGCGAGCTCCTGGTCTCCCAAAAAAACTTCGAAACCTACTTCCCGCAACAAGAGGGCGCCTCGGTATTCTTGATTGATGCTCCCCCAGCGAGTGCTGATGAAGTCACCCGTATTTTGGAGAGCACACTCGGTCCTTACGGCTTCGACGCCGAGTCGACGCTCGAGAAGCTTGCAGCGTTCCATGCCGTACAGAACACATTCTTGTCGACGTTCCGGACCCTCGGGGGCCTCGGCCTCTTGCTGGGCACCGTGGGGTTGGCGATCGTTCTGCTTCGCAATGTGCTGGAACGCCGGGGGGAATTGGCGACGATGCGCGCCTTCGGCTATCGTCGCTCGACCCTCACTTGGATGGTGTTGACCGAAAACAGCCTGCTGTTGGTTGCAGGGCTCACGATTGGCACCACGGCTGCTCTGGTGACCGCCGGTCCACATCTGCTGAGTGCTGGCTCCAGCATTCCCTGGTCACAGATCCTCGGCACCCTCGGTGGCATCTTGCTTTTTGGCCTTGTCGCCTGTGCTGGAGCCTCGATTGCGGCGCTTCGCGTTCCATTGATTCCGGCTCTCAAAACCGAACACTGATCACGCTTACGCGAGGGCATCACCCTCGTGTCACTCTCTTTTTCGACGAAAGGAAGAACAATGAAACTATGGCTCCTCTTTGTCCTCGGCGCAATTCTGTCTTGGGGTTGCTACGTCCCGCTGATGCATGAAGGCCAAACTCTGCTCAAAGGTGGGGCGGTCCGAGCTTTCCTCTGCGTTGGCCTCGCCTATTTCTTGACGGCTGTCTTGATTCCGCTCGGCCTCTTGGGAGCAAAAGTCGAACCCTGGGCTTTCAATCGTGAAGGCACCCGCTTCGCCTTCATCGCCGGGGCTGCAGGCGCTGCTGGAGCGCTCTTTATCATCATGGCGCTCATGTGGGGTGGGACGCCACTCTTCGTCGCGCCACTGGTTTTCGCTGGCGCCCCCATCGTCAACGTCTTGGTCAGCATGACGTGGCATCGACCAAAAACGACCCCGGAAGTCTGGTTCTACGTTGGACTGATGCTGGCTGCCGTCGGAGCGGGCTTGGTCCTGCGCTTCAAACCGGCCTAACTCTCGGCAGCAACCGCCGATTGCACGTCAGGATATGTCGGGAAGAGATGGTTGAGCTGGGCGATCGCCAGCAGCTTACGGATCCTCTCCGAGGGATTAATCAGGATGAGCTTACGATCAAGATCCGCGAATCGCCCCAGATAACCGACCAATTCTCCGATGCCCGTCGAATCGATGTAGTTGATCTTGGAGAAGTCCATCATGACGTGCCCCTCGTCTTTCTCGAGGGTACGTTTGAGATTCTCAGCGAGAAACTCGGCGCTCTCTCCCAACTTGATAATGCCTTCAACCTTCAGAAGACTCATCCCCTCGATCCGGCTTTTGTCTACAAACATCGCTTTGGCCTTCTTGGGCAGCGCTCAGTGAAAGACGTTAGATAGCCCGAGTTTATCATCTGGCGTCGACTCACGACCATGGACCGCCTCGCCGCCCACCTGTCACTCATGCCCCCAGTGTCGGCGATCAGCCACCCTTATCAGCTGCCGGCGAACATTCCCGGTCGGTAGTCTGTGATGTAGCCGGTGAACGCAGACGCGGCGACCGATAGCGGCGAAGCCAGGTAGAGTCGCCCCGGACCCGAACGTCCTTTGTAGTTGCGATTGATCGCACTGACGGTGACCTGTTCGTTGTTCTCCGAGACCCCCGGGCCGCAACCAATACAGGCTCCGCATCCAGGTTGGATCAAACGCACTCCTGCTTGCTCGAAGGTGTCGATAAAGCCGTGTTCTCGAGCGTAGGTTTCGGCGGTCTTGGAACCGAACTGAATGAGGAACGAGACCCGTGGGTGGATCTTCCGTCCCGCGGCCACCGCTTCGCTGACCACTCGATGGTAAAATTCGAGATCATCGATCTTGCCCGCGGTGCAGCTGCCGCCATAAGCGATATCAACCTCGACACGGTCCAGGTCCTCGATCCAAGCGCCGTTGGTGGGATCCGAGGGGACACCGTGATCGGGATCTCCAGGATGCGCCACCATCGGGCGTATCTGAGCGAGGTCAATCGAGTGCACGCCGCCGACGTAAACCGCATCCGGATCCGGATCCACCGCCTTGGACAAGAGGTCCGAAGCGTTGGTGCCTGGACGATTCTCTTCGATCCATGCACCCGTCTTGTCGTCGGCAATCACCACCGCCCCGCGTGCTGAGCACTCCGTCGCCATATTTGCGAGGGTGGCGCGCTCATCCATCGACAACGCCGACACGCCTGCGCCGGTGAACTCCATCACCCGATTCAGGGTCTGCTGAGTGCGGGCGTAGTGCAGCAAGATGTAGAGCATCACATCCTTGGCGGTGACGCCTTCGCTCAGTTCGCCGGTCAACTCGAAGCGGATCGACTCCGGCACTTCAACCTGCGTGAAACCGCTATAGATCAGGTTCGCATATTCGGTGGATCCCACTCCCCAGGCAAGAGCATTGTTGGCTCCGCCCATACACGTGTGGCTGTCGGTCGCCTGAATAAAATCTCCTGGACTCACCATGTCTTGGCGCGCCACTTCGTGGCAGATACCGGGTGAGACCCCATCCTCGGTCAGATAGTCACCGACCTCGGAATGGGCCTGGAAGTCCCGCTGCAAATTCCGCATGGTATTGACGTTGACCAGGTAGGGTTGCATGCGCACGACCTCGTCGGCGTACACCAGGTGGTCTTCAAAAGCCGCGAAACGCTTCGGGTGGCGAATGCGATAGTCCACACCGTATTCTTGCTGCAAGAAATAATGCACCTGGGCCGACGTGAAGTCGTGGGAGTAACCGCCATCGACCTCTACCAAAACCGCGTCGCCAGGTTTGACGTAGCCCGGTCCGTCGACGCCAATCAGATGGCGCGCCAGGATCTTCTCACTCATCGTCATCGGGCGTTTTGACGTTCCATGGACCGGGACCTCGATCTCTTTCGACTCGAGCGCTTTGGCGAAGGAGAACAGGCCGCCTTGGCGGATAACCTCACGGGTGATCGGGTCATAGTCGCGGCAGAAATCTTCGAGTGGGATCTCTTCTCCTGCCTCGAGACGTGCCAGCACATCGTAGTCGCCCATCAACACACCTTGGTTAACGTTGTTGCGAGCATGGATCGGGGCGAACGAGGCGGCGATCGCCAAGCGAATCCCCGACCACTTCTCAGCCTGAACCGCCGTCTCGCGAGAGCTCCCAACCCCTTTCCGAAGGCCGGAAACGATGATCTCGAAATTGCCATTGGCCAAGGCGTCGCGTCCGAACACCCGCTCGCCGTCCACAATCAAACCTGCATAGGCTTCTCGAGCGATATCTTCCGGGCGGTGCTGAAAGCACACCCAAGCAGGAGTCATGACATCGGTATTGACGTCGTCGAGGAGATCCTCTGGGGTGACGTCTTGCCAGCGCAAATCGAGATCCCCCGCCAATTGTCGGCGAATGAGCTCGGGATCCTTGGTGAGATATAGCGTGCGCTTGCCCGGAGTCAAGGCGAAGGTGTCAG
>JAJCXQ010000441.1 GCA_029263355.1 Acidobacteriota bacterium | reverse complement strand
GCCGGCCGGTGGGGTCCAGACGACGGGTCGCCATCGCTTGACTCAATTGGTCGTTGACGGGCTCGAGATCTCTGGTAGAGGGCTCGTCGCCGACGGCGAGGGTGAGCAGGATGCGGCCCAGGCGAGCGCAGAGCGTTCGCGCCCGGCGCACCGCACCGGCGGCCTTGCCGGGATGCTCGGCGGCGAGGGTGGCGAGACGCTGGGCGTCCCCGGCCTCCAAGGCGCCGGTCTCGAGCCCCCAGGCGAGCAGGTTGTCGTAGGACTCGAGAGGCTGGCGCTGCTCGGTATTGACGAAGGTGACACACAGAGCGCCGTCGGCGCGCAGCAGCTTTTGGATCCGGGTCAGGGTGGGTTGCCGTTTTGCCATGGTGCGATACGAGGTCTACGGGCGAGCCGCGGACAGCTCGGCGATCCAGTCTTTGATGCCCCGATCAAGACGCTGACGATCGCGGTGGCGACGCACAGCAATGTCGACCAGGCGGTCGACAAGCCCGGCGTTGTCGATACCGGAGATCTCCCACAGACGTGGATACATCGAGATCGAGGTGAAGCCGGGTAGGGTGTTGATCTCGTTGATGTAGAAACGGTCGGGAGATTCGAGCAGGAAGTCGACCCGCGCCATGCCCCAGCCACTGAGGGCGGCAAAAGCCTTCACCGCCGTCTCTTTGAGGCGCTCGGTGGTGGCGGCGTCGAGGTCGGCGGGGGCCAGCAGCTGGGCGCCGTCTTCGAGGTATTTGTCGGCGTAGTCGTAGAAGTCTTTGCCGGCGACGATCTCGCCGATGGCGGAGGCTTCGAGCTGCTGGTAGCCGAGCACCGCACACTCGAGCTCACGCCCGGTGATGCTGTGCTCGACGATCACCCGGTCGTCGAAACGTAGCGCATGCTCGATGCTGGTGCGCAGGCACTCGCGGTTCGGCACTTTGGTAATGCCGACGCTGGAGCCGCCGACACTCGGTTTGACGAAGACCGGCGGCTCGAAACGCTCGAGGCGACGAAGCACCGCGTCCGGTGAGCTGTTGAAAGACTGTCGATCGATCAACTCATAACCGACGACGGGCAGGCCCGCGGCTTCTAACAGCTGCTTGGCCACCGCTTTGTCCATCGCCGCCGCACTCGACAACACGCCGGTGCCAACGTAGGGCAGGTCGACCATCTCGCACAGGCCCTGTAGCGTGCCATCCTCGCCCCAGGTGCCGTGGACAATCGGGAATAGGACGTCAACTTCGGCATCCAACAGATGGCGCAAGGTCGGAGCGATCGGGACGCCTTGGGGCGGCAGGTCGTCGAGCTCGCCGGCGAGGGCTCGCGAGGCGAGGGCGGAGTCGACCCAACAACCATCGGTTGCGATTCCCAACGGCGCCACATCATGCCCCGCGTCACCCAGGGCGCGGGCGATGGTCCGCGCGGAGCTCACCGAAACTTGATGCTCGACGCTGCGACCACCGAAGATCAGGCCAACGCGTTTGATGTCAGACCCCGCCATATCGAACCTCCCTCCTCAATGATGCCCGACGTCGATCAGCTCTGCCGTCTTGACTTGGTCGAGCTGGCGCAGCTTGGCCAGGCACGATGCGTCCGGGTGCTGATCGAGACGAGCCACTGCCAGCGCCTCGTCGCTGCCTTGCTGGCGCGACAGGTGGATCGCCGCGATGTTGATGCCGGCATTGCCCAGGGTGGTCCCGAGTTTGCCGACCACACCGGGCACGTCGTGGTTACGGACCACCAACAAGGTCCCCCGGGGCTGGAACTCGAGGTCGTAACCTCCGAGGCGGACGATCCTGGCGTCACGATCGTGGAATAGGGTGCCGACGGCCTCGAAAACCCGATCCGCGCTGCGCAATCGCACCGCGATCAAGTTGGGGTAGTCCGCGGAGCCGGTGGACGTCGACTGTACGATCTCGACACCGCGGCTGGCAGCGATGTGTTCGGCGTTGACATAGTTCACCGAGGCTCCCATGTGAACCTCGAGGGCGCCTTTGATCACCGCGATGGTCATCGGCAGCTGCATCTCCTTGTCGAACCCCGAGAATTCCACCTCGACGCGATCAGCACTGCCTTCGAACATGCTGCGGGTCAATTTCCCCATCTTCTCCGCCAACCGCAGGAAGGGCTCGCCAGCGAGGCCTGCGGGACGGAACGGAAGGTTAACGGCGGTGACCGCCAACGATCCATCTAGAGCCTTGAGCACCATTTTCGCGGTTTCGGTCGAAATGCGGACCTGGGCCTCCCGGGTCTGGGCTCCGAGGTGGGGCGTCGCCACCACCCGCGGATGTTGCGCCAGGGCAAAATCTACCGGCGGCTCTTTGGCGAAAACGTCGAGCGCGGCGCCTTTGATCTTGCCGTCGTTGAGCGCCGCCAGCAGCGCCTCTTCATCGATGATGCCGCCGCGAGCACAGTTGACGAGCAAAGCATCCGGCTTGAGCAAAGCGATCCGCTCCGCGTTGAGGATGTTGCGGGTGTCGGGGGTCATCGGGACATGCAGGGTGATGACATCAGCAGCGCTCAACACGTCGTCCAGCGCCATCGGCTCGGCATCGTGACGACGCACGATGTCGTCCGCCAAGAACGGATCGTAGGCCAGGATCTTCATGTCGAAGGCACGGGCACGGAGCGCCACCTGTTGACCGATCCGGCCGAATCCGATCACTCCCAAGGTTTTTCCCTGAAGCT